>NZ_JBQENN010000043.1:0-22832 GCF_052044625.1 Pseudomonas sp. 22515
ATTGAGTAGGAGGCGGGTTCACACCCGCCGTCCTCTCACACCACCGTGCGTACGGTTCCGTACACGGCGGTTCAAGCTATGCGGCTAAGCCGGTTGATCGTATCCAGTATCGAGACCAGTCCGAGTCGATCCCATAGTTTCTTCGGCAGCGCCTGATTCATATGTGGCGCCCCCGAGTTCCACCATGGGCCTCGGCCGTTATAGGCCGATTTACAGGCACGCTCCTCGCTTAAGCCCAGACGCATCAGGTTGCGCGCCCTCGTAGAGGGCTGTTTCCATTGGCGCCAAATGGCACAGCGGAGTTTGTGCCTGATCCAGCCATCCAGCTCCTCAAGTGGCCGCTTGCTCTGGCTGAGCTTGAAGTAACCCGCCCAACCTCGTAGTACGGGGTTTATCCGCTCGATGGTGTTTGCCATCTTGCGGCCCCGCGCGCCGCATAGCAGCTCTGCGAGCCGGTCGCGCAGGCGACTCAGGCTCACCGTTGCCACCCGCAACCTTGGCTGCTGATGCCAGCTCATCCCATAACCCAAGTAATCACACTTCCAGGCTCTCGCGACTCGACTCTTCTTCTGATTCACCGTCAGTTTCAAACGTTGACTCAGGAAGCGCTCGACACTAGCCAGTACCCGTTCGCCAGCCCGAGGACTGCGCACATAAATGTTCGCGTCATCGGCATAGCGCACGAAGCGATGGCCCCGCCGCTCCAGTTCGCGGTCAAATTCATCGAGCAGGATATTCGACAGCAGCGGCGAGAGCGGGCCGCCTTGCGGCGTCCCTTCCTGCCGTGGACTGACGACACCGCCTGACATGACTCCCGCTTCAAGGTAGCGACGGATAAGCCTAAGTACGCACTTATCTTTGACCCGGCGCTCGATACAGGCCATGAGGATGTCGTGGTTGACCCGATCAAAAAACTTCTCCAGATCGACTTCCACGCACCACCGGTGCCCCGATGCCACATGGGCACGGGCCATCTCGACAGCTTGATGCGCGCTCCTGCCCGGACGGAAGCCGTAGCTAAAATCCGAGAACAAAGGATCGAAGAATGGCGTGAGTTGTTGCAGCAATGCCTGCTGGATCAGGCGATCCACGACGCTGGGAATTCCCAGTTGCCGCGTGCCGCCCTGCGGCTTGAGAATTTCAACCGCACGTACGGCTTGGGGATGGTATTCACCGGCCAGCAATCTGCCTTTGAGGATTGGCCAATACTGATTCACATAGCCTGCAAGGTCGGCGACCGTCATGCCATCGGCACCCGGCGCTCCCTTATTGCTGACTACGCGCTTATACGCACGTCTGAGGTTGGCCGGTGCGAGCACCCGCTCCATCAGCGTGTCCGGCTCTGCGTTCGTCCACGCCGATGACGCCGTCGATACCTTTGCGCTGTCAGGCATCATCCTCGGCTTCTGGCCGGGATTCGGAGTGACAGATTCCGTTTTAGGAAATTTCTGCATTGCGGCTACCAACGAGACAGTGACGCCTACTGGCGGCATAACCTGTTCGGCCCTTGGTGACGCGGTTAACCGCCACTTACTACGGCCTCGGCTGACTTCTGCACGCTCATCCCGTCGCCTCTCGACGCTCGGTAGCACCAAGGCAAGCGTACAGATCTCCCAGGGTAATTCGCGTGACCTTCCTGCTTATGCCTGTCGGATTTACGTCGCAGCGTTCCGTGCAAGTATTGGGCTTTGACGATTATGGCCGTCTTGCCCCGCTGCGCCGCCTGATCCGCTTCCTGTTCGTCAGGCCAGCATTTTGCCTCGGGCTTCCTTCAGATTCGTAGTCGCCCACGACACCCTTGCCTCTGGCTAACACTTCCCCTTGCCGGGTGTGTAGAGGACTTTCACCCCCAAGTCACCAGCGAGGCCACCACAGCCAAGCTGGTTGCGCTATCGCGCAACGCGCCATGCCTGGCGCACCATAAAAAAAGCCGCTGATCGGCAGCGGCTTTAAAAGGCTAACATATCGGCACCGGAGGTGCCCATGGCGTAGCCAAGGGAAAGAAGGAACAGCGACAGCGTTTGATCAGCTGTCGGCATTGGCATCGACGGTCACTTTGGAAGCTGTCTGTTTCGCGTCTTTTGCGGTATCTGCCTTGTTTGCGGCAACAGCCTCACGGGCCTCTTGATGGACCGCCGCGAACGCTGCATTACGGGTAACGAAAGCCGGGGATTCTTCGGCCATGGCCAGGGGCGACAACAACAGGGAAGACAGGACGAAGACGCTGGCAATACCCATACTGTTGGACATTTGAAACTACCTTCTTGCGGTGCAAGTGCTAATGAGGACAGGGGTAAAGTTAGTCCTTTCAGTGCACTCGAAACAGAGCGAAGTGCGATAAGCACTGTTGCGCAAAAGGTAACGATCCTTGCAAGAATCAATAGGACTTTCGGCGAAAGTCCCGTGCTAGAGCACCTGCACAGGGTGCCGCCTTGGGCAAAATGGTCAGGCTAGAAACCGATAAAGGCGTAATAAACCGGGGTTTGATGGGTTGTGCGCAAACCCAGTGCCTGCAAGCTTGCCGTCAGCGCTTCATCCTGCACATGCAAGGTCCACTGTGCCGCTTCATTCCCCTGTACCTGCGCCAGTGCCGCAGCAAAGGCCCCCATATCCGGCAAGTAGGCGGTAAACCCATTCCCCTTGAGCGCACTGGTCGTCATGCCCAATGCCTGGCACACCGCCACCTTGGCGGCAATGTCATCGCGGTCGGCCTGGCGCGAAGCCTGTACCAGTGCCTGCAGTTCCACATCGACCAGTTGCGCGCCATGAATCAGCTCCGGCCCCTGTTGCCAGGCCTCAGGCGGGCAGTCTTTGCTGTCTGGCCGCAGCGGGATATGCGGGTTGATTTCTACCGGATAGATGCGACACACCAGCGGGCGCTGCTCATAGATGGTGCAGAGGTCGTTGGCGTCGAGGTTACGGCAGCGTCCGGGGTTGAATGCAGCAAAGGTCACCGAGACGCGTGCCTCGCCCTTGCCGCAATGCACTGGATGGGAGCGTCGCAGCACATGGTCACGCTGCTCCAGCGGCATGCCGGGGCCGTCCACGACGAAGGCCTCGATCAGTACCACCACCTGGCCGGCATCGTCCGCCCAGCGACGCGCTTCGGCCAGCGTCAGTGGCACATGGTGGCCGGTGCAGCATTTGCCGCAGCCGGTACAGCCGAAACGTAAGCGGTCGGTCACTTGGCTTCCGGGCTCCATTCACTGACGAAAGCACGCTGGTGCTGGCGGTCGTACAGGCACAATTCGGTGCCGGTGCGCTGCTGCATGTGCTTCTGTGGGTAGACGCCTTCGATCAGCAGGGCACTCATGCCGACCTGGTCATCAAACTCGGCGGGCTTGCCGCGGGCATGGGCGTCCTTGAACTGGCTGGCGGTCAGGCAAGCCTTGAGCATCTGCTGGCGCTGCTCGTTCCAGGCCTGGCTACTGGAGGCCTGGGCAATACCGCTGAAGAGGGCGCAGCTGATCAAGGTAGAGCAGAGAAGCTTCATACGCGATTCCGGCAATTTTCTTGCGAGGGGCGCGAATTATGCCCGAGTCACCCCCGGCGGCAAGCCGGGGAGTTTGTCGCTGAATATATCAGTGCTCGGCGAACACCACGGTACGCGCAGCCACCACCAGACAATCGGTCAGCTCTGGCGAGGAGAACTTGGTAAGGATGGCATTGGCCCCGGCCTGGGTCGCCTTTTCACTGCTCATGGCACTGTCCAGCGAGGTGTGCAGCAGCACGTACAGGTGCTGGAAGTCGGGGGTTTCACGCAGCGTGCGGGTGAAGGCGTAGCCGTCCATTTCGCTCATTTCGATGTCGGAGACGATGATGTTGATCTCCTGCGCGGTGCCTTGCAGCTCCAGCAGCACGTTGATGGCGTCTTTGGCGCTGCGCGCGGTGTGGCATTCGATACCGAGGTTGCGCAGGGTGTGCACTGACTGCTGCAGGGCCACCTGGCTGTCGTCCACCACCAGGATGTTGGCGGCGGCCAGCAGGCTGGCGTCTTCTTCGTTCAAGGTGCCGTGCGCTGGTTCGGCGACGGGCGGGGCGATGGCGTGTATGACTTTTTCGATGTCCAGCACCTGCACCAGAGTGTTGTCCACGCGCGTCACACCGGTGATGAACGAGCGGGTGCCCGAGGCGTAGGGCGGCGGTTTGATGTCGGTGCTCAGGCAATGCACGATGCGGCTGACTGCCTGTACATGCAGGCCTTGGCGCGAGCGGCTGATCTCTGTAACGATCAGGCAGCCACCCTGCGGGTCGACCAGTGGCTGTTCGCCAATGGCGCGAGACAAGTCGATGACCGACAGCGAGTGGCCCCGCAGGGTTGCCACACCTTTTACGTGGGGGTGTGACTCGGGCAGCTTGGTCAGCGGCGGGCAGGGGATGATCTCGCTGACCTTGAGCAGGTTGATTGCCATCAGCTTGCCGCTGCGCAGGGTGAACAGCAGCAGGGATAGCGAATCCGCGCGGGCATTTTGCGTGGCCATGGTGACCTTCGGTGAGGAGCAGGGGATAACCGGTTATCGGCCTGTTTGGGTTGGGCTTTAGGCATTTTGCACAGAACCCAGGAGGGCTAGGGACCCTTGTGGAAGCGGGCATGCCACGCGGTACATGGCACCGGCTTCGCCGGTGTTNCAGGGATGTGTGTAAATGCTCGGTTCAGCGGCTTGAACAGGTAACCCAGGATGGTTTCTGGCCAGGGTGTCCGGCGAGATGCCCACTACCCAAGAGTGCTAGGGTGGACTTGTGGGAGCGGGCATGCCCGCGAAGCGTGCGACGCGGTACATGGCACCGGCTTTCGCCGGTGTTCGCGGGCATGTCCACGCCCACAGGGGGAGGTGTTTAAACGCCTGGATCAGCGTTCACGCAGGGCCTCCTTGGCCCGGTTCAGCGGCTTGATCAGGTAATCGAGGATGGTTTTCTCGCCCGTTCGGATATCCACCGTGGCAATCATCCCTGGCACGATCGCAAAACGCTTGCCGGCCTTGTTTTGCAAGCTGTCCTGTTCGGTGCGGATGAACACGCGGTAGTAGTAGATTTCCGGTTTGACCTCGTCCTGCAGGGTATCCGGCGAGATGCCCACCACCTTGCCGTCCAGCCCACCATAGACCGAATAGTCATAGGCACTGATCTTGACCTTGGCCGCCTGGTCGGGGTGAATGAAGGCGATGTCCCGTGGCGCGATGCGGGTTTCGATCAGCAGGCGTTCGTCCATCGGCACGATCTTCATCACCTGGCCACCGGGCTGCACCACGCCACCCAGGGTGTTGACCTCGATGTCCTTCACGATGCCGCGCACCGGCGAGCGCAGGGTCAGGCGGGTGAGCGAGTCGCTGCGCCCACGGATCACTTCCGACAGGGCGTCCGCTTCGGCGCTGGCCTTGGCCAGTTCTTCCCGGGCGCGCACCAGATAGTCTGAGCGCGCCTCGTTGGCTTTGAGTTCCAGCTCGGAACGCTGGCGGTTCAGGCGGATCACTTCAACCCGGCTGGAGGCACCCATCTTTGCCAGGTTCTCGGTGATTTTCAGCTCGCTGCGCACCAGCTGCAACGAGTCCTGAATACCCGCCAGGGTCTGTTCCAGGCCGCGGCGGCGGGTCTGGTACAACGCGGTTTCGGCATCGATCAGGTCAGGAGAGTCGCGCAGGCTTTCCGGGAAGGTCAGGGGCTTGCCGGTCACCTCTGCCTGCAGGCGAGCCTGACTGGCTTTGGCAGCCCGGTACTTGGCCTCGCTTTCACCCACACTGGAGGCCGTCTTGGTCGGGTCGAGCTGGGCCAGCACCTGGCCGCGCTCGACCAGGTCGCCTTCGGCCACGCTCATCTGCGCGACGATACCGCCCTCGAACGACTGGATGACCTGCTCTCGCGAACTTGGAATGACCTTGCCTGTGCCGGTGGATACCTCGGTCACCTCGAACCAGGCGGCCCAGGCCAGGAACGCCGCCAGCATCAGCGCGCAGAGGGTGATGATGCGGCCGGCGCGGAATACCGCCTGGTCGTCCTGCCCGTCCAGGTAGGAGGCCGGGAGTTCATGGTTGCTCATGCCTGGGCTCCTTGCAGTTTGGCCAGGGCGGCATCGCGCGCGTCATCGATGACGATGCGCCCGGCGTCCAGCACCAGGATGCGGTCGACCCGCTGCAGAACACTCAGTCGGTGGGTTGCGATCACCAGTGTACGGCCCTGACAGAAGCGCTCCAGGTTATCCAGCAGCTTGCGCTCGGTCATGTCGTCCAGCGACGCGGTCGGCTCGTCCAGCAGCAGCACCTGCGGCTGGCGTACCAGCAGGCGCGACAGCACCAGGGCTTGGCGCTGGCCGCCAGACAAGCCCAGGCCTCCTTCGAGGATCAAGTGGTCCATGCCCTTGGGCAGGCGGCGGACGAAGTCCAGTGCGCCAGTGGCGGCCAGCGCGGCCACCAGTTCCTGGTCGCTGGCCTGGCCGGCGCCGAGGGTGAGGTTTTCCCGCAGGGTGCCGTGGAACAGCCTCGCGTACTGCGGCAGCAGACCGACGTCACGGCGCAGGTCAGCAGGGTCGAGGTGGGCCATGGCGATGCCGTCCAGGCTGATCTCGCCCTGTACCAGGTCCATGGCCCCACCCAGCGCCTGCAGCAAGGTTGATTTGCCGGCGCCGTTGCGGCCCAGCACGGCAATGCGCTCGCCCGGCTGGATGTCCAGCCGGCCAATGTTCAGCACTGGCGGGTAGTCTTCGCTGTAGCGGAAGTTGGCCTGGCGCAGGCGGTACTCGCCGTGAATGGCTGGCAGGTGCACGCGGGCTTCGCCTTCGGGGTGGTCGACTGGCGACTGCATCAGCTTGTCCAGGCCTTGCAGCGCTACCTTGGCCTGCTGCCAGCGGGTCAGCACATGGGTCAGCTGGGCGAGCGGTGCCATCATCCGCGACGAAAGCATGGATGCCGCCACCAGGCTACCCGTGGTGAGGTCGCCGGCGATGACCATGGGTGCGCCGATCACGATGACCACGGCAAACACGGCACCCTGCACGTTCTGCGTCCAGGTCACCAGGCCGTTGGTGAGGGTGCGCAGGCGCAGGTTGGTGTGCGCGCAGGCTGCGTTGTACTGGTTCCACTGCCGTTCGAAGCGTGCCTCTGCCTGCAGTGCCTTGATCTCGTCCAGGCCTTGGATACTTTCCACCAGCATGGCGTTGCGCAGTGCCGACTCACGCATCGAGGCATTGGCCAACCGTGCCAGGCGCCGTTGTGCAAGCAACCCGGGTAACACCATGGCCAGCAGCGCGACCAGCGGGATGAACACCAGTACGCCGCCGATCAGCCAGAACACGAACAGGAACAGCAGGAAGAACGGCAGGTCGGCCAGCACCGTGGCGGTGCTGGACGTGATCAGGTCGCGGATCGACTCCAGCTCGCGCAACTGCGAGATGAACGAGCCGGTGGACTTCGGCCGCACCGAGTTGCGCAGGCGCAGGGCATGGCCGTAGACCAGGTCGCTCACCCGCAGGTCGGCGCGCTTGCCGAGCAGATCGGTCACCTTTAGCCGCAGCAGGCGCATGCTGAAGTCGAACACCAGTGCCAACACCACACCGCCAAACAGGACGTAGAGGGTGGGCAGGGATTCAGCCGGTATCACTCGGTCGTACACCTGCATCGAGAACAGCACGCCGGCCAGCGCCAGCACGTTGGCCACCAGTGACGCGACCATCACCTGCCCATAAGGACGCAGGTCACGCAGTACGATGCGGGCGAACCAGTGGCGGTCGTAAGGCGCGGTGTAGTCGTCGGTGCGCACATCGCGCAGTGGCCGGGCCGGGCGCAGCAGGGCCACGCGGTTGATACGGCCTTTCAGGGTGTCGCGGGGCAGACGCGAAGTCAGGCCCTGGTCACCGGCGAACACCACTGCCAGGTCGTCCTCTTCGGTCACCGACTCGACCACCGCCAGCTGCCCATCGTCCAGCTCCAGCACCAGCGGCGTGCGCCATTGCCGCAGGCCCTTGGCATCGAAGTGCACGAAGCGCAATGCCAGCCCCGCCTGACGTGCCATGTGGCGGAGGATTTCATTCAACGGGCGGGCATCCTCCGCAGCGGCCAGGCGAATACGCTGGGGTGATACGTCCAGGCGGTAGTGGTGTGCCACCTGCAACATCACCTCAAGCCAGGGGCCCAGGTCTGGCCGGTGGGCGGCGGCCTGCTCCGGCGCGGGCGCCTGGTTGGGCAGGGTCACATCGATCGAATCACTCATGGCTGGATCTCCACACCTTGCAGGTTGCGCCCCTCAAGGCCAAAGGCCGTGCGCAGGGCGCCGGTGTTGTACAGGCAGTCGACATCCAGGCGCAGCAGATCGGAGCGGGTGCCGGCAAGTTCGAAGCGTGACTGGTAGATCTCCTGCTCGGCGTTGAGCAGATCGAGCAGTGGCCGTGTGCCTAGGTCCAGGTACTGACGCCCGTAGAGCATGCGTGCCTCCTGAATGCTGACCTGGCGGGCCTCCAGTGAGGTCAGCCTGCGGCCCAGCCCGGAGGTTTGCGCCTTGGCCTCGGCCAGGCCCCGACGCGCCTGCAGGCGTGCGGCGTCTTCGGCGGAATCGGCAGCGGTCAGCGCGTGGCCGGCAGCGCGGGTGCGGGCGCTGATGGAGCCCCCTTGGTAGATGGGAACTTCGACGTTCAGGTAGATGCCCGCCTGGGTGCGGTCCAGCCGTGCGTTATCGCGGTTGTAGTCGTCGTCCAGGTAATGATTGACCTGCGGTTGCAACGACAGGGTAGGGTAGGCCTCCGCCTTGGCCTGGGCCAGCTCGGCCTGGCCCTGTGCGCGCTGGGCCAGGGCCATCAGCACGGCAGGCAGGCGGTCATCACCCTGTGCAGGGCGCTTGCATGCCTGGTCCAGCTCGGCGGGTGAGCCTTCGGCCAGTGCCGGTGGGGTAACGCGGCCCATCAGCGCCGCCAGGGTCGAGCGCCAGCGCTCGTACTGCGACTGGTACTCTTCCAGGGTGGCACGGGCGCTTTCCACGCGGGACTCGGCCTGCACCACGTCGGAACGGGTACTGGCGCCCATGTCGCTGCGCTGGCGCGCCATGCCGGCAATGTCGCCCACGCCGCGAATCTGGTCGCGGGCAATCGTCATCAGTTGCTCGTAGCGGCGGGTTTCGATCCAGGCATAGGCTGTGTCGCGGGCCAGGTCGTCGACCACCAGCAGGATATTGGCCTGGGCCCGGGCGGCGGCCGCCTGGGCCGCGTTGACGGCGCTGTCGACCTTGCCGAAGTCATAGAGCATTTGCTTGAGCGACAGGTTCAGGGCCTGGCTATTGCGGTCGCCGCCATAGCCGGTGTCATAACCGGTGCGGATACCGCCGGAAATCTGTGGGTAATACCCCGCACGGGCGACGTTGATGCCTTCGCCCTGCTTGTAAAGGTTGCCGATGGCCTCTGCGATGCTCGGGTGCCATTGCGCTGCCTGCAGCACCGCGTCGGTAAGGCTCAGCCGTTCGCCACTGGCGACCGGGGCCATGCCGATGGGGGGCCGGGCGGGCACCGCTTCGGGCGCATCGCGTAGCAGCGACGGCCCGATCTGGCGCAGGTGGGGGTCTATATCATCGGCTGCCTGGGCAACCGGGTGGAAGTTCAGGGCCAGGAGCCCGAAGGCTCCCAGCAACAGCGGTGACAGCGGACTGCTTCGCTTCACATAGTTCCCTTACTGCTGGTCGTCCATGCCGCCGGGTATTCACCCGACGGGTTTACAGCGGCCTCAAACCACATGGATACCGTTCTGTACCCACAGGTGATGGCTTGGATCCTCCTGGGCCGTGTACTGGTTATAGTCGATGCCGTCGGCAGTTTGGTTCCCGACCAGCGTCCAGTTGTCCGTCATGTGAACCGAGTCTTTGTCGTCCCCCTTGATGATCAGTGTGTCGGTAGCGGTTTCGGTGATGGCCACCACATCTGCCAGGTTGAGGGTGAGCGCCACCGAACTGGTGTCGTTGAGGTCGAGGATTTCGATGTCGTGTACGCGCCCGGCCAGGTTGCCCAGGTCGATGCTGGCATCACCGCCGCCCCACAGCAGGGTGTCGGTTCCCGAGCCACCGTCGACGCTGGCGAAGTTCTGGTCGACCACCACCAGCGTGTCGTCACCCGCACCACCCTGCAGGGTAATGTGGCCACCCTGGCTGCCATCGAGGTGGTCGTTGCCGTCGGTGCCGGCGATCACATCGGAGGCTGCTGCTTGGCTGGCGAGTGCCGCGGATTCGTCGCCAGTATCGGCCAGCAGCGATGTGGTGGCGGTGAGGCCGGCGGCGTTGTCCACGTTGATGGTGAGGGTTGCGGTGTCGGTCGTGCCGTTCGGGTGGCTTAGCTCGTAGGTGAAGGTGTCGTGCTGGCCTACCACCGCCGAGGTGAGCCCTGCGTTGAGGGTGTAGGTGTAGCTGCCGTCGGCATGCACCAGCAGCGTGCCGTAGGTGCCGGCCACGCTTACCCCGTTGTAGCCCGGGATGGTGTAGGTGTTGGCCGCTGTCAGCACGCTCAGCACGGTCAGGGCCGAACCGACGTTGTCGTCAGCCAGCAGGTTGCCGGTGGCGGCTGTCGCGCCACTGACCACGAACTCGGTCAGGTACGTTGTGGTGGTGTTCAGGCTGGTGGTGATGGAGCTGAGCAAGCCAATGCCGCCGGCGGTGACACGTACGTGGTAGGTACCGGCGCCCTGGTTCTCGAAGGTATACCCGGCGCCGCCGCCCAGGATGCTGACCAGCGAACCACCTGGCACCGACTGCACCAGCACGTACTGGCCGGTGGCCGGGTTGAGCTTGAGCAGCTCGATGGTGGTGCCGTTGAGCAGGCTCAACAGGTTGGTGGAGTTGACCACCACCTGCAGGTCGGCCGTGGTATTGGCGGCAACCGTGGTGGTGTAGGTGGCCTGGCGGGTACCGATCACTGGCAGGTTCAGCGAGCCCAGCGTACTGCTGCTGGTGTCCACGCGGTTGTCCAGGGTGACCTGGCTGGTACCTACGTCGTTGACTGCGTCGACCACCGTGGCCGGTGCACCGTAGTTGGTGTCGCTCCAGACCTCCGTGGCTTGCGGGCTGTCGATGCGCACGTACAGGTTGGCGGCATCGGACAGGCCGTTAGGGTGCACCAGTTGGTAGCTGAACACGTCCACCTTGCCGACACTGTTCGGGCTGCCGTTCGGCGTGTAGGTGTAGCTGCCGTCCGCACGGATGACCAGGGTGCCGTACTGGCCTTGAACCGTCGTGGCGGTCCCGGCCGAGACGTAGCTGCCGTCTTTGAGCACTTGCAGCACGGCGGCGCTGTCCGGGCCACGAGCATCCACTGCGCCATCGGTACCCACGTCGGTAATGACGTTGCCAGAGGTGGCAATGCCGGTGCCGGTGAATTGGGTCAGGCTGGTGGAGACGATGTCCAGCGTGGTGCTCACTTCGGTGATCAGGCCGATGCCGCCACTGCCCACGGTCAGTCGGTAATCACCGGCTTGCAGCACACCGATGTCCACCTGCAAGCCGATTGGCAACACGATCAGGTCGAGCAGGCCCTGAGTGTTACCGGTGGCGATGGTCACCCAGGTGCCGCTGGCGTCTTTCACCTGCAGGGTGAAGCTGGTGTTATTGAGCAATGCCAGCACGCTGTTGGTGGTCAGTGTGAGGGTAGGGTCGGCCGTGGTGCCTGCTGCCACCGTCCAGGTGTAGGTCTTGGAGAACCCCGACAGTAGCGTGGTGAAGCTGTCGGTGTAGGTCTTCGTGGCGCTGACCGCTGCCAGGTTGACTGTGGCCGTGGCCAGGTTGTCGCTGGCGATGACCGGCGCGTTGGCATCCACATCCGGTGCAGTGACGTTGACGTTGCCCGACACGTTGCCGCGCGGGTCGCTGAGGGTCACCGAAAGGATCTGGCCGTTGTCCTGAGGCGGGCTCAGGGTCACGGTGAAGGTGCCGTCCGCCTGCACCGTCGCGGTCTGCAGCACGGTACCGCCGGCGCTGCGTACGGTGACGGTGGCACCCACTTCGCCAGTACCGGTGAGGGTACCGCCGTCGGCACTGAACAGCAGGTTGCCAGCAGCCGCAGGCGGGGTCAGGTCCGGTGCGGTCAGCGCAGTGCCTGGGGACACATTACCGGCGCTGTCGGTGAGGGTGACGCTGAGCGCCTGGTTGTCGATCTGCGCCGCAGTCAGGCTGACCACGAACAGGCCGTTGCTGCCCACCGTTGCGGTACCCAGTACGGTACCGGCGCTGTTGCGCACGGTGACCGTGCTGCCGACCTGGCCAGCACCACTGACCGAGGTGCCGTTGGCGTTGATGGTGGCCAGCGGGGCGGCTGGCGGGGTGGTGTCCGGCGCATTCAGGCTGGTGCTGGCGGACAGGTTGCCGGCAGCATCGGCCTGGCGTACCACCAGCAGTTGCCCGTCGTTCTGTGGCGAGGTCAAGGTAATGCTGAAGGTGCCGTTGGCTTGTACCACACCGGTACCCACCTGGCCGTTCGGGCCTTGGACGGTAATGGTAGCGCCCGCCTCACCGCTACCGGTAAGCACGGTACCGGTGCCGTTGATGGCGACGTTGGTGGGGGCTGCAGGTGGCTGCAGGTCTGCGGCGGTGTAGCTTGTGCTGCCGGACACATTGCCTGCAGTGTCAGCTTGGCTCACGCCCAGTACCTGGCCGTTGAGCTGCGCGGCGTTCAGGTTGACGGTGAACACGCCACCGCCATTCACCACCGCCGTACCGAGCACGTTGTTGCCGGCATCACGCACTGTCACCGTGGCACCGGCTTCACCCGTGCCGGTCAGCACCAGGCCATTGACAGACAGGCTGGTGACCACCGGGTTGGTCGGTGGCGTGATGTCGGCCGCTTGCAGGAAGGTCGGCTGCGATTCGCCGCCTATCAGCGCCACCGCTGTCACCGAAATGTGTTCGCCATTGAGCTGGGCTGCGTCCAGCGTCAGGGTGAAGGAGCCGTTCAGGCTTGCGACCCCTGTACCGATCAGGTTGCCTGCAGCGTCGTACACGCGAATGCCCACACCGCTGGGTGCACTACCTGTCAGGGTCAGGCCGTCGCTGCCCAAGGTCACGTCGGTGGGCGGCACGGGTGGTGCGATCAAGGGTGTGAGGTAGGTCGCGACCGCAGACGTATTGATGCCGTCGGACTGTGTCACTTCCAGGGTGGCGAGCGAGCCCGCCGCTGGCACCAGCGTTATCTGGAAGTTGCCAGCGGCATCCACCACGCCCGTACCGATCACGTCTCCGTCGAGGCTGACGGTGACCGTGGCATTGGCTTCGCCCTTGCCAGTCAGCACGTTGAAGGTGTTGTTGATCGCCAGGTTGGTCACCAGGTCGGGTGGCGAGGTGTCGTTGGTCTGGTAAGGGACAGCCACCGAAGCGTTGCCGGCATCATCGGTGGACACCACCGTCAGCAACTGGCCGTTGTTCTGTGCCGGGCTGATCGGCACAGTGAACTGGCCGTTCTCACCCACTTCCACCGTGCCCACGATGTTGTTGTCCGGGCCGCGCACCGTGATGGTGCTGCCGGCTTCGGCCGTACCCGTCATCGACGTCCCGGCTGCGTTGAGCAGCAGGTCGGTCGGCTGCACCGGTGGCGTCAGGTCTGGCGCAGTCACTGCCAGCGGTACCGACGGGTTGCCAGTGGCGTCCTGGGCGATGATGGTCAGCGTTTCGCCGTTGATTTGCGGGCGGTTCAAGTCAAGGACGAAGGTGCCGTCCGGCTCCACCGTTACCTGGCCCAGCAGGTCGCCGTTGTTGTTGACCACCGTGACGCGGGTGCCGGCTTCGGCAGTACCGATCACCTGGGTACCGCTGTCGTTGATGGTGGCGACCACGGTGGCCGGTGGTGTGGTGTCCACCGCCGTGACCGAACTGATTGGCGAGATGTTGCCGGCTGCATCAGTCAGGGTGACCTGCAGCACCTGGCCATCGAGCTGCGCTGCATCCAGCTCGACGATGAAGGTCCCGTCGACGCCCACTGTGCCGGTACCCACCTGCGTGATACCGACGTACACGCGCACGGTGGCGCCCACTTCGCCGACACCGCCCAACTCGTCACCTGCCGCATTGAGCCGCAGCTCGGTTGCTGCCGCTGGCGGCGTGAGGTCCGGCGCTTGCACGTTGACCGGCAGGCTGACGTTGCCGGGTGGATCGGCCTGCAGTACCGACAGTGTCTGGTTGTTGATTTGTGCGGGTGACAGTTCGACGCTGAAGCTGCCATCAGCCAGTACGATACCCGTGCCCAGTACGGTACCGGCCGCGTTACTGACGATTACCGTGGCGCCGGCCTCGCCCAGGCCGCTGACCACACTGCCGTCGGCGTTGATCACCACTTGGGTGAGTGGGTCGGGCGGGGTGAAGTCGGGGGTTTGCAGGGTTGCCACTGCCGACACGTTGCCGGCCGCATCGGCCTGGGTGAAGCTGAGCAGCTCGGCGTTGCCCAGTGCCGGGCTCAGCGTGATGGTGAAGTGGCCACTGGCATCGACGGTGGCGCTGCCGATTTCCTCGCCTGCCGGGTTGGTCACGGTCACCCGCGCGCCCACTTCGCCACGCCCGGTGAGGGTGACACCATCACCGGAAACGGCCAGTTCGCCGGGTGCCGATGGCGGTGTGGTATCGGGTGCGGTGATGGCGCTGGCGGCAGACTGGTTGCCGGCCGCATCGGTCAGTACCACCTGCACCTGTTGGCCGTTGGCCTGGGGCGATGCGAGGTTGACCTGGAAAGTCCCGTCGGCGCGCACCGTGGCGCTGCCCAGCACCGAACCATCGGCGGCGAGCACACGCACGGCGGCACCCGCTTCGCCGGTACCGTTCAACAAGCTGCCACCCCCGGCGAAGGCCAGGTTGCCGGCAGCATCCGGCGCGACGCGGTCAGGGGCTGTCAGGCTGACGCTGTTGGACTCGTTGCCGGCCACATCGGACTGGCTGGCGCTGAGCTGTTCGCCGTTAATCTGCGCGCTGTTCAGGTTGACATTGAAGTTGCCATTGGCATCGACCACGGCAGTGCCCAGGTCGATACCGCCTTCGCCAATCACGGTAACGGTGGCACCTGCTTCACCGCGGCCACTGAGTACCAGGCCGTCGCTGGACAACGCCAGGTTGGTCAGTGGTTGCGGTGCCGTGGTGTCGGGTGCCTGCAGGGTAGCGGGTAGCGATACGCTGCCATCGGGGCCCGTTGCGCTGACCTGCAGCACTTCGCCATTGGCCTGCGCACTGCCGAGATTGACAGTGAACGTGCCGTCGTTGGCGACCGGGCTGCTGCCCAGCAATACGCCGTTGGTGCCGTACACTTTGATTGTGCTACCCGCCTCGGCGGTGCCGGTCACTGACAGGCCGTCGGCGGCCAGTATCAGGTTGTCCGGTGTGGCCGGTGCCAGCGCACCCGGCGCCGTCACGCTCTGTGCAGGGGAGACGTTCTGTGCGGCATCGGCCTGAACCACGCTCAGGCTTTCACCTGTGATCGCTGCCGGCGACAGGGATACGCTGAAGTGACCGTCGGCGGCCACTGTAGCGTTGCCCAGCACGGTACCGTCCGGCGCCCGTACGGTCACGGTTGCGCCTGCTTCGCCATCGCCTGTCAGGGTGGCGCCATTGGCGGAGACAGCCAGGTTGGTCACGGCGGCCGGCGGCGTGGTGTCGGCTGCAGTGTAAGGTGCGGCCGGCGACACGTTGCCGGCTGCGTCGGTGGCGGTCACCTGCAGCATCTGGCCATTGGTCTGGGCACTGTTCAAGGTGACCTGGAAGGTGCCGTTGCTGCCGGCTACCGCTGTGCCCAGCACGTTGCCGCTGGCATCGCGCACGGTCACGGTGCTGCCGGCTTCGGCGTTACCGGTCAGTTGCAGCCCGGTACCGGACAGCGCGAGTGCTGTCGGTGCCGTAGGCGGGGTGAAGTCCGGCGCGGTGACCGCCACGGCGGTGGAGGTGTTGTTGCCCGCGTCGGTCTGCGTAACGCTCAGGTGCTGGGCGTTGAGCTGGGCGCTGTTCAGGGTGAGGGTAAAGCTGCCATTGGCCGCCACCAGGCCGGTGCCGATGATGGTCCCGTCCTGGCCGTGAACGGTGACCGTGGCACCGGCTTCGCCCAGGCCGGTCAGGGTCAGGCCGTTGTTGTTCAGCACCACGTTGGTCAGCGGCGCGGGTGGGGTCAGGTCCGGGGTTGTCACATTGATTGCCGGCGAGGTGTTGCTGGCGGCATCCACTTGCGTCACGCCGATGACCTGGCCGTTGGTTTGCGGCGTGTCGAATGTCACCGTGAAGCGACCGTCAGCGCCCACCGTGGCGGAGCCGAGCAAGGCACCGGCGGCGTTGCGTACCTGTACCGTGGCGCCCGCTTCACCGCTGCCGGAAAGCTGCCGGCCGTCCTGGCTCAGCACCGGGTTACTGATGGCCGCTGGCGGCGTGTGGTCTGGCGTGGCCAGGCTGGCCGGGCCGGACACATTGCCCGCGGCATCACTGAGGGTGACCTGTAGCGGGCTACCGGTCACCTGCGCGCTGGGCAGGGTGATCTGGAACTGGCCGCTCTGGTTGACGGTGCCGGTGGCCAGGATGGCGCCGCTGGCGTCGCGCACGGTGACGCTGGCACCGGCTTCGCCCTGGCCGCTGAGCACGGTGGCTGCGCTGTTGAGGCTGAGGTTACTGGCCGCCAGCGGTGCCTGCAGGTCAGGCGCTTGCAGGGTGGCCGCGAGCGAAACGTTACCTGCAGCATCAGCCTGGGTGACGATCAGGTTCTGCCCATTGGCCACGGCCGGCGAGAAGCTGACGCTGAACAGGCCATTGCTCGCGACGGTTGCAGTCCCCAGCAAGGTGCCTTGTAGGTCTGTCACGCGCACAGTTGCACCCACCTCGCCTTGGCCGGTCAGCGTACTGCCGGTGGCGTTGAGGTTTACCTGCGTCGGCGCGTCCGGTGCCGTGGTGTCATTGGCCACGATAATGGCCGGCACCGAAGGCTGGCCATCGACGGTAGCCTTGGCACTGACCTGCAAGATCTGGGCGTTGAGCTGGGCGTTCTGGAGGAACACACGGAAGGTACCGTCGCTGCCGACCGTGGCGCTGCCCAGCGTGGTGCCCCCGGAGGTTACGGTAATCAGCGAGCCGACCGTACCCTGGCCGGTCAGCAGGAAACCGTCGGCGCTGATGGCAAGGGCTGAAGGCGTGGCCACTTCGGTACCGGTCGGGCCAGCCAGTGGTATTTCAGGCGATTCGTTACCGGCAGGGTCGATCACCACCACATCGACGGTTTCACCTGATGCCAGCGGTGGGGCGACCGGGATCACGAAGGTGCCGTCCGGCCCTGTAGTTACAGTGCCGCGCACGGTGTCATCCGGGTTGCGGACTTCCACTGTGCTGCCAGGCTCGGCTGTGCCGCCGACCGTGCTGCCATCCGGGCTTACGGTAAGCCCGGTCGCCGGTTCTGGGTTGGTCGTGTCCGGCGCGGTGACAGCGACCGGCGCCGAGTCGTTGCCGGCTGCGTCGGTCACTACCACGGTTACGGTCTGGCCGTTGTTCTGTGGTGTATCCAGCGGCACGCTGAAACTGCCATCCGGGTTGACCGCAACAGTGATCACATTGCCGGCCCCATCGCTCACGGTCACCGAACTGGCGCCAGGTGCGTTACCGGTCACAGCCGTGCCATCGCTGCTGACTGCAACGTCGGTGGGCAGTGCCGGTGGCGTGATGTCAGGCGCAAGGATCTGGCTGGGCTGCGAAATGTTGCCGGCCGCATCGGTCAGCGTCACATCCAGGGCCTGGCCGTCCAACTGGGCGGGCGATAGTGGGACCGTGAAGCTGCCGCCTGCGGGCACGACGACGGTGCCTACCAACGTGCCGTCGGCAAGCTTCACTTCCACCGTGGCGCCAGCTTCACCGGTACCCTGGATGGCACTGCCGCCCGGGGTGATCGTGAGGCCGGCAGGCGCAGCTGGCGCGGTACTGTCGTCAGCGGTGAAAGTGGCCGACGGCGAGGCATTGCCGCCGCCATCGATCAGCACCACCGACAGCACTTCACCGTTGGTCTGGGCCGGGGAGAGTGCCACTTCGAACGTACCGTCTGCATTCACCGGGATGGTGCCTAGCAGGTTGCCTGCGGCATCACGTACCTCTACCGTGCTGCCTGCCTCGCCCTGCCCGCTGAGCAGTGTGCCGGTAGGATCAAGGCCCAGCCCTTGCGCCGGCAGCGGTGCCTCGAAGTCAGGTGCGGTCACGGTGCCAGCGGGCGAGCCGTTGCCGCTGTTGTCCGCCTGAGTGACAGACAGCGTCTGGCCATTGAGCTGTGGCGGGTCGATGGCCACCTGGAAGGAGCCATCGGGCTGGACCGTTGCGGTGCCCAGTACTGTGCCGCCAGTGCCGGTCACGGTCACCTGCGCACCCGGCTCGCCGCTGCCGCTCAGGCTGCTGCCGTCGCCAGCCAGGACCAGACCGGTGGGGCTATCGGGTGCCTGGGTATCCGGTGCCGACACGTCGACTGCCGCCGACAGGTTGCCGGCCGCGTCGCGTTGCTCCACGGTCAGTGCCTGGCCGTTGGCTTGTGGCGTGTCGAGGGTGATTTCGAAAGCGCCGCCAGCGCCGACCACCGTGCTGCCCAGCACGCTGCCATCCGGCCCGCGCACGGTTACGGTGGCGCCCGGTTCGCCGTTGCCGGTGATCGTGGTACCGGTGCCGTCGATGACCGGGTTGGTGACCACTTGCGGCGGGGTAGAGTCGGGTGCCGTGAAGTCCACGGGCCCTGCGCTGTTGCCCAGGTTGTCGGTCGCTTCGACGGTCAGGCTTTCGCCATTGCGTTGTGGCGCGTTGAGGGTGACGTCGAAACGGCCGTCGCCGCCCACGGTGGCAGTGCCCAGCACATTGCCGTCGGCGTCACGCACGGTGACGATTGAGCCGCTTTGACCCTGGCCGGTAAGGTGAATGCCAGCGGTATCGATAGCCAGCCCGGAGGGTTGCAGCGGGCCGTCGGTATCGGGCGCGACGATGGTGGCGGTCGAGGTGTTGCCAGCGGGGTCGCGCAGGACCACGTCCAGTTCCTGGCCGTCGGTCTGCGCTGGGTCCAGGACCACGCTGATCACACCGTCGGCACCGACCTGGGCGTTGCCCAGCACAGTGCCGTCGGCGCTGATGACCTGCACGGTGGTGCCCGGTTCGCCGCGACCGGTGAGCAGGCCGCCATCGGCACTCAGTTGCAGTTCACTGGCTTCATTGGGCGGGGTGATATCGGGCGCGGTGATCTGGGTCGGCAACGAACTGTTGCCAGCTTCGTCAACCGCGACGACATCCAGTGCTTCCCCGTTGGCCTGTGCGGGGGTCAGGCCGATGGTGAAGCTGCCATCCGGGCCGGCCTGGGTGCTGCCCAGGACATTGCCCTGCGCGTCACGCACTTGCACCTGCGTATCTGCCGGTGCGGTACCGGAAACACTGGAGCCGTCACCGGCCACCACCACGCCGCTCGGGCTTTCGGGCAGCGGTGTATCGGCAACGGTCACGCTGACCCCTGCCGAGGTATTGCCAGCGGCATCGGTCTGCACCAGCACGAGGTTCTCACCTGCGGCCAGCGGTGCCTCCAGGTCAATCACGAAGGTGCCATTTGGCGCCACGGTGCCAGTACCGATGACTGCGCCTTGGGCATCACGCACTTCGACTGTGGCACCAGGCTCACCACGGCCAGACACGGCCAGGCTGCCATCGCCTGCCAGCACGTCAGTGACGATCGCCGGTGCGGTAATGTCCGGGGCCACGTAACTCAGCGGCACCGAGGTATTGCCTGCCGCATCGGTCACGGTGATGGACAAGGTTTCGCCATTGGCCTGTGGCGGGTCGAGGGTCAGGCTGAAGCTGCCATCCGGCTCGGCAATGGCGCTACCGATCAGGTTGCCCGAGGCATCTTTGACCTCAATCCGTGCGCCCACTTCTGCAGTACCGACCAGGCTGTCACCATTACTCAGCACCAGGTCGGTTGGTTGCAGCGGTGCTACCTGGTCGGGCGCCGTCAGCGGGCTAGGTGTAGAGACGTTGCCGGCGGCATCGGTCAGGGTCACTTGCAGGGACGAGCCATCCACTACCGGGGTTGGCAGTTGCACGTTGAAGCTGCCATCGGGCTGAACGGTGCCGCTCACCAGCACCTGCCCCTGATCGTTGCGCACCTCCACGGTGGCGCCCGCTTCGCCGCGCCCGGAGACTGTGCGGCCATCGTTACTGATGGCCAGCTCGGTAGCGGGCTCCGGCGGTGTGGTGTCGCCGCCGTTGTCCACGATCGGTGCGGTGACGCTGCCGGCCGTGGAGGCGTTGCCTGCGACATCGGTGGCCGTCACCTGCAACTGCTCGCCTGCCACTTGTGGCGGGGTGAGGCCGATGCTGAAGGCACCGCTGGCCCCCACCACGACACTGCCCAGTACAGTGGTGCCATCGGCGGCCAGCACACGGACGGTGCTGCCTGCTTCGGCGCGGCCGCTGACAACGGTACCGTCGCCACTGATTGCCAGATCGCTTGGCGCCACAGGCGCGGTGATGTCTGGTGCGGCGACCTGCACCGGCAACGACGAGGTGCCGTTGTCGTCGATCGCCACCACGTCCAGTAATTCGCCATTGGCCTGGGCCGGTGTAAGCACCACGGTGAAGGTGCCCTCGGCACCCACCACGATGCTACCGACCAGCGTGCCGTTGGCATCATGCACTTCCACGCGGCTACCAGCAGGAGCAGAACCGCTGATGCTGCTGCCATCGGCGGCGACGACCAGTTCGCTCGGGCTGGTCGGGGTGACCACCAGTGGCACGTCGTAGGTCAGCGCTTCAGAGGCGTTGCCGCTCGGGTCGGTCTGTACCAGGCTCAGGCGTTCACCCGGCAGTGCAGCCGGATCGAGGTCGATCAGGAAAGTACCGTTCGCGGTCACTGTGCCGGTACCGATCAGCGTGCCATTGGCATCGCGCACCTCGACGGTAGCACCGGCTTCGCCGCGACCGCCCAAGGTCAGGCCGTCGGCGCCGACGACAATGTTGCTGACTGCGGCAGGCACGGTGATGTCCGGGGCCTCGAACTGCAAGGGGGAAGAGACATTGCCGGCGGCATCGATCAGACGGATGTCGAGGATTTCGCCATTGGCCTGGGCCGGCGACAGGCTGATGCTGAAACTGCCGGTTTCAGTGACCAGGCCAGTGCCGAGCAAGTTGCCCAAGGCATCGCGTACCTGCACGGTCGCGCCTGGCTCGCCGTTGCCGCTCAGGGTCACGCCGTCGGCCAAGGCTACACCGGTCGGTTGAGCCGGGGCCTGCAAGTCCGGGGTAACCACCGACGCCGGGGCAGAAGCATTGCCGCTGGCATCGGTCAGCACCACTTGCAGGTTGCTGCCATCTTTCACCGGTGGGTCAAGGGTGATCTGGAAGGTGCCGTCCGGGTTGACCGAGCCGTTGGCCAGTACATTGCCTTGGGCATCGCGCACCTGCACGCTGGCCCCGGCTTCGCCGCGGCCATTGAGCTGGGCGCCGGCCAGGCCGACTACCAAGTTGGTTGCGGCATCCGGTGGTGTGGTGTCGCCACCGTCGATGTCCGGCGCGGTGATGTCGCCGGCCGTGGAGGTGTTGCCGGCGGCGTCGGTGGCAGTGACTTGGAGTTCCTCACCACTCACCTGCGGCGGGTCGAGGGTGATGCTGAAACTGCCAGTGGCGTCGACCACCACACTACCCAGCACGGTGGTGCCATCGGCGGCCAGCACACGCACGGTGCTGCCCACTTCGGCGCGGCCGGTGACCTCGCTGCCGTTGGCACTGATCGCTAGCTCGCTCGGGGTGACCGGCGGGGTGATGTCTGGCGCAGCGATTTGCACCGGCAGGGACGAAGCGCCGGTGCCATCGATGGCCACCACGTCCAGCAGTTCGCCGTTGGCCTGGGCCGGGTTGAGGATGACGGTGAAGGTGCCACCGGCACCTACCACCACACTGCCGACCAGTGTGCCGTTGGCATCGTGTACTTCCACACGGCTGCCCGTCGGGGCTGTACCAGTGATGCTGGCGCCGTTCGCAGCCACCACCAGGTCGCTTGGGCTGGCTGGGGTCGTGGTTGCCGGGACTTCATATTGCAGGGCTTCAGAGGCGTTGCCGCTCGCATCGGTCTGCACCAGGCTCAATTGCTCGCCCGGTTGCGCGGCTGGGGTGAGGTCGACAAAGAAGGTTCCGTTGGCGCCGACTGTGGCGGTGCCTATGACAGAGCCGTTGGCATCACGTACCTGTACGGTAGCGCCGGCCTCGCCACGGCCACTGAGCACCAGGCCATCGGCGCCCACCACGACGTTGCTGACGGCAGCTGGCGGCGTGACGTCCGGTGCAGTGAACGCCAGCGGCGTTGAACTGTTGCCGGCGGCGTCTACCACGCGAATGTCCAGGGCCTCACCATTGGCCTGGGCGGGGAACAGCGTGACGCTGAAGGTGCCGTCTTCGTTGACCAAGCCAGTGCCGATCAGGCTGCCGGTGGCATTGCGCACCTGTACGGTGGCACCGGGCTCGCCGCGGCCGGTAAAGGTCACGCCATCAACCAAGGCCAGCTCGGTTGGCTGCGCTGGGGCCAGCAGGTCTGGCGCGGCGACCGAACCGGGTTGCGAGACATTGCCGGCAGTGTCGGTCAGGGTCACTTGCAGGGTACTGCCATCGGTGATGGCCGGGTTCAAGGTGATGGCGAAGGTACCATCGGGATTGACTGTGCCCGTGGCAACCACGGTGCCTGCGTCATCGCGCACCTGAACGCTGGTACCGGCTTCGCCACGACCGCTGAGTTGGCTGCCGGCAGCACTGATCACCAGGTTGGTCGGGGTCTGCGGTGGCGTTGTGTCGCCGCCATCGATGTCCGGCGCGGTAAGGTTACTGGCGGTGGAGGCGTTGCCTGCCGCGTCGGTGGCCGTCACCTGCAGCACTTCACC
>NZ_JBQENN010000044.1:0-9961 GCF_052044625.1 Pseudomonas sp. 22515
TCGCGGCCCTTTCGCGACACAAGGCCGCTCCCACAGGCCGGTGTTCAGCTTCAGCCCAGCGCAGTGTCGAGAAACATCATCACCGCAAACCCACCCATCAACCCCGGGTAATGGAGCTGGGAGCATCGCTGGGCAGCTAGGTCGAGCCGGCGCTGGAAGCCCTGAAGGTCGCCGTACACATCTGAAGCCTGGCATAGGCTTTGTGGGAGCCTTGTGTCGCGATGGGCTGCGCAGCAGCCCCAATGGCCTTGAAAACAAAAAGCCCCCGTGCTTTTCAGCGCGGGGGCTTTTCGTAGAATGTGGCGGTGAAGAAGGGATTTGAACCCTTGATACGATTTCTCGTATACACACTTTCCAGGCGTGCTCCTTCGACCACTCGGACACTTCACCGTTTCTCTTCAAGCCTTGCGGCCTGTCGAGGTGCGCTAATTTAGTGAAAGACTTTCCCTTTGGCAAGCATTTTTTTCAATTTTTTCATGTATTTGCACTTGGGCTGCCATGAGCACTGACCGACCAGTCAGCCTTGCTGCTTTACCTCGCCCCTGGCGCTGGGTAACGTCGTCGCCACGCCAACAAAAGGACTCTGCCATGAGCGAGCTGATTACCTACCACGCCGAAGACGGCATCGCCACCCTTACCCTGAACAACGGCAAGGTCAATGCCATCTCGCCGGACGTCATCACTGCCTTCAATGCAGCGCTGGACCGCGCTACCGAGGAGCGTGCAGTAGTGATCATCACCGGGCAGCCGGGCATTCTGTCAGGCGGTTACGACCTCAAGGTGATGACCCGCGGCCCCAAGGACGCCATCAGCCTGGTCACCGCCGGTTCCACCCTCGCCCGCCGGCTGCTGTCGCACCCGTTCCCGGTGGTAGTCGCCTGCCCCGGCAATGCCGTGGCCAAGGGCGCCTTCCTGCTGCTGTCGGCCGACTACCGCATTGGCGTCGATGGGCCATACAAGGTATGCCTGAACGAAGTGCAAATCGGCATGACCATGCACCACGCCGGCATTGAACTGGCCCGCGACCGCCTGCGCCGCTCGGCCTTCCACCGCTCGGTGATCAATGCCGAAGTATTTGACCCGCAGGGTGCCGTGGATGCCGGCTTCCTCGACAAGGTGGTACCGGCCGAGCAGTTGCAGGAAGCGGCAATGACTGCAGCACGAGAGCTGAAGAAGCTGAACATGCTGGCGCACAAGAACACCAAGCTGAAAGTGCGCAAAGGGCTGCTGGAGGCGCTGGACAAGGCGATCGAGCTGGATCAGCAGCATATGGGCTAACCGCACGGGCCCTTTTCGCGGGTTTGCCCGCGAAAGGGGCGGAACAGGCCTGCACCAAGGTTTGCCCCAACCAGTGCACACCCGTACACTGCCCGCGACCGTCTGGTGTGAGCCGTACCATGCTTTATTCATTGCGTATGTTCCTGCTGGGGCTGCATTTTCTTGCCGTTGGCGCCGTGGGCCTGATCATCGGTCTGTGCCGCCCCTTCAACCCTGACAACAGCCGCGTTTTCGCCCGGCTCTACAGCTTGCCGGCCACCTGGCTGATGCGCATCAAGGTCAAGGCCGAAGTCGGCCCATTGTGGGACCACCCACCCGGGTGTGTGATCGTGGCCAACCACCAGTCCAACTTCGACCTGTTCGTGCTGGGCCAAGTGGTGCCGCAACGCACCGTCGCCATCGGCAAGAAGAGCCTGGGCTGGATCCCGCTGTTCGGCCAATTGTTCTGGCTGGGCGGCAACGTGCTGGTCGACCGCAAGAATGCCTATCAGGCACGCAGGGCCATACAGAAGACCACCCGGGTTCTGCAGGACGACACCTCGATCTGGATTTTCCCCGAAGGCACCCGCAATCCCGGCGAGCATTTGCTGGCGTTCAAGAAAGGCGCGTTTCACATGGCCATCGAGGCCGGTGTGCCGATCGTGCCGGTCTGCGTCAGCCGCTATGCCAGGCGCCTGAGCCTGAACAGCTGGCGCCAGCGCACGGTGATTGTGCGCTCGCTGCCGCCCATTGCCACGACGGGCATGACACTGCAGGACCTGCCAACACTGATCGAGCAATGCCGGGTGCAAATGCAGCAGTGCATTGACCGCATGGAAAAAGAACTGGCCTGATCCGGGGTTGCTCTGGAGCCGGGTACAGCCCAAGCTGTATCCGTGTTCAATCGAATAAGCGGACAACCATGGGTCGAGTCGTGGCATCGGCGGTGTACAGCGCCGGCAGAAAGGTCACCAACATCAGCATCGACGAAGGCAGCGAGTGGGCGCGCAAGCCGGGGCATTTTGTGTGGATCGGCCTGGAAGAGCCCAATGCCGAGGAGCTGGCCAACCTGCAGTCGCAGTTCAACCTGCACGAACTGGCCATCGAAGATGCCCTGGAAAAACACAGCCGGCCCAAGCTGGAAACCTTCGGTGACGCGTTGTTCATCGTCACTTATTCGCCAGTGCGCCACGAAGGCAAACTGGAATTCATCGAGACCCATATCTTCGCGGGCAACGGCTACATCATCACCTGCCGCAACGGCCACTCCAAATCCTACGCCATGGTTCGCCAGCGCTGCGAGGCTCGGCCCCTGCTGCTGGAACATGGCGAAGACTTCGTGCTGTACGCCCTGCTCGACTTCGTCACCGAGAACTACCAACCGGTCAGCGAGGCCATTCATGGCGAGATCGAAGCGCTGGAGGAAAGCGTACTGGGCGGCTCGCTGCGGGAAGACGACATCCGCCGCCTGCACAGCCTGCGCCGTGACATCCTGCGCCTGCGCCGCTACGTGGCACCCCTGGTTGAAGTGAGCGAAGAACTGCAGCGCCTGAGCTTCCCGTTCATCGACAAGAACATGCGCCCGTACTTTCGTGATGTGCAAATTCACGTGACACGGCAGATGGAAGACTTGGCCGGCATACGCGACATTGCCAGCCAGACGATCGAGATCGGCATGCTGCTGGAATCGTCACGGCAAAGCATCGTGCAGCGCAAATTCGCGGCCTGGGCGGCGATTCTGGCATTCCCTACGGCCATTGCCGGGGTTTACGGGATGAACTTCCAGAACATGCCGGAGCTGAGCTGGCACTACGGTTACTTCGCGGTACTGGGGGTGATTGCGACGGGGTGTGCCGGGTTGTATGCCAGCTTCAAGAAATCGGGTTGGCTTTGATGGCCTCTTCGCGGGCGCGNTTCAGCATTGTGCGCAACCTGTGGGAGCGGGCGTGCCCGCGAAGGGTTGCCACCGATTAAGCGGCGCTGTCGCTGGCCTTTGATGGCTGCTGGATGAACCGCAACATCCACTCCCCTACCAAATCACCCTGGTGCTCGGTGGCCAGGCTGGCAACGGCCTTGTGGTACACCTCGTCACCCAGGTATTCCTGGCGCGCATCGAGCAGTGCTCGGGAGTAGTCATGCACGAATTCCGGGTGGCCCTGGAAGCACAGCACCTGGTCGCGAATGTGGTACGCCGCATTCGGGCAGAAATCGCTGGAGGCAATCACCGTAGCGCCTTCCGGCAGTTCGGTCACCTGGTCCTGGTGACTGATCAGCAAGGTCAGCTCCGACACCTCCGGGTCCATCCAGGGCGCATGCGCCGCCAACGAGTAGCGATGAATACCCACGCCCCAGCCTTGCTCAGCCCGCTCGGCCTTGCCACCCAGGGTCAAGGCCAGCAACTGGTGGCCAAAACACACGCCCAGCAGCTTTTCACCGCGCTCGTACAGCTTGAGCAGGTAGGCCTTTAGCGTCTGGATCCACGGGTCGGTACCGAACGAATCGGCCTTGCTGCCCGTCACAAGGTAGGCATCGAACTTTTCACTGTCGGCGGGATAGTCGCCGTGCATCACGTTGTACACACAAAATTCGGCGGCAATCGGCTGACGCGAGAAGAGCTGCTCGAACATCCTGCCGTAGCCCTGATATTGCGCCGTCAACTCCGGTCGCAGGACATCGGTTTCAAGGATGCAGATGCGTAACGACATAGGGGTAGTCCTGAACGACATGGGTGGGAATCTGCTGTAGAGACTGCCGCGAAAGGCACGTACAAGCAAGTAGGCTGCACTGACGAACGGTCACATTTCGTCGGCGCCTGCCGAGTGCTTGCGCCACTGTCTAGATAGAGCGTGTCAGCTAGATAGCACTTAGCCTCATAGCCAGAGGAATGGTTTTAGTGCACGGTTAGAACAAAGGGTTCTCAAATATGGATAACGCACACCCTACTGTTGAAGGTATATCCACTTTCAAGCGGCAAGCAGTCCGGCGCCATTCAACGCCACTGCGATCGACCCGAAGCGCGACAAGGAAGCCAACGGGTATTCAGGAATAACAACAAGAAGGCGGTCCGCCATGTTCAGACAATCGAAAATTCGCCAAGCTGGGCTCATTTTATTTGCCACCACGTTGCTGTTGATCTTGCCGAACCTGACACGTTTGTTTGGCTGACTGCGGCGGTGGCGCCAACGGGCAACGCACAGGTAACCTGCTGGCCTTGATGGTCGGAGATCGCCTATGCGCCACTGCCTTGCCCTGCTAGCGTTGCTCCTGAGCCTGCCATTGTCGGCGGCGCAACTGCACCTTGAACTGGGCGCGACACCGCGCCAGTGGAGCAGCGCCGAACTGCTTGGCCACCCTGAGGCCCAGGACATCAGCATCGAACAGGACGTATCCTACAAACGCCCCATGCACTATCGGGCGGTGCCACTGGTCACGCTGCTGAAAGGCGTGACTGCCAGCGATCACCTGCAGGCCGTGGCGCTGGATGGCTTTGCCGCCGAAATGCCCGCTGCGCCCTTGCTGCAGCAAGGGCCGGCACGGGCCTGGCTGGCCGTGGAAGACCCCGACACGCCGTGGCCGTCACTGGGTCCAGGCAAGCCAAGTGCTGGGCCGTTCTACCTGGTGTGGACTGCGCCGCAGGCCAGCGGCATCCGCCCTGAACAGTGGCCATTCCAGATCGCCACCCTTCGCAAGCTGGCCCCGGTGGAACAGCGGTTTCCTGCGCTGCTACCCGACCCGACGCTGCCGGCCGACAGCCCGGTGCGCCAGGGCTTTGCCCTGTTCCAGCAGAATTGCCTGGTGTGCCACCGGTTGAACGGTGCGGGGGATGGGCAGGTGGGGCCGGACTTGAATGTGCCGTATAACCCGACCGAGTATTTCCAGCCGGTTTATTTACGCAAGTTGATACGCGACCCGCAAAGCCTGCGGCGGTGGCCGCAGGCGAAGATGCCGGGGTTTGCGGAGAGTGTGTTGAGTGAACAGGAACTGGATGCGCTGCTGGCCTATTTGGGGCACATGGCAGCGCGTAAGCCTTGAGGGCCTCTTCGCGGGTAAACCCGCGCCTACACGGTGGTGGACACACACCGGGGGGTGAACACAGACCGTCGTAGGAGCGGGTTTACCCGCGAAAGGGCCGGTCCTGCTGGCTAATATCCCTGGCCGTTCATCGTTGCCGCCGCCACCGTATTCGCGGGTTAACCCGCTCCTACAACGGCAGGGGGTGTCCACCCTCCATCAATGTGTAGGCGCGGGTTAACCCGCGAACGGGCCAACACAAAACTGTCAGGCCGTGAGCCGTTCGTGCTTGACGCCCCACCCTTCCACCTCACCCCCATACGGTGTCACCAACTGCTCGAAGGCCTCTTCAAAGTCGCCAATCCCGCCATGGGTGGCGTACATGACCTTGCTCAGTTCCAGGTGCCAGGCACCGTCGCCCAGCTCCTTCACCTGGGCATTGAGCGATTCTCCGCGAAACTGCCCGGCTGCACGACGGGCCCCTGCTTCGTCCGGGAATACGGCATAGAACTCGATGGGGTGGATCTGGGTGAAGTCGAAACCGCCTGCTTTCATCTGGCGCAGGACGTTGCTGCTGATATCGTCGTTCTGGCTGCTCATGAATCGTCCTCCTGAATAAAGCAATGGATAGACTTTCCGTGCACTACGCACCTGCCGGCAAAGGCCGTGCAGTTCGAGCTGATGCAAGACGCGAATTGTAGCGGCGCCAACCCGCAGAACAGGCAGGCCCTTCTCCAGCGTAGTGCCTGCCAAGGCACCACGCAAACGTGTGGTTCAGGCGACTTCGTGAATGCTGGTGATGGTCACACCGCTATGCTCTTTGAGCCAGCGTGCGGTCGGGGAGATGATACGGTCCTGGAAGTCGTTGAGGTCCAGCTCGTCCATCACCGGAAACAGGTGTGAGCGGATGGCCCGCGCAACGTCTTCCTCGCTGGGGCAATGCTCGGCATGCATCAGCAATGTGGACGGTTCGCCCTTCTGGTCGGCAAAAATGACTTCCCACTCTTTCATTGAACGGACCCTCTCAGTCAACGAACACCAGGTGTGTGATGCCTGAATAACTGACCTTGGGGCGGGGATAATGTTCAGTCCGGGAAATTGTGCGGGCCCATTCGCGAGCTTGCCCGCTCGCACAGGGCCAGCACAAGGTTCTAACCCTTGTCGTACCTGTGGGAGCGGGCAAGCCCGCGAATGGGCCGCAACGCGGCCCCGGTTTACTTCGGTGTGCCGTGCACCACGCCAGCGGTGTTATCCAGCAGGCTCTTGGTCGCCGTCTGGATATACGCTTCCAGCTTCTTGAGCATTTCCGGCTGGTCCGGGCTTTCGATCAGTTCGGCCTTGAACTCGCTGCCCAACTGGTAGCGGTACATCCGCGGGCTCATGTCCTTGGACTCGATCAGGATACGGTCACCCTGTACCAACCCGACAATCTGCTCGCTGCCCGACGGCTTGATCATGCCCACGCCCTGGTCACCCTCGGGCAGGTTGAGCAGGTCACGCCCCCAGCACTGGTGGCGAGCCTTGCCACCCAGGCGGCCCATGATGGTCGGCACGATATCGACCTGGGTACCCACGGTGTGGTTCACCGCACCGAACTTCTCCTGAATGCCCGGGGCAATCAGCAGCAGCGGCACGTTGAAGCGGCCCAGGTCCAGCTCGGTAACCTGCTGGTGGTTGCCAAAGCCATGGTCACCGACGATGACGAACAGGGTGTCCTTGAAGTAAGGCTCTTTACGCGCCTTCTCGAAGAACTGGCCCAGCGCCCAGTCCGAATAACGCATGGCGGTCAGGTGCTCGTCCAGACGGCCCTGGCCGGTCACTTTCTCTACCGGCAAATCCTTCGGCAGGGCATACGGCGTGTGGTTGGACAGCGTCTGCAGCAGCGCGTAGATCGGCTTCTTGCCATCGTGCTTGGCCAGCTCTTCGTTGCCGCGGTCGAACATGTCCTGGTCGGACACACCCCAGGTCGGGTCGGAGAACACCGGGTTGACGAAGTCATTACGGCCGATGAAGGTGGTCATCCCCTGGTTGCCGAAGAACCCGGACTGGTTGTCCCAGGCAAAGTCGCCGTTGTAGACGTACACGTCGTCGTAGTCACGGGCGCTGAGCAGCGCCGGCAGGCCCGACAGCTTATGGCCGCCTTCCGGGGTCTGCATCAGGTATTCGAAACCTGGCAGGTTGGGGAAGCAGGCCATGGTGGCGAACATGCCCTGGTGGGTGTGGGTGCCGTTGGAGAAGAAGCGGTCGAACAGCAGGCCTTCTTTGGCCAGCTTGTCGAAGTACGGGGTGATGTTGTTGGGGCTGCCAAGCGCGCCTACCGAGTGGCCGGCGAAGCTTTCCATCAGGATCACCACCACGTTCTTGATCGGCAGGGTACGGTCAGCCGGCGGCACAAAGTCGCGGCGGATAGCGGCTTCGTCGGCGTCGACCAGCGTGTCGTGGGCGGTCAGCAGTTGCTCACGCACACTTTGCGTGGCCACGTCCTGCTGCAGGACTGGCTTCCAGATGTTGGCACGGTCCTCGCCAAAGCGGCTCTTGGCGGCGTCGATCAGGGTCAGGGTGCCGTTCAGGCCCAGCTGGTTGACGAAGTTGGAGTCCGTGGTAAAGGCATCACCCCAGCGCATCGGCGGGCCCTGGCGCAGGGTGCCACGGGCAGCGACCACGGCCACCAGCAGGATCACCATGAATACCGCCAGGCGCTTGTACCACGGGGCAACGCGGTACAGGCCTTGGGCACGGGTGGCGCGATCGATACCTTTGAACAGCAGGCTCAGCAGCCAGGTCCCGAAGGCCCAGGCCAGCAGGTAGCGGACCACCGGGAAACCGTACCAGAGCATGCTCATGACGGTTTTCGGGTCTTCCTTGATGTATTGGAAAACCAGGCCGTTGAGGCGCTGGTGGAACTCGCGGTAGAAGTCCATTTCCATCAGGCCGAGGAACATCACCATGCTCGAAGCGAGGGTCAGCCAGAAACGGAACACGCCACGCCGGGCCATGGCCCAGGGGCTGAGGATGGCCAGCAGCAGCGGAATACTGATGTAAACCACCACCCGCAGGTCGAAGCGCAAGCCGTTGAGGAAGCCTTCGGCGACCGTCGAATAAGGGGTATCGCCGACCATGTCGTTGTTGTAGGCCAGCAGCGCCAGGCGCACGATGCTGAGCATCAGCATGATCACCAGGCCGCTGAGCAGCGTATAGGCCAGGTGGGATTTCAAGGTCGGCGAAAATGACGTTCGCGCGCCCTGTTGCTTCAAGGCGTCCGTGTTAGCCATGAATGGGAAGGTCCTAGGATTGCGGTTTGCGAAGAGGCGATGGCGCTAGGCCAACGCAGCATTATGCGGGTGCGGATTCTGTTTAAACCAATGTGAAAATTTTGTCACGGCCCTATTACTGGCTATGTCAGTAACGCGCCTAGAGCCGCACATTCCCCCGCGGCCCGGCAATCGCCCAGATCACCAGCCCCACCACCGGCAGCAAGGCGATCAACAAGATCCACAACACCTTGATGCCCACCTCGCTGCCACTCTTGATCACGTTGAGAATGGCCCAGATATCCAGCGCCAGAATGATCAGCCCGACCAGGCTGTTGAAGGTAGATCCCATGTCTGAATTCCTGTCCAGAGGCTTTGCTGCACAGCATAGTCAGCTATCGCAGCAATAGAAGGGAATCCTTGGCGGATGTCGCAGGTCCCTCGGTAGACTGACTGCATTCACTGATTCGAGGTTCGCATGCCGCCCACTCACAGCCAAAGCGCCGCCCCCTCTTCACTGCTGCAGGCCTGGCGCCAGCAGGTTACCGATACCCCCTGGCTCAGCGCGGGCCTGGGGCTGAGCCTGCTGGCGGTGTGCGTGCTGCTGGCCGCCAGCCTCTGGAACGCGGTGAACGGCGACCATGCCGACAACCTGCACCTGGCCATGCTGGGCGGGTTGTCCGGCTTTGGCGCCACCGCACTGGGCGCCGTGCTGGCAGTGGTGCTGCGCGATGTCAACGCGCGCACCCAGGACGTGATGCTGGGCTTTGCTGCCGGCATGATGCTGGCCGCCAGCTCGTTTTCGCTGATTTTGCCGGGCCTGGAGGCTGCCCGCGAGATCACGGGCAACGGCCCGGCCGCTGCGTTTACCGTGGTGCTGGGCATGGGCCTGGGTGTGCTGCTGATGCTGGGCCTGGACCGCTTCACCCCGCATGAACACGAAAGCACCGGCCCGTGCGGCCCCGAAGCCGAGCGCATCAGCCGGGTGTGGCTGTTTGTGCTGGCGATTACCCTGCACAACCTGCCTGAAGGCATGGCGATTGGCGTGAGCTTTGCCAATGGCGACATGAACATCGGCCTGCCACTGACCAGTGCCATCGCCATTCAGGACATCCCCGAGGGGCTGGCCGTGGCGCTGGCCTTGCGCGCCACGGGGCTTTCCAACCTGAAGGCCGCGTTGGTGGCGATAGGGTCGGGCCTGATGGAGCCGCTAGGGGCGGTGATCGGGCTGGGGATTTCTACCGGCTTTGCCCTCGCCTACCCGATCAGCATGGGGCTGGCGGCGGGGGCGATGATCTTTGTGGTCAGCCACGAGGTGATCCCCGAAACCCACCGCAACGGGCACCAGACAGCGGCGACCCTGGGGTTGATGGGTGGGTTTGCGGTGATGATGTTTCTCGACACTGCGCTGGGCTGAAGCTGAACACCGGCCTGTGGGAGCG
>NZ_JBQENN010000044.1:10011-11777 GCF_052044625.1 Pseudomonas sp. 22515
CATCGACGCTGAAATCCCGGGGCTGCTGTGCAGCCCTTTCGCGACACAAGGCCGCTCCCACAAAGCCTATGCCAGGCTTTAGATGTGTACGGCGACCTTCAGGGCTTCCAGTGCCGGCTCGACCTTGATGCCCAGTGCTGCCCCCAGCTCCATTACCCGCGCCAGGTCCTGCTGCCCCACCATGACCATCTGCAGTTCATCATCGAGCAACTGGCTGAAGTTGAGCAGCACATAACCCCCGGCCTCCTTGTTCAGCGCGCCCATCTGCACCTGGATACGGTTGAGCGCGGTCAGTGGCTCGGTACGGGCCAGTTGCTTGGGCTTGAGGGTAAACGGCACGCTGTTGTCGAACGAGTCGCTGATCTGCTGGAACAGCGCCTGGTAGCTGTCGGCCTGGAACACCACGGTATCCGGCAGGCTGCCCAGCACCACCCATTCGCCCAGGGGAATCGGGAAAGTGTCGTCGTAGTTGATGTCGGGGTTGGCGGCCAGGAAGGCGGCAGGGTCGGCGTAGGCCTGGGCGGCCTCGTCGGCGATACGCTCGATGTCTGCCTCACGCATGCAGCCGGCGCCAATGAGGCTGATGAATTCGAGCAACTGAGTTTTCATGAAAGGGGGCCTGCGACGGGTGAAAAGTCGCCAAGGATAGCCGCAAATGCCCCTAGGCGGTTAGCCGGCCTGTGCTTGCAGGCGCGCGGCAGTGTCTGCTGCGCCCATGGTTTGCGCCGCCATCAGGGCGGTGATGCCGCGGGCGTCCTGGTGCGCCGGGTCGGCCCCCTGGGCCAGCAGATAGTCGAGGATTTCGCTGCGGTTGAACATCGCCGCCAACATCAGCGCGGTGCGACCGTCCTGTGCGGCGGCATCCACCGGCACGCCATGCTCCACCAGCAGGCGAATCATCGCCAGGTCCCCTTTGAATGCGGCACCGGCAATCGGCAGCTGGCCATTGTCGTTGGCAATCAACGGATCGGCACCTTGCGCCAGCAGCACCCGCACCGCCTCGTGGTGGCCGTGGTAGCTGGCCAGCATCAGCAAGGTATCGCCCTTGTGATTACGCAGGTTGGCCGGCAGGCCGCTGGCAAGCAGGCGCCCGAGCATGTCGGCGTCGCCCTGGCGGGCACGTTCGAACACCTGCTCGGCGAACGCAGCGGTTTCGTCATCGGTCATGGTGGCAGGTGCGGGTTGGCTGGACATAGGGAACCTCCTGGCATAATTGATGGCCCAAGTGTTCGTCAGGCATGCCATTGCGGTCAAAGGTTCAGATTCTATGAGGCCGATAGGCAAACCCTGACCCGTGCAAAATGCACTGTGCAAAATGCACGACCGTGCACCCTGCACGATGCCGCTTCTGCAAATTACCCGTAACCTCCTGTATTTACTGAGTTTTTCGCCAAACAGGATTCTGGCACGGTCACTGCAACCATCAACTCACGTCTGCCACACACCAGCCAGGAGTTGATATGGACCTCATCCAGCAAAAGTTCGCCTCGGTATTTTCGGCCTATCAAGTGAATACCAAAGCCCGGCCCGATGGCGGTGTACTGCTTACCCTGCGCGCAGCGGATGGCAAGGTTACCCGCCGGGTGCTGACCTATGGGCAATTGCACAGTGCCGAACAGCTGTCCTGGGCGATCAGTGCCATCCGTCGTGACCTGGCTGAAGAGGCCAGTGAGTTGCCGGTCATCTCGATGCTGCAGAGCCAGCAGCGGTTTGCCTTGCCGACTTACCGCTGAGGGGTGTATTGCCTGAACTGGCCTCTTCGCGGG
>NZ_JBQENN010000044.1:11806-20948 GCF_052044625.1 Pseudomonas sp. 22515
CCCGCGAAGAGGCCGGCAATGCCATTACAACTCGTCGATCCCCAGAAACGCCCGCGCCGTCACATCCCCGGTAAACCGCGCCTGCATGCCCTGCTCGCTGCCATACAAGCGCAACGCCAGGCAAAACGGTGTATCACCCAGCTCAACCCAGCGCCGCGTCCCGGCCGGCACCAGCAGCTGGTCACCCTTCTCGCACAGCACCGAATACACCCAGTCCCCCAGCCGCAGGCCAACCTGCGCCCGCCCGCTGACCACGGCGAACAGCTCGTCGGCATCATGCACATGCTCATCACGCACATCGACCTGAGCCGGGTCTTCACCGTCGCGGTTGAGCAGCGCGAAGGCCTTGCTGCCATGCGCCGTCATCAACTCATCCAGATACACGCGGCAAACCTCCAGCACCTCGTCCTGGGCCGTGCCCGGGCGCACCCGCAGGCCAGGTTCGGCATGCACAAAGCGCACGCCCTGCTCGGCCAACGTAGCGGCGATGTCGTCGTGGTGAGTCAGCACCTTGTTCGGCAGTGCCGGGCTGGCGGGGTGGAAAACGCTGAGAATGCTCATCAGGGGCGGGTCCTGGTCGGTTGCGAACAAAGGGCAATGATAACGGCTGCGGCCAAGGCTGCGGCACTGGCCATACCAAAGGTGAAGGTGGGGCCCAGCAGCTTCCAGCTGTAGCCTGAGTACAGCGCCCCCAGCGCACCGCCGGTACCCGACAGCGCGGCGTAAAGCGCCTGGCCCTGGCCCTGCTGGCGGGCACCGAAGCTGGCCTGGACGAACGCGATGCTGGCGGCATGGAAGCAGCCGAAGGTGGCCGCGTGCAGCAGCTGGGCGAAGATCAGTACTGCCGGCTCCTGGGCCAGGTTGCCCAGCAGCAGCCAGCGCAATGCCGCCAGCAGGAAGCTGACCAACAGCACGCGCTGTACGCTGAAACGGGCAAACAGGCGGCTCATGACCATGAACATCAGCACCTCGGCCACCACCCCAAGCGCCCATAACAGGCCGATGGCACCGCGCGTGTAGCCCAAGTGCTCCAGGTGCAGGGTAAGGAAGGTGTAGTACGGCCCGTGGCTGAGCTGCATCAGGGCCACGCACGCGTAGAACGCGATCACCCCCGGGGCACGCAACTGTTGCAGGAAGCCCCCCGTGCCGCTGCGCCCGCCCTGTTCCACCGGCTGGGCATTGGGCACCCACAGGCTGGCGGCAACGATGCCGGCCATGATCGTGACCAGCGCCACCGGGTAGATGTCCAGGCTCAACCACTCGAACAAGCGGCCCAGGCCAACCACGGTGAGGATGAAACCGATCGAACCCCACAGACGTACCTGGCTGTAGCGCGACGTTTGCCCGTGCAGGTGGGCCAAGGTGATGACCTCGAACTGCGGCAGCACCGCATGCCAGAAGAACGCGTGCAGGGCCATGACCAGCGCCAGCCAGGCGTAGCTTTTGCCGAAGAAGATCAGGGCGAAGGTGGCCAGGGTGCACAGCGCGCCAAGGCGGACGATCAACAGCCGCTGCCCCGTGCGATCGCCCAGCCAGCCCCACAGGTTGGGGGCCACGCAGCGCATCAGCATGGGGATGGCCACCAGCTCGCCGATGCGCGCCGGGGAGAAGCCCAGGTGGTCGAAGTACAGCGCCAGGAACGGTGCGGTGGAGCCCAGCAGGGCGAAATAGAACAGGTAGAAGCTGGACAGGCGCCAGTAGGGGATGGGTTGCATGGGGTGGCCTTGTGGGGACCTGGGCCGGCCTCTTCGCGGGTGAACCCGCGCCTACGCGGATTTCNACCCGCGAAGAGGCCGGTGCAGGTGGATCAGCGCTGGCCCAGCACCGGGGTATTCACTTGCACATCGGCATTCTGCGCACGGTGGCGCAGCAGGTGGTCCATCAGCGCAATGGCCATCATCGCCTCGGCAATCGGCGTGGCACGGATGCCCACGCACGGGTCATGGCGGCCCTTGGTGATGACGTCCACCGGGTTGCCATCGACATCGATCGAGCGGCCCGGGGTGGTGATGCTGGAAGTGGGCTTCAGCGCCAGGTGCGCAACGATCGGCTGACCGGAGGAAATACCGCCCAGAATGCCGCCTGCATTGTTGCTGAGGAAGCCTTCCGGGGTCAGCTCGTCCCGGTGCTCGGTGCCGCGCTGGGCCACACTGGCAAAGCCGGCGCCGATTTCCACGCCCTTGACCGCGTTGATGCTCATCAGCGCATGGGCCAGCTCTGCATCCAGGCGGTCGAAGATCGGTTCGCCCAGCCCGGGCATCACGCCTTCTGCGACCACGGTGATCTTGGCGCCCACCGAATCCTGGTCTCGGCGCAGCTGGTCCATGTAGGCCTCCAGCTCAGGTACTTTGTCCGGATCAGGGCTGAAGAAGGCGTTTTGCTCCACCGACTCCCAGGTCTTGAACGGGATTTCGATCGGGCCCAGCTGGCTCATGTAGCCACGCACGGTGATGCCCTGGGTGGCCAGGAACTTCTTGGCGATAGCGCCGGCGGCCACGCGCATGGCGGTTTCGCGGGCCGAGCTGCGGCCGCCGCCGCGGTAGTCGCGGATACCGTACTTGTGGTGGTAGGTGTAGTCGGCGTGGGCCGGGCGGAACAGGTCCTTGATGGCCGAGTAGTCCTTGGACTTCTGGTCGGTGTTGCGGATCAGCAGGCCGATCGAGCAGCCGGTGGTGCGGCCTTCGAACACGCCGGAAAGGATTTCTACCTCGTCGGCTTCCTGGCGCTGGGTGGTGTGCCGGCTGGTCCCGGGCTTGCGCCGGTCAAGGTCGTGCTGCAGGTCGGCGAGGGAAATTTCCAGGCCCGGAGGGCATCCATCGACAATGGCGACCAACGCCGGGCCATGGCTCTCGCCAGCGGTGGTGACAGTGAACAGCTTGCCGTAGGTATTGCCGGACATGGACGCTCCGCGAGTTCTGCCTGAAATGGACGAAGCCAGCAGTATACAGATGCTTTGATCGCCTGTGCGGGCCTCTTCGCGGGCATGCCCGCTCCCNGAAATACCTGTGGGAGCGGGCGTGCCCGCGAAAGGGCCGAACCTGCCATTCGCTTCCCAGAACCTTCCTGCAAACATTGGGTCAAACCCACATCTCCCCATGTAGTACCGCATGATGTCGCGCCTCGTCGCCTTGCTCTTCCTGCTGTGCACCGGCCTGGCCCAGGCCGCCGCCCCCACTGTACTGCAACGCCCGATCGACCTGGACACCGGCCAGGGCGTGCTGCACGGCAGCCTGCTGCTGCCACAACAGGCCACCCCGCCGCCAGTGGTGCTGATCATCGCCGGTTCCGGCCCCACCGACCGTGACGGCAACAACCCGGCGTCGGGCCGGGTCGACAACCTGAAGCGCCTGGCCCTGCTGCTGGCCAACGAGCACATTGCCAGCGTGCGTTACGACAAACGCGGGGTGGCCGCCAGCCAGCCGGCCACGCCTGACGAGCGTGACCTCAGCGTGGAGCGCTACGTGGCCGATGTGGTCGCCTGGAGCCGCAAGCTCAAAGCCGACCCGCGCTTCGGCCCGCTGATCCTGATTGGCCACAGCGAAGGCGCACTGATTGCCAGCCTGGCCGCCGAGCAGGCTGGCGCCAGCGCAGTCATCACCCTGGCCGGCAGCGGCCGGCCGCTGGCCGAGGTGCTGCACGAACAACTGGCCCAGCGCCTGCCGCCCGCGCAACTGGCCGGTGGCAGCGCCCTGCTCGACCGCCTGCAGGCCGGGCAGACCAGCCTGGATGTGCCAGCGCCGCTGCGCCAGGTGTTTCGCCCCAGCGTGCAGCCGTACCTGATTTCGCTGTTCCAGCAAAACCCGGCAGCCGCCTTTGCCCGCCTGCCCATGCCCGCGCTGATCGTGCAGGGGCGCAACGACGTGCAGGTGGACGTGGCCGACGCCCAACGGCTGAAAGCGGCCAAGCCAGATGCACAACTGGTCCTGATTGATGGCATGAACCACATGCTGCGCATCAGCCCCAAGAGCATGAGCCAGCAGCGCGACAGCTACCTCAACCCCGAGCTGCCGCTGGCGCGTGAGCTGGGCGAGCGAATTGTGACGTTCATCCAGCATTTGCCTTCGGCGTAAGTCAAACAGGCTCAGGTCTCAGCCATGCCTGCCGATACAGCAGGCATAGCTGAGGACAAGCCCTGATGACCACCTCCCCCACCGCCGTCGAGCCGGCCGAAGAACCCCAGGAAATCCCCGCCCTGCCCTGGGCCGAGCTGACCGCCGAACATTTCCAGCTGCTGCGCCTGGCAGCACTGCCTACCGACCGCAGCACCGGCGCGCGGCCGCTGCGTTTTGTGCAGTTCGGCTATGCCGAGCGCCATGACAAGGCACACAGCCTGCTGCGCATGGAAATCCAGCTGCCTGGGCAGAAAGTACACAAAGAGCAGAACCGCCTGGACATCCGCGTCGACCATGCCGAGCGCCTGGTGCGTATTGGCAATGAACATGGCCTGCAACTGGAACCGGTGAACCGTGGCATCGGCCGTTTCATGCTGGCCCAGGCCGCGCAGTGGTTGCAGCGCAGGTGGTCGCACTACCGGGTTGAAGGCATGGCGCTGCCGAGCAAGGATGCCCTGAACGAGGACTCACGCCTGCGCCGTGACCACTGCTTGCGCGGGGTGGGTATCGAGGTGCAGTACGAGGACAGCCAGCACCTGAAGGGCCGTACCGCGGATATGACGGTGGGCCAGCTCAAGGCCGCCTGGAGCAACGAGCGCCTGCAGCGGGTGGAGATTCTGGATGCCGCCAACCTGCTGCAGCAGGCGGACCAGCAACTGCAGGAAAAGGAAGGGCAACTGCGCGAGCGGGATGAGCGCGTGGCCAAATACCAGCGCGAAGACGGCGGATTGCGTTTCACCATTACCTGCCTGGTGGCGTTTGCCGTGTTCCAGGCAGGGCTGTTGATCTGGATTGCAACCCGCTAAGACCGCATCTGTCGGTGGAGATTGGGGCCGCTTCGCGGCCCATCGCGACACAAGGCCGCTCCCACAAGGTATCGCGATCAATCTGTGAGAGGTATCGCGATCAATCTGTGAGAGGTATCGCGATCAATCTGTGAGAGGTATCGCGATCAATCTGCGAGAGGTATCGCGATCAATCTGTGGGAGCGGCCTTGTGTCGCGATGGGCTGCAAAGCAGCCCCAAATAGCCTAAACGCGGGCCTTGAACAATTCCTGATGCTGGCGGCACTGCTCGGCGGTGAGCATGAACACCCCATGCCCGCCCCGCTCGAATTCCAGCCAGGCAAAGTCCACCTCGGGGTACAACGCCTCGACATGCACCTGGCTGTTGCCCACTTCGACAATCAGCAAACCCTTCTCGGTCAGGTGGTCAGCCGCTTCGGCCAGCATCCGCCGTACCAGGTCCAGGCCGTCGCTGCCGCAGGCCAGGCCCAGCTCGGGCTCATGGTGGTATTCGGCCGGCATGTCGTCGAAGTCTTCAGCATCGACATACGGCGGGTTGGACAGGATCAGGTCGAAACGCTGCCCCGGCAAACCGCCAAAGCCATCGCCCTGCACGGTGTACACGCGCCCGTCCAGGCCATGGCGCTCGATGTTCTGGTTGGCCACTTCAAGGGCCTGGAACGACAGGTCGGCCAACACCACCTCGGCCTCGGGGAACACGTCAGCGGCGACGATGCCGATGCAACCCGACCCCGTGCACAGGTCCAGAATGCGCGCCGGCTCGCTGGCCAGCCACGGCTCAAAACGTTTTTCGATCAGCTGGCCAATGGGCGAACGCGGCACCAGCACCCGCTCGTCGACAATGAACGACATGCCGCAGAACCAGGCCTCGCCCAGCAGGTAGGCGGCCGGTACACGCTCTTCGATACGGCGCTTGAGCAGGTGCTGAAGGCGTACTCGCTCGTCGTCCTCGAGCATGCAGTCCAGGTAGCTGTCGGCCACCTCCCATGGCAGGTGCACCGCACCCAGCACCAGCAGGCGGGCTTCGTCCCAGGCGTTGTCGGCACCGTGACCGAAGAACAGGTCATGCTCGTGGAAGCGGCTGACCGCCCAGCGGATGTAGTCGCGCAGCGTGCGCAGACGGGATGTGATCACGGGGTACTCCTATTTTCAGACCGGACAAAAGTCTAACAGCCCCACCCGCACATTTGTTCCTTTGCCTTGCCCAAAGGCTAGCCACAGGCCAGTAACCATGCCGCTTGCGTTGTCAACCATTCCCATTGGCGCCAAGGCAGGGGAGAATAGGTATACAAAAGCCCTATCCAAGGAGCCCTTGATGTCCGTTCCAACCACGATGTTTCGCCTCACTGGCCGCGACTATCCGCCGGCCAAGCTGAGCCACGCCAGCCTGATCATCATCGATGCACAAAAGGAGTACCTCAGTGGTCCCCTGAAGCTGTCAGGCATGGACGAGGCCGTGGCCAACATCGCCAGGTTGCTCGACGCCGCCCGTAAAAGCGGCCGTCCGATCATCCATGTTCGCCACCTGGGCACTGTTGGTGGCCGCTTCGACCCCCAGGGGCCGGCTGGCCAGTTCATTCCGGGGCTGGAGCCGCTGGAAGGTGAAATCGTCATCGAAAAACGCATGCCCAACGCGTTCAAGAACACCAAGCTGCACGAAACATTGCAGGAGCTGGGCCACCTGGACCTGATCGTCTGTGGTTTCATGAGCCATTCCAGCGTCAGCACCACCGTTCGCCGCGCCAAGGACTATGGTTATCGGTGCACCCTGGTAGAAGACGCGTCGGCCACCCGCGACCTGGCATTCAAGGACGGCGTCATTCCGGCCGCGCAGATTCACCAGTGCGAAATGGCCGTGATGGCTGACAACTTCGCTTGCGTCGCACCCACCGCGAGCCTGATCTGAGCGGCTTGCAGGACCGCCCGGCAGCCGGGCGGAACCCGATGGGCAGCAGCAGGTCGAATTCCGGATATCCACCGAGGAGAGCGGAATGAAGCTTAAAGGCAGTTTCGACGCCAAGCGCCTGCGCCCGCGCGAGCCGCGTAACTGGGGCGCCCGCCTGGCGGCCGGTCTGTCGGCCCTGCTGGCGACGCTGGGCGTATTGCTGGCCATGGCCGGCGTCGCCGGCCTGCTGGGCAACTACCCTGCCCTGCAGGAACTCAACGCCAACAAACCGTTGTCCAGCATCCTCACCGTGGCTGGCTTGTTGCTGCTGTGGCTGGGCGTGCGCTTCTGGCGGCGCAGCCGTATCCGCTTGCGCCGCGGGCGGGAGCTTAACCTGTCGCCGCACCTGATGAAGAAGCACGATTGAGGCACTGCTAACGCGGTCCTTGTGGGAGCGGCCTTGTGTCGCGAAAGGGCCGCAAAGCGGCCCCGGCAATTCATGCAGTGAACTGAAACCCTCGGGGGCGCTGCGCACCCCTTTCGCGACGCAAGGCAGTTGCCCCCCCGATCGCACCGGCCACAAGCCATACGCAATCCCTGTAGGAGCGGGTTTACCCGCGAAGAGGCCCGCACAGGCTGCACACGGCCCCACAGTCGCGTAAACTACGTCGCCTACGTGGAGGCATCATGCAAGACGACGATTTTTCCCTGTTCAAGGCCGAAGTGCGCGGCGTAAAGCCGATCAGCCACGACCGTGCCGACGTCGGCAAGCCCAAGGCCGACCGCCAGAAGCTGGCCGGCCTGCGCCAGGCGGCGACCGTGCGCAGTGACAAGGCTTTGGTCATCGATGGCATGTCCGACCAGTTCGTCATCGACGTAGGCGCCGAAGACGAGCTGATGTGGCGCCGCGATGGCGTGCAGGAAGGCCAACTGCGCAAGCTGAAGCTGGGGCAGATTCCATTCGAGGGCAGCCTCGACCTGCACGGCATGACGGTGGAAAAGGCCCGCGAAACCTTGTGGGACTTCATCGCCGAAGCCACCAAACTGGAGGTGCGCTGCGTGCGGGTGACCCACGGCAAGGCCGCGCGCCTGGACGGCAAGCGCCCGATGATCAAGAGCCACGTCAACACCTGGCTGCGCCAGCACCCGCAAGTGCTCGGTTTTGCCTCGTGCAGTGCCCGCCACGGCGGTACTGGCGCGGTGTATGTGATGCTGAAGCGAACCATGCTCGAAGGCCGCGACGAGTAACGCCGCGCTTGCAGCGCCGCCCTCACCGCCGTACCCTTCGTTTTTGCGATTTTTTCCCACAGGTAGATCCATGTCCCTGGAACAGAACTACACCGAGATCCTCAGCCAGATTGGCGAGGACGTCTCCCGTGAGGGCCTGCTCGACACGCCCAAGCGGGCTGCAAAGGCGATGAAGTACCTTTGCCGCGGTTATGAGCAAACACTGGAAGAAGTCACCAACAACGCTTTGTTCAGCTCTGACAACAGCGAAATGGTGCTGGTCCGGGACATCGAGCTGTATTCGATGTGCGAACACCACATGCTGCCGTTCATTGGCAAGGCACACGTTGCCTACCTGCCGAAGGGCAAGGTACTGGGCCTGTCCAAGGTGGCACGTATCGTCGACATGTACGCCCGCCGCCTGCAGATCCAGGAAAACCTCAGCCGCCAGATCGCCGAAGCCGTGCAGCAGGTAACCGGTGCCGCGGGCGTGGCCGTGGTGGTCGAAGCCAAGCACATGTGCATGATGATGCGCGGTGTCGAAAAGCAGAATTCGACCATGATCACCTCGGTGATGCTGGGTGAGTTCCGCGATAACGCCGCCACCCGTAGCGAGTTCCTCAGCCTGATCAAGTGATTGGTTGCTGACCCCAAGCCGACCCTTCAGGGTCGGCTTTTGCATTTCAGGAGTTGTCCATGATCGTCAAAGCCCTGCGGGTTGGCCTCGGCCAGCTCATTGTGTTCGGTGACTGGATCAGCCGCCCGGCCAAGCGCAAGCGCGACGCGGCCGCCCAGGCCCGCATCGAGCAAGCGGCCAAGGGGCTGGCGCTGTACCAGTTCCACGCCTGCCCGTTCTGCGTCAAAACCCGCCGCACCCTGCACCGTTTGAACGTGCCGGTGGCGCTGCGCGACGCCAAGAACGACCCGGTGCACCGCCAGGCCCTGCAAGAAGGTGGCGGCCGAGTGAAAGTGCCATGCCTGCGCATTGAAGAAGCCGGCAAGGTGACTTGGATGTATGAGTCCAAGGCGATCATCGCTTACCTGGATGAGCGGTTTGCTTCGGCCTAAAAGCGCTGCAAGTCGGAGCGGCCTTGTGTCGCGAAAGGGGCGCG
>NZ_JBQENN010000045.1:0-17746 GCF_052044625.1 Pseudomonas sp. 22515
GCGGGTTTACCCGCGAAGAGGCCCGTCAGGCAAACCAAAAAAAGCCCCGCCAGTTCGCACTGGCGGGGCTTTTTCATTCAGCTTTGGCTATCAGCCGTGATGAGGTTTGTGCTCATCGGCGGTTTCCAAGGCTGGTTCCTGGGAGGCTGCAGCAGCTTCCTGTGCCGCTTTGGCAGCAGCCTCGGCCTCACGCTTGCGGCGACGCACTTCACGTGGGTCGTTCGGTGCGCGGCCGTTGGCCAGCATGACAGTGGCAGGTTCGACCACTGCAGGTGCAGGCTCGGCCACCACTTCTGGCTGGGCTTCGACAACCGGGGCAGGCTGTGCGGCAACCGGAGCGACTTCGACCACGGCCGGGGCCTGTTCGATCTCACCGGCTTCTACCGCTGGGGCTTCTGCTGGGGTTTCAGTGACCACGGTTTCTGCAACAACGGCCGGCTCAGCAGCAGGTGCATCTTCAGCGACAGGCTGCGGGGCCATTTCGACCACAGGCTCGGCAGTTGCCTCGGCTGCGGCCACTGGCTCGGTGACCGGCTGCTCGACCGCTGGGGCCACGGACGCTTCTTCAGCTTTGGTGACCACTTCGGCCTGCTCGACCGGCTGGGCGGCTTCGCTGTTGTCGGTTTCTGCAACGGCAGCGACTTCGGCGGTGGCACGCTCGGCCTGCTGGTTGGCCTGGGCTTCTGCATCGGAGCTGATGTTGCTGCTGGCGACAGCAGCTGTCACGGCAAGGCCGGCAGCCAGTTCGGCACCCAGCTCGGTGGCCTGGTGCTGTTGTGGCTGCTCTTCGCTGCCTTCTTCTTCACTGCCGTCGATCAGCTCGCCATTGGCATTGCGCTGACGCTCACGACGGTTGCTGCGACGACGCTGGCCACGGGAGCGGCGGCGTGGGCGCTCGCCATCGGTGCCTTCCTGCTCGTCTTGCAGCAGCTCTTCGCCTGGCAGTTGCTCTTCGGCCAGTTCGGCAGCCTGCTCGGTTGCTTCTTCGGCAGCGCGTGGTTGGCGCTCTTCGCGTGGTGGGCGCGGGGCGCGTTCTTCGCGTGGAGCGCGTTCTTCCCGAGGTGCGCGCTCTTCACGTGGAGCACGTTCTTCACGCGGTGCGCGTTCTTCACGTGGAGCACGTTCTTCACGCGGTGCGCGTTCTTCGCGTGGAGCACGCTCTTCGCGGGCTACACGTTCTTCACGCGGCTGGCGCTCTTCGCGTTCGGCTGGCGGGGTGGCGTCCAGCGGTTCGCGCAGCTCGCGAACGCGCTCTTCGCCGCGGTTGCTACGGCGGTCTTCGCGTGGCTGGCGCGGAGTACGTTCTTCACGCGGTGCACGCTCTTCACGTGGTGCACGCTCTTCACGTGGGGCACGTTCCTCACGCGGTGCACGCTCTTCACGTGGGGCACGTTCCTCACGCGGTGCACGTTCTTCGCGTGGGGCGCGTTCCTCGCGCGGTGCGCGCTCGGCACGCTCTTCACGCGGTTTGCGTTCTTCGTCGCGGCGGCCGTTGCGGTTGCGGCTTTGCTGGCGGCCGTTGCGGCGTTCTTCGTTGCGCGGGCTGCGCTCGGCAGCCGGTTTTTCGGCGGCGGGAGCCACTGGCGCGGCGGCAGGCTCGTCCTTGCCGGCGAACAGGCTCACCAGCGACTTCACCAGGCCTTTGAACAGGCTTGGCTCCGGAGCGCTCGGGGCAGGGGCGACCGGCGCGGCAGCCTGGGGCTCTTCAGCGGCGGCCGGTACCGGTGCGTTGGCGCGGGCCGGGGCCGTCTTCACTGCGGCTTCCTGGCGTACCAGGGTGCGGGTGGCGGTCGGCTGCGGCGCTTCTTCAGCTTCGGCGGCGGCGATTTCGTAGCTGGACTGGTTGTTCAGCACTTCAGGGTTGTCGTCGCGCAGGCGCTGGACTTCGAAGTGCGGGGTTTCCAGGTGGTCGTTCGGCAGGATGATGATGCGCGCGCGGGTGCGCAGCTCGATCTTGGTGATCGAGTTACGCTTTTCGTTCAGCAGGAAAGCGGCAACCGGGATCGGCACTTGAGCACGTACTTCGGCGGTGCGGTCTTTCAGGGCTTCTTCTTCGATCAGGCGCAGGATGGCCAGCGACAGCGATTCGACGTCACGGATGATGCCGGTGCCGGAGCAGCGTGGGCAGACGATGCCGCTGCTTTCGCCCAGCGATGGGCGCAGGCGCTGACGGGACATTTCCAGCAGGCCGAAGCGCGAGATGCGGCCAACCTGCACGCGGGCACGGTCGGCTTCCAGGCATTCACGCACGCGCTCTTCAACAGCGCGCTGGTTCTTCGCCGGGGTCATGTCGATGAAGTCGATGACGATCAGGCCGCCGATGTCACGCAGGCGCAGCTGGCGGGCGATTTCCTCGGCCGCTTCCAGGTTGGTCTGCAGGGCGGTTTCTTCGATGTCGCTGCCTTTGGTGGCGCGCGCCGAGTTGATGTCGATGGACACCAGGGCTTCGGTCGGGTCGATCACGATCGAGCCACCGGATGGCAGGTCGACCACGCGCTGGAAGGCGGTCTCGATCTGGCTTTCGATCTGGAAGCGGTTGAACAGCGGCACGCTGTCTTCGTACAGCTTGACCTTGCTGGCGTACTGCGGCATCACCTGGCGGATGAAGGTCAGCGCTTCTTCCTGGGCGTCGATGCTGTCGATCAGCACTTCGCCGATGTCCTGGCGCAGGTAGTCGCGGATGGCGCGGATGATGACGTTGCTTTCCTGGTAGATCAGGAATGGCGCGGCGCGGTCCAGGGACGCTTCCTTGATGGCGGTCCACAGCTGCAGCAGGTAATCCAGGTCCCACTGCATTTCTTCGCTGCTGCGGCCAAGGCCGGCAGTGCGCACGATCAGGCCCATGTCGCCCGGTACAGTCAGGCCGTTCAGGGCTTCGCGCAGTTCGTTGCGCTCTTCGCCTTCGATGCGGCGCGAGATGCCACCGGCACGCGGGTTGTTGGGCATCAGCACCAGGTAGCGGCCGGCCAGGCTGATGAAGGTGGTGAGGGCGGCGCCTTTGTTGCCGCGCTCTTCCTTCTCGACCTGAACGATGACTTCCTGGCCTTCGCTGAGCACTTCCTTGATGTTGACCCGGCCTTCTGGGGCCTTCTTGAAGTACTCGCGGGAGATTTCTTTCAGCGGCAGGAAGCCGTGACGTTCGGAACCGAAGTCGACGAAGGCGGCTTCGAGGCTGGGTTCGATGCGGGTGATCTTGCCTTTGTAGATGTTGGCCTTTTTCTGCTCGCGCGCGCCGGACTCGATGTCCAGGTCGTAGAGACGTTGGCCGTCCACCAGGGCTACACGCAACTCTTCGGGTTGAGTCGCGTTAATCAGCATTCTTTTCATGTTGTACCGTCGGTTTCCGGGCTGCCGGAAACGGCGTTCGGCACACACGACGTCTCATGGTCGGTGCCAAGGTGCGCAAAGGGTGGCCGGGCCACCCCCGTGTCGAGCGACGTTCGGCACCAGCCGGTTGCCCAGCCTGCCGTTGTCGCGACGACGCGTCCTGTTTGCTGCGGTGCCAACAAGGCCCCGGTGGCTTCGAATAGGTATCCGAATCAACCAAGCGGGCCTTGTGCACTCAGTCAGGAGGAGGAATCAACCGTCAGCCGTGGACGCCCGGAGGGCATCTGTTCAGGACCTTATCCGCTCACCAGCCGTCAGTGGGCTGGTGGCCGGACGCGGTGCTACACGGTCCGAGGGCTGTGCATCTCCACCCTGCACGTATCCCTGATAATTCGGGTGCTGCCGCGCGCTGAATCCGCAACGGGTTGCATTTTTCGCCAGCGCTGGTTCTGCGCTGGCGCCATTCATGTCCAAGGCAGGTATTTCCGAAGCATTCGCCGGGCGATGCGTGGAAGCGACTCGCGGGCAGAGGTGCAGCGAAAAGAATCGGGTAAGCAGGTGAAACACCGCACTTGTCGTTTTTTTTCGGTCTTCTCTACACGGCGCTGGTGGCGATTCCAGGCATTTCGGTAAACTGGCGAAAACCCCGTAGGACGGCCTCGCGTCCTGGAGAATTGCGAAGGTCAAGGACCGGCAAAGAGCCTGGTGCCGCTGGCCTGCCGCTTTTGGCGGCGTTCGCGACTATAGCAGCAATGATTAAGTGCTTCAATTCCATAAAAAATTGTTATGATCCCGTAATGACGACCAATACCCCTCCGACTTCCGGCGTTCAGCTGATCGAAGTCGCGCCGGAGCTTGCCGGCCAACGCATCGATAATTTCCTCATTACGGCCCTCAAGGGCGTGCCCAAGACACTGGTCTACCGCATCCTGCGCAAGGGTGAGGTGAGGGTCAACAAGGGCCGTGTCAAGCCGGAGTACAAGATCCAGGCCGGCGACATCGTGCGGGTTCCGCCCGTCCGCTTGCCGGAACGAGACGAACCGGCGCCGGTGGCCCAAGGCCTGCTGCAGCGTCTGGAAGCCGCCATTGTCTACGAGGACAAAGCGCTTATCGTGATGAACAAGCCGGCCGGCATCGCCGTGCACGGCGGCAGTGGCCTGAGCTTCGGGGTGATCGAGGCGCTGCGCCAGTTGCGCCCGGACGCCAAGGAGCTGGAGCTGGTGCACCGCCTGGATCGCGACACGTCTGGCCTGTTGATGATCGCCAAGAAGCGCAGCATGCTGCGCCACCTGCATGCCGCCCTGCGCGGCGATGGTGTCGACAAGCGCTACATGGCGCTGGTGCGCGGCCACTGGCCCACCTCGAAAAAGCAGGTCAACGCGCCGTTGCTCAAGAGCAACCTGCGTTCCGGCGAGCGCATGGTCGAAGTGAACGATGAAGGCAAGGAGGCGCTGACCCTGTTTCGCGTGCTGCGCCGCTTTGGCGACTTTGCCACCATTGTCGAGGCGCGCCCGATCACCGGTCGTACCCATCAGATTCGCGTGCACACCTTGCATGCCGGGCACATGATCGCTGGCGACAGCAAATACGGCGACGAAGACTTCAGCCGGGAAATTCGCGAGTTGGGTGGCAAGCGCCTGTTCCTGCATGCCTACGCGTTGACTGTACCGCTGCCCGACGGTGGCGAGTTGAAGCTCGAGGCGCCTGTGGATGAGGTCTGGGCGAAGACCGTTGAACGTTTGAGTGCATCCTGACCCATGAAAAAAGGCTATGAGCTACTGATCTTCGACTGGGACGGCACCCTGGCCGATTCCATTGGTCGTATCGTCGAGGCCATGAATGTCGCCGCAGAGCGTGCCGGCGAGGCACAGAGCAGCGACGATGCGGTCAAGGGCATCATCGGTCTGGCCTTGGACGAGGCGATCCACACCTTGTACCCGCACCTGGTGCCCGCAGAGGTTGCCAGCTTCCGCCAGCACTATGCCGATGTCTACGTTGCACTGGATCAGCAACCTTCGCCGCTGTTCGATGGCGTGGTCGAGTCGCTGGATGCCTTTCGCGCCGAGGGTTACCGCCTGGCGGTGGCCACCGGCAAGGCCCGTCGCGGGTTGGATCGGGTGCTCAAGGCTAATGGCTGGGAGCGTTTCTTCGACATCACCCGTGCCGCTGACGAGACCCGTGGCAAGCCACACCCGCTGATGCTTGAGGAAATCCTCGGGCATTGTGGCGTCGAACCGTCGCGTGCGCTGATGGTCGGAGATTCGGCATTCGACCTGCAGATGGCCAGCAATGCCGGCATGCATTCGGTGGCGGTTGGTTATGGTGCCATGTCGCTGCAGGCGCTGGCCGAGTTTGGCCCGCAGGTATGTATCGATCACTTTTCCCAGTTGCGCGAGTGGCTGGGTGATTCCGCAATTCCATTTCCAAGGTAGGTAAGCATGGCAGACGAATGGAAAGCCCCTGAGGCCGAGCCCGGGGAGCGCGAAGAGCGCAGCAGCTGGAAGCTGCTGGAAAAGACCTTGCTGGCCAGCGTGCAGGAGCAGCGACGGTCGCGGCGCTGGGGGATCTTCTTCAAGCTGCTGACCTTCGTCTACCTGTTCGGCATTCTGGCGTTGTTCTCGCCGCTGATGGACATGGACAAGGCCGCTTCGCGCAGTGCCAGCCATACCGCGTTGGTCGAGGTGCGGGGGGTGATTGCCGATCAGGAGGCTGCCAGCGCCGATAATATCGTCAAGAGCCTGCGAGAGGCGTTCAAGGACGACAAGACCAAGGCTGTGGTGATGCGCATCAACAGCCCGGGTGGCAGCCCGGTGCAGGCGGGTTACGTGTATGACGAAATCCGGCGCCTGCGTGCCGAATATCCCGCCATCAAGCTGTATGCGGTGATCGCTGATCTTGGGGCTTCCGGAGCCTATTACATCGCCAGTGCGGCGGACGAGATCTATGCCGACAAGGCCAGCCTGGTGGGTTCCATTGGGGTGACGGCGGCGGGTTATGGCTTTGTTGGTGCCATGGAGAAGCTTGGGGTCGAGCGGCGTGCCTATACATCGGGTGAGCACAAGGCGTTCCTTGATCCGTTTTCGCCGGAAAAACCAGAAGAGACCCGGTTCTGGCAGGGCGTGCTGGATACCACGCACCAGCAGTTCATCGCCATGGTCAAGCAGGGGCGCGGTGAGCGCCTGAAGGACAAGGAGCACCCGGAGTTGTTCAGTGGCCTTATCTGGTCGGGTGAGCAGGCCAAGGCGCTGGGGCTGGTGGATGGCTTGGGCAGTGCCAGCTATGTGGCGCGCGAGATCGTGGGGGAGAAGGAGTTGGTGGACTTCACCGTTCAGGAGTCGCCTTTCGATCGCTTCTCCAAGCGCGTGGGTGCCAGCGTGGCTGAGCACCTGGCGATGTGGATGGGGTTCCAGGGGCCGCAGTTGCGTTGAGTTCGTCGCAGTTCTTGTGGTGTCTGGCAGATCGAGCGCCGCCCGCGCGGCGCGTTGCGCGCAGGCCCGCTCATCGATCGGGGTGCCCAACGGTGCGTTGTAGGAGCGGGTTTACCCGCGAATAGGCCGGACCCGCCGGCCAATATCCCCAATCGTCCACCCTCCCGGGCGGCGCTCGATCCGTCGGGCGCCAAAATCTCCAGCCAGGCTATGGAACCATCACCCCTTCCTTGGTCAGCATATCCACCAGCCGAATCAGCGGCAGCCCGATCAGGCTGGTTGCATCGCACCCATGGGTGCTCTGGAACAGGCTCACCCCCAACCCCTCCGCCTTGAAGCTCCCTGCGCAATCCAGCGGCTGTTCCGTCGCGACGTAGCGCTCCACGCGCTCGCGGCTCAATTCGCGCATCGTGACGGTAAACGGCACGCAATCCACCTGGCATTGCCCGGTGGCGCTGTTCAGTAGTGCCAGCCCAGTCAGAAAGCTCACCTGCTGCCCGCTACACTCCAGCAGTTGCTCGCAAGCCCGCTCGAAGGTGTGCGGCTTACCCAGCACCTGTTCGCCCAGTACAGCTACCTGGTCCGACCCGATAATCAGGTGCCTGGGATGGCTGCCCGCCAAGGCCTCGGCTTTTTGCCTGGCAAGGCGGCGTACCAGTTCAACGGCTGGCTCGTCTTGCCGGCGCTGCTCGTCTATATCGGGGCTTGCCCAGGTGAAGGGCAGGTGCAGGCGAGCGAGCAGTTCGCGGCGATAGGCAGAGCTGGAAGCCAGTAACAAAGGAAGCATGGTAGACTCCGGGTTCGGTTGAACCAATTCTATCACGCACGATGCCGCCTAATTTCCTTTGACAGGGGCGGGGGGCATCCCTAGAATGCTGCGCCTATGTTGAATGACCCGATTCCACCTCACGTTGACCCGCGCAAATTAGCCGATCGTGGCGTAACCCTTAACGGTTCGCTGCAACTCGCTGATTTGGAAAGACTCTGCGACCCGCTTTCCGACAATGTCGGTACGGTGCAGGCGAAGTTCGATTTTGAACGAGATGAACAGCACGTGGTGGTCATCCACAGCGAGCTGGACGTCGAAGTCAAGATGGTTTGCCAGCGTTGTCTTGAGCTGGTCACCCTACCGGTCCACAGCGAATGTACATACGCCGTGGTGAAGGAGGGTGCGAATACCCAGTCGTTGCCGAAAGGCTATGACGTGCTGGAACTGGGCGAAGATCCTTTGGATCTGCAGGCATTGGTCGAGGAGGAGCTTTTGCTCGCCTTGCCAATCGTGCCTGCTCATCATCCGGAAGAATGCCAGCAGCCGGCGGGCGCAGACGAGCCCGAATCGAGCAAGGACGAGGTATCGCGGTCCAACCCGTTCAGTGTTTTGGCGCAGTTAAAGCGTGACCCAAACGTTTAGGAGTTAATCAATTATGGCTGTTCAGCAGAACAAAAAATCCCGCTCTGCCCGTGACATGCGCCGTTCGCACGACGCTCTGTCGGAAAACGCGCTGTCGGTAGAGAAAACCACCGGTGAAGTTCACCTGCGTCACCACGTTTCGCCAGAAGGCGTATACCGTGGTCGTAAAGTGGTTGACAAGGGCGCTGACGAGTAATCCTTGTCCGCTCAGGTCATCGCGATCGACGCAATGGGCGGGGACTTCGGTCCCCGCAGCATTGTCCAGGCTAGCATTGCCTGCCTTTCGGCTACCCCCTCGCTCCACCTGACCCTCGTCGGTCAACCCTCCCTCCTTGAAGATCTCATCAGTGGCTTGCCAGCTGCGGATCGCGCGCGCCTGCAGATTGTGGCCGCCAGTGAGGTAGTCGGCATGGACGAGCGGCCATCCCAGGCGTTGCGCGGCAAGCCGGATTCGTCGATGCGCATCGCCCTCGAACTGGTGCGCGACGGAAAAGCCCAGGCCTGTGTCAGTGCCGGCAATACCGGGGCGCTGATGGCGTTGTCGCGCTTCGTGCTCAAGACCTTGCCGGGTATCGACCGGCCGGCCATGGTGGCGGCGATCCCGACCCAGACAGGTTACTGTCAACTGCTCGACCTGGGCGCCAATGTCGACTGCAGTGCCGAGAATCTCTACCAGTTTGCGGTAATGGGCTCGGTGGCCGCTCAGGCCTTGGGTGTGCATCGGCCACGCGTGGCGCTGTTGAACATCGGTACCGAGGACATCAAGGGTAACCAGCAGGTCAAGCTGGCTGCCACGCTGTTGCAGAGCGCCCGCGGGCTCAACTATGTCGGTTTCGTCGAAGGGGATGGCCTGTACCGGGGTGAGGCAGACGTGGTGGTGTGCGACGGTTTTGTCGGCAACATACTGCTCAAGTCCAGCGAGGGCTTGGCGACGATGATCGGTGCGCGCATCGAAAAACTGTTCAAGGGCGGTGCTTTTGCCCGCGTTGCCGGGGCCGTTGCCATGCCGCTGCTCAAGCGTCTGCAGGCCGACCTGGCGCCGGCGCGGCATAATGGGGCGAGCTTTCTGGGGCTACAGGGTATCGTCATCAAGAGTCATGGCTCGGCGGGCGTGCAGGGGTTTCAGAGTGCCATCCAGCGGGCGCTGATCGAAATTCAGGAAAACCTGCCGCAGCGGCTGCATGGCCGCCTTGAAGACCTGTTGCCTTAGGCATTTCGCCGATGAAGTGCTTAAATGTGACCGCTTGGTCTGTGTTTCCATCCAAGTTTTCAGATTCCGCGCCTGGCCTCGGGCCTGGCGCACACTATCCGACGACAAGATCATAAGGGCTTGTTCAATGTCTGCATCCCTCGCATTCGTCTTTCCCGGTCAAGGTTCCCAGTCGCTGGGCATGCTCGCCGAGCTCGGCGCCGAGAAGCCAGTGATCATCGAAACCTTCAAGGAAGCGTCCGAAGCGCTCGGCTACGACCTGTGGAAGCTGGTCCAGGACGGCCCGGAAGAGCAACTTAACCAGACCGACAAGACCCAGCCGGCGATCCTTACTGCGTCCATCGCACTGTGGCGCCTGTGGCTGGAAGAGGGCGGTGCCAAGCCGGCCTTCGTTTCCGGTCACAGCCTGGGCGAATACAGCGCCCTGGTCGCCGCCGGCAGCATCAGCCTGAAAGATGCCGTTCGCCTGGTCGAGCGCCGCGGTCAGCTGATGCAGGAAGCCGTACCGGCCGGTCACGGCGCCATGGCTGCCATTCTCGGCCTGGACGATGCTGTGGTCGTGGAAATCTGCGCCGAAGCCGCTGAGGATGAAGTGGTCAGCGCCGTGAACTTCAACTCGCCTGGTCAGGTGGTCATCGCCGGTAACAAGGCAGCGGTAGATCGCGCCATGGAACTGTGCAAGGCCAAAGGTGCCAAGCGCGCCCTGCCACTGGCGGTGAGCGTCCCGTCGCACTGCGCCCTGATGAAGCCCGCCGCCGAGCGCTTTGCCGATTCGGTCAATGCCATCGAATGGAAGGCCCCGCAGATTCCGGTGGTGCAGAACGTCACTGCCGCCGTCGCCGCCGACCTCGATGCCCTCAAGCACGACCTGCTGGCACAGCTGTACCAGCCGGTACGCTGGGTCGAGTGCGTGCAGACCCTGGCCGCCAACGGTGCGGTCAACCTGGTCGAGTGTGGCCCGGGCAAGGTCCTGGCTGGCCTTAACAAGCGTTGCGCCGACGGCGTGACCACCTACAACCTCAACACCCCTGACGCCGTTGCTGCCACCCGCGCGGCACTGGCCTGATTTGGAGAAGCTTGCATGAGCCTGCAAGGTAAAGTTGCACTGGTTACCGGCGCCAGCCGTGGTATTGGTCAGGCCATCGCCCTCGAGCTGGGCCGCCAGGGCGCGACCGTGATCGGTACCGCCACGTCGGCGTCCGGTGCCGAGCGCATCGCTGCCACCCTGAAAGAACACGGCATTACCGGCACTGGCATGGAGCTGAACGTGACCAGCGCCGAATCGGTTGAAGCCGTACTGGGCGCCATTGGCGAGCAGTTCGGCGCGCCGGCCATCTTGGTCAACAATGCCGGTATCACCCGCGACAACCTCATGCTGCGCATGAAAGACGACGAGTGGTTTGATGTCATCGACACCAACCTGAACAGCCTCTACCGTCTGTCCAAGGGCGTGCTGCGTGGCATGACCAAGGCGCGTTGGGGTCGTATCATCAGCATCGGCTCGGTCGTTGGTGCCATGGGTAACGCAGGTCAGGCCAACTACGCGGCTGCCAAGGCCGGTCTGGAAGGTTTCAGCCGCGCCCTGGCGCGTGAAGTGGGTTCGCGTGGTATCACCGTCAACTCGGTGACCCCAGGCTTCATCGATACCGACATGACCCGCGAGCTGCCAGAAGCTCAGCGCGAAGCCCTGCAGACCCAGATTCCGCTGGGCCGCCTGGGCCAGGCTGACGAAATTGCCAAGGTGGTTTCGTTCCTGGCGTCCGACGGCGCCGCCTACGTGACCGGCGCTACCGTGCCGGTCAACGGCGGGATGTACATGTAATACTGCAACTCAATGTGACGGGTTTCGTAAAAAAAGAGTCATACTGCGAGCCTAAAATCCGTTATAAAGCTGCAACCAGATTCCAGGCAGCGGGTGTGGTGACTAGCCTGAAGGTGCGTTTTGCTTGAAAAGCGAACGTCTTTCTATAAAATTAGCCACCGGCCAGCTGCCTGACATATATCCATTAGGAGTGAAAACTAGGTATGAGCACCATCGAAGAACGCGTCAAGAAAATCGTCGCCGAGCAACTGGGCGTCAAGGAAGAAGAAGTGACTATTGAGAAGTCCTTCGTCGATGACCTGGGTGCCGATTCGCTTGACACCGTTGAACTGGTGATGGCTCTGGAAGAGGAATTCGAGACCGAAATCCCTGACGAAGAAGCCGAGAAGATCACTACCGTTCAAGCTGCCATCGACTACGTCAAAGCCCACCAGGCCTAAGACGCTACAGTCGACGTTTCTTGTCGGGGAAAACCGCACTGCCTTCGCCGGCGTGCGGTTTTTTCTTTGCGAGCGCCTCGCATTTTTCAGGCGGCTTCGTTCACCGCGCACCAAGAGCCTGTTGCCATTTCATTCCAGCACTTGAATGCAATGGCAAGAGACTCTGTTATTAGAAAAGGAGAGTACTGTGTCGCGTAGACGCGTCGTGGTCACCGGTATGGGTATGCTGTCGCCACTGGGTACCGATGTACCGAGCACCTGGCAGGGCATTCTGGCTGGCCGCAGTGGCATCGGTCCGATCGAACACACGGACCTGTCTGCCTACTCCACCCGTTTTGGCGGCTCGGTGAAAGGCTTCGAGGTTGAGCAGTACCTGTCGGCCAAAGAGGCCCGCAAGCTCGACCTGTTCATCCAGTACGGCCTGGCGGCGGGTTTCCAGGCCGTGCGTAATGCCGGCCTGGAGGTCACCGATGCCAACCGCGAGCGTATTGGCGTGGCCATGGGCTCGGGTATCGGTGGTCTGACCAACATCGAAGAAACCAGCCGCACCCTGCACGATTCAGGGCCGCGCCGCATTTCGCCGTTCTTCGTGCCGGGTTCGATCATCAACATGATCTCCGGTTTCCTGTCGATCCACCTGGGTCTGCAAGGGCCGAACTATGCCATCGCCACTGCGTGCACCACCGGCACCCATTGCATCGGCATGGCCGCGCGCAATATCGCCTACGGTGAAGCTGACGTGATGATCGCCGGTGGCGCCGAAATGGCCGCTTGTGGTCTGGGCATGGGCGGTTTTGGCGCTTCGCGCGCACTGTCTACCCGCAACGATGAGCCAAGCCGGGCCAGCCGCCCATGGGACAAGGGCCGTGACGGCTTTGTGTTGTCCGACGGCGCTGGAGCCCTGGTGCTCGAGGAGCTGGAGCACGCCAAGGCCCGCGGGGCGACTATCTATGCCGAGCTGGTTGGCTTTGGCATGAGCGGCGACGCCTACCACATGACGTCGCCGCCTGACTCTGGCGAAGGCGCTGCCCGCTGCATGGCCAACGCCTTGCGCGATGCCGGTATCCAGCCGGAAGACGTCAGCTACATCAACGCCCACGGCACTTCTACCCCAGCGGGCGATGTGGCCGAAGTGGCGGCGATCAAGCGCGTGTTCGGCGAGCATGCCTACAAGCTGGCGGTCAGCTCGACCAAGTCGATGACCGGCCACTTGCTGGGCGCCGCGGGCGCGGTGGAAGCGATCTTCAGCGTGCTGGCAATCAATAGCCAGATGGCCCCGCCGACCATCAACCTGGACGAGCCGGACGAAGGGTGTGACCTCGACTTCGTTCCCCACCAGGCGCGCAGCATGCCGATCGACGTGGTGCTGTCCAACTCGTTCGGCTTTGGCGGCACCAACGGCTCGCTGGTATTCCGCCGGTTTGCCGACTGATGCACAGCTGGATCGACGGCCAGCCGGCGACTGCACTCAACCTGCAGAACCGCGGCCTGGCCTACGGCGATGGCCTGTTCGAAACCATCGCCGTGCGAGGTGCCCGGCCCAGCTTGCTGGACGGCCACCTTGCACGCCTGGCACTGGGCTGCCAGCGTTTGGCGATCAACACCGATCTGGCGCTGGTGCGCGACGAGCTGCTGCGTTACGCCAGCCAGCTGGGTGAGGGTGTCGTCAAACTCATCCTTACCCGTGGCGATAGCCAGCGTGGCTATGCGCCAGCTGTCGATGCAGCGCCGCGGCGTATCCTGCAAGGCAGTCCATTACCCCGTTATCCTGTCGAGCATGCCGAGCATGGCGTGCGTTTGTTCCCTTGCCAGACCCGGCTTGGGGAACAACCACTGTTGGCCGGTCTCAAACACCTTAACCGCCTGGAGCAGGTGCTGGCCCGTGCCGAATGGCAGGACAGCGTCCATGCCGAAGGCCTGATGCGTGACGCGCAGGGCAGGGTGATCGAAGGGGTATACAGCAATCTGTTTCTGGTGCGTGATGGCGTGCTGCTTACCGCCGACCTTAGCCGTTGTGGCGTGGCGGGCGTGATGCGTGCCGCACTGCTGGAACAGGCCCCGCTGCTGGGTATTGCGGCACACGTCTGCGACCTGTCGTTCGAGGCGCTTGAGCAAGCGGATGAAGTATTTGTTTGCAATAGCGTTTACGGCATTTGGCCCGTGTGTGGCGTAGCCGCGCTAAACTGGTCGCCGGGCCCGCTCACTCGTAAACTGCAGGCCGTTGCCCGTACGTTACTGGAAACCTGAATTCGTGAGACGTAAATTCCTGCTGTTGCTGGAAATGGGCTTGATCCTTGCCGGCCTGGCGTTTGGCTGGTCGGCCTGGAAGGTCAACTCGGTCCTGGAGCAGCCCCTGCACGTCACGCAGGAACGCCTGCTAGATGTGCCCAATGGCACTAACCCCAACCGCATGTTCTACAGCATGCAACGAGAAGGGTTGCTCGACGATGCCGTCTGGTTGCGTTTGTACTGGCGCTTCAACATGGCCGGCACCCCCTTGCACACTGGCGAGTACCGTCTTACCCCTGGCATGACCGTCGAGCAGTTGTTCGACGCCTGGCGCCGTGCCGACGTGGTGCAGTACAACCTCACCCTGGTCGAAGGCTGGACCTTCCGCCAGGTGCGTGCGGCCGTGGCCAAGCATGAAAAGATCAAGCATACCCTGGACGGCTTGTCGGATGCCGAGGTCATGGACAAGCTCGGCCATACCGGTGTATTCCCCGAAGGCCGCTTCTTCCCCGACACTTACCGCTTCGTGCGGGGTATGACCGATGTCGAGTTGCTGCAGCAGGCCTACATGCGTCTGGACGAAGTGCTGGCCAAGGAGTGGGCCGAGCGCTCCACCGACCTGCCGTATCGTGACCCGTACCAGGCGCTGATCATGGCCTCCCTGGTCGAAAAGGAAACCGGCATTCCGCAGGAGCGCGGGCAGATCGCCGGTGTGTTCGTGCGGCGCATGCGCCTGGGTATGATGCTGCAGACCGACCCGACGGTTATCTATGGCATGGGTGAACGCTACAACGGCAAGATCACCCGCGCCGACCTGCGCGAGCCAACGCCCTACAACACTTACACCATGACTGGGCTGCCACCGACCCCGATCGCCATGGTCGGCCGCGAGGCGATTCACGCGGCGCTGAACCCGTCCAATGGCACCAGCCTTTACTTCGTCGCCCGCGGCGATGGCAGCCATGTGTTTTCCGACGACCTCGACGACCACAATTCGGCAGTGCGCGAGTTCCAGCTCAAGCGCCGGTCGGACTACCGCTCCAGTCCTGCGCCGCAGCAAGAGGCCAAGCCAAGGGCCGATGATGCCGAACAGGCGTCGGGCGCCGACGATGCGCAGCACCCTGAGCCCCCAGCAGCGGACGAGCCAACTGCGCAGCCAGCCCCCGATGAAGCGCCCGCGCAGGATGCCCCTGCTGGCGGTGCACAAGCGGCCGAGCGGCCGACGCCTGACGAACAACATTAAGGACTGCCTGTGAGCGGCTTGTTTATTACTTTGGAAGGCCCCGAAGGCGCGGGCAAGAGCACCAATCGCGACTACCTGGCCGCGCGCCTGCGCGAACACGGCCTGGACGTGGTGCTGACCCGTGAGCCAGGCGGTACGCCGCTGGCGGAAAAGGTGCGTGAACTGTTGCTGACGCCCAGCGACGAAGGCATGGCGGCCGACACCGAGCTGCTGCTGGTGTTCGCCGCTCGCGCCCAGCACCTGGCGCAGGTCATCCGCCCGGCGCTGGCACGCGGGGCTGTGGTGCTGTGTGACCGTTTCACGGACGCTACCTATGCCTATCAGGGCGGCGGTCGTGGTTTGTCGGTAGAGCGTATCGCGGTTCTGGAGCAATTCGTCCAGGGCGACCTGCGCCCGGACCTGACCCTGGTCTTCGACCTGCCGGTAGAAGTGGGCCTTGCCCGCGCCGCCGCCCGTGGCCGCCTGGACCGATTCGAGCAGGAAGGGCAGGCGTTCTTCGAAGCAGTGCGCCAGGCGTACCTGCAGCGCGCCCAAGGCGCGCCACAGCGCTACAGCCTGCTTGATGCGGCACAATCCCTGGAGGCTGTTCAGCGTGACATCGACGCTCTGCTGCCAGGCATTCTGGAGCGTTGCCGTGGCTGAGGCCTACCCTTGGCAGCAGGCGCTGTGGCAGCAACTGGCCGGTCGCAGCCGCCACGCCCACGCTTATCTGCTGCATGGGCCGCAGGGTATTGGCAAGCGGGCCATGGCCGAGCGCCTGATGGCGCGCCTGTTGTGCCAGCAGCCGCAGGGCCTGGACGCTTGTGGGGCGTGTAAGTCGTGCCTGTTGCTCAAGGCCGGCAGCCACCCGGACAACTTCGTCCTCGAGCCGGAGGAGGCTGACAAGCCGATCAAGGTCGACCAGGTACGGGAGCTGGTGGCCTTTGTGGTGCAGACCGCGCAGTTGGGCGGGCGCAAGGTGGTGTTGATCGAGCCAGTGGAGGCGATGAATGTAAACGCCTCCAACGCCCTGCTCAAAAGCCTTGAAGAACCTTCCGGTGACACCGTGTTGTTGCTGGTGACGCACCAGCCCAGCCGTCTGTTGCCGACGATCAAGAGCCGCTGCCAGCAGGTGGCCTGCCCGCAGCCCAGCCTGGCCCAGAGCCAGGCATGGCTGGCTGGCGCGTTACCCGACTGCGACGAGGTCGAGCGCGATGAGCTGCTGACGCTGGCAGCGGGCTCGCCATTGATGGCGGTCAGCCTGCAGGCGCAGGGTGTGCGCGAGCAACGCGCGCTGGTGGCCGATGGGGTGAAGAAGCTGCTCAAGCAGCAGCAATCGCCCAGCCAGCTGGCCGATGCCTGGAGCGGTGTGCCGTTGTTGCTGCTGTTCGACTGGTTCTGCGATTGGTCGCACCTGATCCTACGCTATCAGTTGACCCAGGACGAGGAAGGGTTAGGCTTGGCCGATATGCGCAAGGTCGTGCAATACCTGGCGCAGAAGAGCCGCCAGGCCAAGGTGCTGGAAGTGCAGGCCTGGATCCTCGAGCAGCGCCAGAAGGTGCTGGGCAAGGCCAACCTCAACCGTGCCTTGTTGCTTGAATCGCTGCTGGCTCACTGGCTGCAACTGCCGGGTGCCCGCTGATTTCCCATTTTTCATGTGTGCCGTTATCCCATGCTCGTAGATTCCCATTGCCACCTCGACCGTCTTGACCTCAGTGCCCACCAGGGCTCCCTCGATGCTGCCCTGCAGGCGGCGCGTGAGCGTGGGGTCGGGCATTTCCTGTGCATTGGCGTCAGTGCCGAGAATGCGGGTGCAGTGAAGGCGCTGAGCGAGCAGTATGCTGACGTCGACTGCTCGGTGGGCGTGCACCCGCTGGACCTGGCCCCTGGCGAAACCCCGGCGTTGGAGTGGCTGTTGCGCGAATTGGCCCACCCGCATGTGGTGGCGATTGGTGAAACCGGGCTGGATTACCACTATGAGCCAGAGGCGGCAGAGCTGCAGCAGGCTTCGTTCCGCCTGCACCTTGAGGCCTCCAGGCAGACCGGCAAGCCGGTGATCGTGCATACCCGGGCGGCGCGCGCCGATACCCTGGCGCTGCTGCGTGAGGCGAGCCTGCCGCAAGCGGGCGTGCTGCACTGCTTCACCGAAGACTGGGACATGGCCAAGGCGGCGCTGGACCTGGGTTATTACATTTCGCTGTCGGGCATCGTGACCTTCCGCAATGCCGATGCCTTGCGGGAAGTGGCGCGGCAGGTGCCTGTCGATCGCTTGCTGGTGGAGACCGATTCGCCCTACCTGGCGCCGATTCCGCACCGGGGCAAGCCGAACCTGCCGCAGTATGTACGGGAGGTGGCGGAGTATGTGGCTTCGTTGCGTGGGGCCAGTTATGAGCAGTTGGCCGAGCAGACTACCGCCAACTTCAAGCGGCTGTTCCCGCTGGCGCGTGTGGATTGATTCACCGGGGTTAGAGATTGTGTGAGGGTCACAAGGTGCCTGACACAGCCCTTGCAGCGCCTATGAGATCGAGCGCCGCCCGCGCGGCGCTTCGCGGGTAAACCCGCTCCTACGTTTGTTTCTGGCCAGTCCCTCCTGTGCCAGGCGCGCGCGACCGCCTTGTTTGTACGACGCGATATCGAGGCGTGCGCCAAGGCGTTCG
>NZ_JBQENN010000046.1:0-17743 GCF_052044625.1 Pseudomonas sp. 22515
TTTGATCGTTCCCTTCCCCACGTTAACGTCGGCACTATCGGCCACGTTGACCACGGTAAGACCACTCTGACCGCAGCTCTGACTCGCGTTTGCTCCGAAGTTTTCGGTTCGGCAATCGTTGAGTTCGACAAGATCGACTCGGCTCCGGAAGAAAAAGCGCGCGGTATCACCATCAACACCGCTCACGTTGAGTACAACTCGACCATTCGTCACTACGCTCACGTTGACTGCCCAGGTCACGCTGACTACGTGAAGAACATGATCACCGGTGCTGCCCAGATGGACGGCGCGATCCTGGTTTGCTCGGCCGCCGATGGTCCGATGCCACAAACCCGTGAGCACATCCTGCTGTCCCGTCAGGTGGGCGTTCCGTACATCGTGGTCTTCCTGAACAAGGCTGACCTGGTAGATGACGCTGAGCTGCTGGAACTGGTCGAGATGGAAGTTCGCGACCTGCTGTCCACCTATGACTTCCCAGGCGACGACACCCCGATCATCATCGGTTCGGCTCGTATGGCGCTGGAAGGCAAAGACGACAACGAAATGGGCACTACCGCTGTTAAGAAGCTGGTAGAAACTCTGGACAGCTACATTCCTGAGCCAGTTCGTGCTATCGACCAGCCGTTCCTGATGCCGATCGAAGACGTGTTCTCGATTTCGGGTCGTGGTACCGTTGTTACCGGTCGTATCGAGCGTGGTATCGTCCGCGTTCAGGATCCGCTGGAAATCGTTGGTCTGCGTGACACCACCACCACCACCTGCACCGGTGTTGAGATGTTCCGCAAGCTGCTGGACGAAGGTCGTGCTGGCGAGAACTGCGGCGTTCTGCTGCGTGGCACCAAGCGTGACGACGTTGAGCGTGGTCAGGTTCTGGTCAAGCCAGGTTCGGTCAAGCCGCACACCAAGTTCACCGCAGAAGTCTACGTCCTGTCGAAGGAAGAAGGCGGCCGTCACACGCCGTTCTTCAAAGGCTACCGTCCACAGTTCTACTTCCGTACCACTGACGTGACCGGTAACTGCGAACTGCCGGAAGGCGTTGAAATGGTAATGCCAGGTGACAACATTCAGATGACTGTTACCCTGATCAAGACCATCGCAATGGAAGACGGTCTGCGCTTCGCTATCCGTGAAGGCGGTCGTACCGTCGGCGCCGGTGTCGTAGCAAAAATTATTGAATAAGTAGTTGATTTACTTGATCAGGCCGGTATAATGGCCGGCCTGATACAGCGTTACAGGTCAGTAGCTCAATTGGCAGAGCGACGGTCTCCAAAACCGTAGGTTGGGGGTTCGATTCCCTCCTGACCTGCCATTTCACCTCGGTGTGATGGCTTTCTTCTTACAGGATCCTCCTCGATGACCCCCAAAACTGAAGCCCAAGAATCGCGTTTTGATCTGTTCAAGTGGCTGGCTGTAGTGGCTTTGGTGGTTGTTGGTGTCGTGGGTAATCAATATTACTCCGCCTCTCCAATCCTGTATCGCGTTCTTGTGCTTCTCGTCCTTGCTGCTGTCGCGGGCTTTGTAGCTCTGCAGACTGCGAAGGGCAAGTCGTTCTTTGCGTTGGCGAAGGAAGCTCGTACCGAGATTCGTAAAGTCGTGTGGCCGACCCGCCAGGAAACCACCCAGACCACGCTGATTGTCGTGGCTGTCGTGCTGGTTATGGCACTGCTGCTGTGGGGGCTCGACTCCCTGCTCGGCTGGGCGGTCTCCTTGATCGTTGGCTAAAGGTGTCCCGTGGCTAAGCGTTGGTATGTTGTGCATGCTTACTCGGGTTACGAGAAGCATGTAATGCGCTCCCTCATCGAGCGCGTCAAGCTGGCTGGCATGGAAGACGGTTTCGGCGAGATCTTGGTCCCGACCGAAGAAGTCGTCGAAATGCGCAACGGCCAGAAGCGCAAGAGTGAGCGTAAATTCTTCCCTGGCTATGTACTGGTCCAGATGGAGATGAATGAAGGGACTTGGCACTTGGTCAAGGATACCCCTCGCGTGATGGGCTTTATCGGCGGTACTGCTGACAAGCCTGCGCCGATTACCGATAAAGAAGCTGAGGCCATCCTGCGTCGCGTTGCCGACGGTAGCGATAAGCCGAAGCCCAAGACGCTGTTCGAGCCAGGTGAAGTGGTTCGAGTCATTGATGGTCCGTTCGCTGACTTCAATGGTAGTGTCGAAGAAGTTAACTACGAAAAGAGTCGCCTGCAGGTTGCGGTGCTCATTTTCGGTCGCTCTACTCCGGTGGAGCTCGAGTTCAGCCAGGTCGAAAAGGTCTAGGCGGACGAAGCATCCCATACCCCGCAGCCCTGTGTGCTGCGGGGTTTTGTCGTCACTGGGATAAAACGCAAGTCATCCGGGGAGCCATCAGGCGTTCGTACCCGATTTTGGAGTAGCTCATGGCTAAGAAGATTCAGGCTTACATCAAGCTGCAAGTTAAGGCCGGCCAGGCCAACCCAAGCCCACCCGTTGGTCCAGCTCTGGGTCAACATGGTGTGAACATCATGGAATTCTGCAAGGCCTTCAACGCCCGTACCCAGGGTCAAGAAGCCGGCCTGCCGACTCCAGTGATCATCACTGTCTACAGCGACCGTAGCTTCACCTTCGAGACCAAGAGCACCCCTGCCTCGGTTCTGCTGAAGAAAGCTGCTGGCCTGACCAGTGGTTCGGCTCGCCCGAACACCGTTAAAGTCGGTACCGTTACCCGTGCTCAGCTGGAAGACATCGCGAAAGCCAAACAGGCTGACCTGACTGCCGCTGACCTGGACGCTGCTGTACGCACCATCGCTGGCTCTGCCCGCAGCATGGGCCTGAACGTGGAGGGTGTGTAATGGCTAAGCTGACCAAACGCCAAAAGGCAATCGCCGAGAAAATCGAAGCAGGCAAGGCCTACAACTTCGAAGAAGCGGCAACTCTGCTGGCCTCGCTGCCTGCTGCCAAGTTCGTCGAGTCCTACGACATCGCCGTTAACCTCGGTGTTGACCCGCGTAAATCCGACCAGGTCGTACGTAGCGCTACCGTGCTGCCACACGGCACTGGCAAGACCGTTCGCGTTGCTGTCTTCACCCAGGGTCCAGCTGCTGAAGCTGCTCTGGCTGCCGGCGCTGATCGCGTAGGTATGGATGATCTGGCTGCCGAAATGAAAGGCGGCGACCTGAACTATGACGTCGTTATCGCATCGCCTGATGCCATGCGCGTTGTAGGTCAGCTGGGTCAGGTTCTGGGTCCTCGCGGCCTGATGCCTAACCCGAAAGTTGGTACCGTGACCCCAGACGTAGCCACTGCCGTGAAAAACGCCAAGGCTGGTCAGGTTCGCTACCGTACCGACAAAAACGGTATCATCCACACCTCCGTTGGCAAGATCGGCTTTGAAGCTGACAAGCTGAAGGAAAACGTTGAAGCCCTGATCGCTGACCTGAAGCGTATCAAGCCAGCTTCCTCGAAAGGTATCTACGTTAAGCGCGTTACCCTGAGCACCACCATGGGCCCAGGTCTGGTCATCGATCAGAGCTCGCTGAACGTGTAAGAACATGGCGGCGCGACCAGTCGCGCCGCCAGCAAAAATTGGGGTCCCTGCCTGGCGGGGGCTATCCAAGACCGTAGGCGGCGCAAGCCTTAAAATATCAGCCCACGCAGATGGTGCTCCCGATTCGTTACCGAATCAGACACCAAAACGACATCCGGCCTCGGCCAGATGAAACGGTAAAAACCAGGAGTAAACCCGTGGCAATTAAACTCGAAGACAAGAAGGCCATCGTCGCTGAAGTCAACGAGGCTGCCAAAGTCGCTCTGTCCGCTGTCGTGGCTGATGCCCGTGGTGTGACTGTAAGCGCAATGACCGGACTCCGTAAAGAGGCCCGCGAAGCTGGCGTATACGTACGTGTAGTGCGTAATACCCTGCTCAAGCGCGCTGTTGAAGGCACCGAATTCTCGATCCTCAACGACGCGTTCAAAGGCCCGACCCTGATTGCTTTCTCCAACGAACACCCGGGCGCTGCTGCTCGTCTGTTCAAAGAGTTCGCCAAGGGTCAGGACAAGTTCGAGATCAAGGCAGCTGCGTTTGACGGCAATTTCATTGCAGCGAACCAGATCGACGTGTTGGCTACCCTGCCGACCCGCGACGAAGCTATTGCACGACTGATGAGCGTTATTCAAGGCGCCACCAGCAAGCTGGCTCGTACTCTGGCAGCCATTCGCGACCAGAAAGAAGCTACCGCCGCCTAAGGCGTGCGAACTCTTTCAAAATCATACGTTTAATTTGATGGCTGCGTAGGCTGTCACCCCAATACAGGATTGAGTCATGTCTCTGACTAACGAACAAATCATCGAAGCAATCGGCCAGAAAACCGTTCTGGAAGTTGTTGAGCTGATCAAAGCAATGGAAGAAACCTTCGGCGTTACCGCTGCTGTTGCCGCTGCTGGCCCAGCTGCTGCTGCTGCCGTTGTTGAAGAGCAGACCGAGTTCAACGTTGTTCTGGTTGAAGCCGGCGACAAGAAAGTGAACGTGATCAAAGCCGTTCGCGAACTGACCGGTCTGGGCCTGAAAGAAGCCAAAGAGAAAGTCGATGGCGCTCCTCAGGTTGTAGCTGAAGGCGTTTCGAAAGAAGCCGCTGAAGACGCTAAGAAGAAGCTGGAAGAAGCAGGCGCTAAAGTCGAGCTGAAGTAATCTCGACCTTGCGATGCCAGCCTGAGCGTTGAGCGAAAGGCTGATGGCTGGTGGCTTATGCCACCGGCCTTTTTCCGTTATTGGTGGCCGGTCAGGCCGGTCCCGATAACGAGCTGCAAGACACCCATGTGGGTGGCGCAAACCAAGGGGTTTGCACGATTTTCTGGCTGCTCCCGCCGGGAGAAGCCAAACAAGCAGGTGACCAAGCTGGGGAACGCTGATGGCTTACTCATACACTGAGAAAAAACGTATCCGCAAGGACTTTAGCAAGTTGCCGGACGTCATGGATGTGCCTTACCTCCTGGCCATCCAGCTGGATTCGTATCGCGAATTCCTGCAAGCGGGAGCATCCAAGGATCACTTCCGCGACGTCGGCCTGCACGCGGCCTTCAAATCGGTATTCCCGATCATCAGCTACTCCGGCAATGCTGCCCTGGAGTACGTAGGCTATCGCCTGGGCGAACCCGCCTTCGATGTGAAGGAATGTGTCCTGCGTGGCGTGACCTTCGCGGTCCCACTGCGGGTCAAGGTGCGCCTGATCATCTTCGACAAGGAATCGTCGAACAAAGCGATCAAGGACATCAAAGAGCAAGAAGTCTACATGGGTGAAATCCCCCTGATGACTGAGAACGGTACCTTCGTTATCAACGGTACCGAGCGTGTGATCGTTTCCCAGCTGCACCGTTCGCCTGGTGTGTTCTTCGACCACGACCGTGGCAAGACCCACAGCTCGGGCAAGCTGCTGTACTCCGCTCGCATCATCCCTTACCGCGGTTCCTGGCTGGACTTCGAGTTCGACCCGAAGGACTGCGTGTTCGTGCGTATCGACCGTCGCCGCAAATTGCCGGCCTCGGTGCTGCTGCGCGCCCTGGGTTACAGCACTGAAGAAGTGCTGAATACCTTCTACACCACCAACGTGTTCCACATTTCCGGCGAAAAACTCAGCCTGGAACTGGTGCCACAGCGTCTGCGTGGTGAAGTTGCAGTCATGGACATCCATGACGAAACCGGCAAAGTCATCGTCGAGCAAGGCCGCCGTATTACCGCGCGCCACATCAACCAGCTCGAGAAGGCCGGCGTCAAGCAACTGGACGTTCCAATGGAATACGTCCTGGGCCGCACTACCGCCAAGGCTATCGTGCATCCGGCTACCGGCGAAATTCTCGCCGAATGCAACACCGAGATGACCACCGAGCTGCTGATCAAGGTCGCCAAGGCGCAGGTTGTCCGTATCGAGACCCTGTACACCAACGACATCGATTGCGGTCCGTTCATCTCTGACACTCTGAAGATCGATACCACCAGCAACCAGCTGGAAGCTCTGGTCGAGATCTACCGCATGATGCGTCCAGGCGAGCCGCCAACCAAGGATGCAGCCGAGACCCTGTTCAACAACCTGTTCTTCAGTGCCGAGCGTTACGATCTGTCCGCCGTAGGCCGCATGAAGTTCAACCGTCGTATCGGTCGTACCGAGATCGAGGGTTCGGGCGTGCTGAGCAAGGAAGACATCGTCGAGGTTCTGAAGACCCTGGTCGATATCCGTAACGGCAAAGGTATCGTCGACGACATCGACCACCTGGGTAACCGCCGCGTACGTTGCGTCGGCGAGATGGCCGAGAACCAGTTCCGTGTTGGCCTGGTGCGTGTGGAGCGCGCGGTCAAGGAACGCCTGTCGATGGCGGAAAGCGAAGGCCTGATGCCGCAAGACCTGATCAACGCCAAGCCGGTAGCGGCGGCGGTGAAAGAGTTCTTCGGTTCCAGCCAGCTGTCCCAGTTCATGGACCAGAACAACCCTCTCTCGGAGATTACCCACAAGCGCCGCGTCTCTGCACTCGGCCCTGGCGGTCTGACCCGTGAGCGGGCCGGCTTCGAAGTCCGTGACGTACACCCGACCCACTATGGCCGTGTGTGCCCGATCGAGACCCCTGAAGGTCCGAACATCGGTCTGATCAACTCCTTGGCGGCCTACGCCCGCACCAACCAGTACGGCTTCCTGGAAAGCCCGTACCGCGTGGTGAAGGAAGGCGTTGTCAGCGACGACATCGTGTTCCTGTCGGCAATCGAAGAGGCGGATCACGTCATCGCACAGGCTTCGGCCGCGATGAACGACAAGAAGCAACTGATCGATGAGCTGGTAGCAGTTCGTCACCTGAACGAATTCACCGTCAAGGCGCCGGAAGACGTCACCCTGATGGACGTTTCGCCGAAGCAGGTTGTTTCCGTTGCAGCGTCGCTGATTCCGTTCCTCGAGCACGACGACGCCAACCGTGCGTTGATGGGTTCGAACATGCAGCGTCAGGCTGTACCAACCCTGCGTGCCGACAAGCCGCTGGTAGGTACCGGCATGGAGCGCAACGTTGCCCGTGACTCCGGTGTCTGCGTGGTTGCTCGCCGCGGTGGTGTGATCGACTCGGTCGACGCTAGCCGTATCGTTGTTCGCGTTGCCGACGACGAAGTGGAAACCGGCGAAGCAGGTGTGGATATCTACAACCTGACCAAGTACACCCGTTCGAACCAGAACACCTGCATCAACCAGCGTCCGCTGGTGAGCAAAGGTGACAAGGTTCAGCGTGGTGACATCATGGCCGACGGCCCGTCCACCGACATGGGTGAGCTGGCTCTGGGTCAGAACATGCGCATCGCGTTCATGGCGTGGAACGGCTTCAACTTCGAAGACTCCATCTGCCTGTCCGAGCGTGTGGTTCAGGAAGATCGCTTCACCACCATCCACATTCAGGAACTGACCTGTGTGGCGCGTGACACCAAGCTCGGCCCAGAGGAAATCACTGCGGACATCCCGAACGTGGGTGAAGCCGCACTGAACAAGCTGGACGAAGCCGGTATCGTTTACGTAGGTGCTGAAGTTGGCGCTGGCGACATCCTGGTTGGCAAGGTCACGCCAAAAGGCGAAACCCAACTGACTCCGGAAGAAAAACTGCTGCGCGCAATCTTCGGTGAGAAGGCCAGCGACGTTAAGGACACCTCCCTGCGTGTGCCAACCGGCACCAAGGGTACTGTCATCGACGTACAGGTCTTCACCCGTGATGGCGTGGAGCGCGATAGCCGCGCGCTGGCCATCGAGAAGATGCAGCTCGACGAGATCCGCAAGGACCTCAACGAAGAGTTCCGCATTGTTGAAGGTGCAACCTTCGAGCGTCTGCGTTCTGCCCTGAACGGTCAGGTGGTTGATGGTGGTGCGGGCCTGAAGAAAGGCACCGTGATCACTGACGAGGTGCTGGACGGTCTGGAGCACGGCCAGTGGTTCAAACTGCGCATGGCTGAAGATGCACTGAACGAGCAGCTGGAAAAGGCTCAGCAGTACATCGTCGACCGTCGCCGTCTGCTGGACGACAAGTTCGAAGACAAGAAGCGCAAGCTGCAGCAGGGCGATGACCTGGCACCGGGCGTACTGAAGATCGTCAAGGTTTACCTGGCAATCCGCCGTCGCATCCAGCCGGGTGACAAGATGGCCGGTCGTCACGGTAACAAGGGTGTTGTCTCGGTCATCATGCCGGTTGAAGACATGCCGCACGATGCCAACGGTACTCCGGTTGACGTCGTACTGAACCCGCTGGGTGTACCTTCGCGTATGAACGTTGGTCAGATCCTTGAAACCCACCTGGGCCTCGCGGCCAAGGGCCTGGGCGAGAAGATCGACCGCATGCTCGAAGAGCAGCGTAAAGCCGCTGAGTTGCGCGTGTTCCTGACCGAGGTCTACAACGAGATCGGCGGTCGTCAGGAAAACCTCGACGAGTTCACCGACGAAGAGATCCTGGCCCTGGCTAACAACCTGAAGAAAGGCGTGCCGATGGCTACCCCGGTCTTCGATGGTGCCAAGGAGCGCGAGATCAAGGCCATGCTGAAGCTGGCCGACCTGCCAGAGAGCGGCCAGATGGTGCTGTTCGACGGCCGTACCGGCAACAAGTTCGAGCGTCCTGTGACCGTTGGTTACATGTACATGCTCAAGCTGAACCACTTGGTGGACGACAAGATGCACGCGCGTTCCACTGGTTCCTACAGCCTGGTTACCCAGCAGCCGCTGGGTGGTAAGGCACAGTTCGGTGGTCAGCGTTTCGGGGAGATGGAAGTGTGGGCGCTGGAAGCATACGGCGCGGCATACACCCTGCAAGAAATGCTCACAGTGAAGTCGGACGACGTGAACGGCCGTACCAAGATGTACAAGAACATCGTGGATGGCGATCACCGTATGGAGCCGGGCATGCCCGAGTCCTTCAACGTGTTGATCAAAGAGATCCGTTCGCTCGGTATCGATATCGATCTGGAAACCGAATAACACGTGACGCGAAGGGGAGTGGGGCAGGTAATGCCCGCTCCCTGCTCCGCCAGGAGGAAAGGCCTTGAAAGACCTACTGAATTTGCTGAAAAACCAGGGTCAAGTCGAAGAGTTCGACGCCATCCGCATCGGTCTGGCGTCGCCTGAAATGATCCGTTCGTGGTCGTTCGGTGAAGTTAAGAAGCCGGAAACCATCAACTACCGTACGTTCAAGCCTGAGCGTGACGGCCTGTTCTGCGCCAAGATCTTTGGCCCAGTCAAGGACTACGAGTGCCTGTGCGGCAAGTACAAGCGCCTCAAGCACCGCGGCGTAATCTGCGAGAAGTGCGGCGTTGAAGTTGCCCTGGCGAAGGTTCGTCGTGAGCGCATGGCGCACATCGAGCTGGCCTCGCCGGTTGCCCACATCTGGTTCCTGAAGTCGCTGCCGTCCCGTATCGGCCTGCTGATGGACATGACCCTGCGTGATATCGAGCGCGTGCTCTACTTCGAGAGCTATGTCGTTATCGACCCGGGCATGACTACCCTGGAAAAGGGCCAGCTGCTGAACGACGAGCAGTACTTCGAAGCGCTGGAAGAGTTCGGTGACGACTTCGATGCCCGCATGGGTGCCGAGGCTGTCCGCGAGCTGCTGCACGCTATCGACCTGGAGCACGAGATCGGCCGCCTGCGCGAAGAAATTCCGCAGACCAACTCGGAAACCAAGATCAAGAAGCTTTCCAAGCGTCTGAAGCTGATGGAAGCTTTCCAGGGCTCGGGCAACCTGCCTGAGTGGATGGTCCTGACCGTTCTGCCAGTGCTGCCGCCGGACCTGCGTCCGCTGGTGCCGCTGGATGGTGGCCGTTTTGCGACCTCCGACCTGAACGACCTGTATCGTCGGGTGATCAACCGTAACAACCGTCTGAAGCGCCTGCTGGATCTGTCGGCGCCGGACATCATCGTGCGCAACGAAAAGCGCATGCTGCAGGAAGCGGTCGACGCCCTGCTGGACAACGGCCGCCGTGGTCGCGCCATCACTGGCTCGAACAAGCGTCCGCTGAAGTCCCTGGCCGACATGATCAAAGGTAAGCAAGGTCGCTTCCGTCAGAACTTGCTCGGTAAGCGTGTTGACTACTCCGGCCGTTCGGTAATTACCGTAGGTCCGACCCTGCGTCTGCACCAGTGCGGTCTGCCGAAGAAGATGGCCCTCGAGCTGTTCAAGCCGTTCATTTTCGGCAAGCTGGAAATGCGTGGTCTGGCGACCACCATCAAGGCTGCCAAGAAGATGGTCGAGCGCGAGCTGCCAGAGGTGTGGGACGTTCTCGCCGAAGTGATTCGCGAACACCCCGTACTGCTCAACCGTGCACCGACTCTTCACCGTCTGGGTATCCAGGCGTTTGAACCCGTACTGATCGAAGGTAAGGCTATCCAGCTGCACCCGCTGGTCTGTGCTGCGTACAACGCCGACTTCGACGGCGACCAGATGGCCGTTCACGTGCCGCTGACCCTGGAAGCCCAGCTCGAAGCGCGTGCGCTGATGATGTCGACCAACAACATCCTGTCGCCAGCCAACGGTGAGCCAATCATCGTTCCGTCGCAGGACGTTGTACTGGGTCTGTATTACATGACCCGTGAAGCGATCAATGCCAAGGGCGAGGGTCGCGTGTTCGCCGACCTGCAGGAAGTCGACCGCGTATTCCGCGCCGGCGAAGCCGCCCTGCACGCGAAAATCAAGGTTCGTATCAACGAAACCGTGAAAGAGCGTGATGGCTCGGTGGTCAAGAACACCCGCATCGTCGACACCACCGTCGGCCGTGCGCTGCTGTTCCAGGTTGTGCCAGCAGGTCTGCCGTACGACGTGGTCAACCAGCCGATGAAGAAAAAGGCGATCTCCAAGCTGATCAACCAGTGCTATCGCGTGGTTGGTCTGAAAGAGACCGTTATCTTCGCCGACCAGCTGATGTACACCGGTTTCGCTTACTCGACCATTTCTGGCGTTTCCATCGGTGTTAACGACTTCGTTATCCCAGACGAGAAAGCCCGCATCATCGGTAACGCTACCGACGAAGTGAAGGAAATCGAGAGCCAGTACGCCTCCGGTCTGGTAACCCAGGGCGAGAAGTACAACAAGGTCATCGACTTGTGGTCGAAGGCGAACGACGAAGTGTCCAAGGCGATGATGGCCAACCTCTCGAAAGAGAAGGTCATCGACCGCGAAGGCAAGGAAGTCGAGCAAGAGTCCTTCAACTCGATGTACATGATGGCTGACTCGGGTGCGCGGGGTTCCGCAGCCCAGATCCGTCAGCTGGCCGGTATGCGTGGTCTGATGGCCAAGCCGGACGGCTCCATCATCGAGACGCCGATCACTGCGAACTTCCGTGAAGGTCTGAGCGTACTTCAGTACTTCATCTCGACTCACGGTGCTCGTAAGGGTCTGGCGGATACCGCACTGAAAACCGCTAACTCCGGTTACCTGACTCGTCGTCTGGTGGACGTTGCCCAGGATCTGGTTGTGACCGAGATCGACTGCGGCACCGATCAGGGCCTGGTGATGACCCCACACATCGAAGGCGGCGACGTTGTAGAGCCGCTGGGTGAGCGTGTATTGGGTCGTGTCATCGCCCGTGACGTGTTCAAGCCAGGCTCCGAGGACGTTATCGTTCCGGCCGGTACCTTGGTCGACGAGCAGTGGGTTGAGTTCATCGAGCTGAACAGCATCGACGAAGTGATCGTGCGTTCGCCGATCAACTGCGAAACCCGCTACGGCATCTGCGCCAAGTGCTACGGTCGTGACCTGGCTCGCGGTCATCAGGTGAACATCGGTGAAGCTGTCGGCGTTATCGCTGCCCAGTCGATCGGTGAGCCGGGTACCCAGCTGACCATGCGTACGTTCCACATCGGTGGTGCCGCAAGCCGTACTTCGGCTGCCGACAGCGTCCAGGTGAAGAATGGCGGTATGGTGCGTCTGCACAACCTGAAGCAGGTTGAGCGTGCCGACGGTAACCTGGTTGCCGTATCGCGTTCGGGTGAGTTGGCGATTGCCGACGAGTTCGGTCGTGAGCGTGAGCGCTACAAGCTGCCTTACGGTGCGGTGATTTCGGTCAAGGAAGGTGAAAAGGTCGAAGCTGGCGCCATCGTTGCCAAGTGGGACCCGCACACTCACCCGATCGTTACCGAGCTGAAAGGTACCGTGACCTTCGTGGGCATGGAAGAAAACATCACCATCAAGCGTCAGACCGATGAACTGACTGGCTTGACCAACATTGAAGTACTGGACGTCAAGGATCGCCCTGCCGCAGGCAAGGAAATCCGTCCAGCAATCAAGATGGTCGATGCCTCAGGCAAGGACCTGTACCTGCCAGGTACCGACGTACCTGCCCAGTACTTCCTGCCAGCCAACGCCCTTGTCGGTGTGGCTGACGGTGCGCAGATCGGTGTTGGTGACGTTATCGCGCGTATCCCGCAAGAAACGTCGAAGACCCGTGACATTACCGGTGGTCTGCCGCGTGTTGCCGACCTGTTCGAAGCGCGTCGTCCGAAAGAAGCCTCGATTCTGGCTGAAGTCAGCGGCACCATCGCATTCGGTAAAGAGACCAAGGGCAAGCGTCGCCTGGTAATCACTCCGACCGACGGTAGCGATCCGTACGAAGAGCTGATTCCGAAGTGGCGCCACCTGAACGTCTTCGAAGGTGAACAGGTAAACCGCGGCGAAGTTATCTCCGACGGCCCGAGCGATCCGCATGACATCCTGCGTCTGCTGGGTGTGAGCGCGCTGGCGAAGTACATCGTCAACGAGATCCAGGATGTTTACCGTCTGCAAGGCGTGAAGATCAACGACAAGCACATCGAGACCATCCTGCGTCAGATGCTGCGCAAGGTCGAGATCTCCGAGTCGGGCGATTCCAGCTTCATCAAGGGCGACCAGATGGAACTGACCCAGGTGTTGGTAGAGAACGAGCGTCTCGCTGGCGAGGACAAGTTCATCTCCAAGTTCACCCGTGTGCTGCTGGGTATCACCAAGGCCTCGCTGTCCACCGAGTCGTTCATCTCCGCGGCTTCCTTCCAGGAAACCACCCGCGTACTGACCGAAGCGGCTGTAACCGGCAAGCGCGACTACCTGCGCGGCCTGAAAGAGAACGTGGTCGTGGGTCGTCTGATCCCGGCTGGTACTGGTCTGGCCTACCACAGCGAGCGTAAGCGTCGCCGTGATGCCGACAAACCGCTGCGTGTAAGCGCCAGTGAAGTGGAAGCTGCACTGACCGAAGCGCTGAATTCCAGCGGTAACTAAGTACAGGGCAAGGCCCCGGCAAGCCTCGGGCGAGCATCGGCGACATGAAATGTTGCCGATGATCGGGCGGGGAGGGCCGGGGCCTCGTCTTGACTGGGTGCAAGATCCTCTTTAGACTTTTGTACCCTTAAATTTGGTGAGGCTCCGTCTCGCCAATTTTTGGCTTTCTTGCAAGACAATAGAGTCGCAAGACAATCAGTGGAGCTAGTAGATGGCAACTATCAACCAGCTGGTACGTCAGCCGCGTAAGCGTTCGGTCGAGAAGTCCGACGTTCCTGCGCTGCAGAACTGCCCGCAGCGTCGTGGCGTGTGCACCCGTGTGTACACCACCACGCCGAAAAAACCTAACTCGGCACTGCGTAAAGTATGCCGTGTGCGTCTGACCAACGGTTTCGAGGTTTCCTCGTACATCGGTGGTGAAGGCCACAACCTGCAAGAGCACAGCGTCGTCCTGATTCGTGGCGGCCGTGTAAAAGACTTGCCAGGTGTTCGTTACCACACCGTTCGCGGCTCTCTGGATACTTCGGGCGTTAAAGGCCGTAACCAGGGTCGTTCGAAGTACGGTACCAAGCGTCCGAAGTAATCGGTCGTTTGCAGACATCCATTTTTTTGAGTCGATAAGAGTAAGGTCGGGCGTGGGTCGAATGACCTGGTCCCGGGCTAACCTGAAGACCGTTTGAGGGCTTATCATGCCAAGACGTCGTGTAGCAGCAAAACGTGAGATCCTTGACGATCCGAAGTACGGATCCCAGATCCTCGCGAAGTTCATGAACCACGTGATGGAAAGCGGCAAGAAGGCCGTAGCCGAGCGCATCGTTTACGGTGCCCTGGATACCGTCAAAGCACGCAAGAACAGCGACCCCCTGGAAATCTTCGAGAAAGCTCTCGACGCCATCGCTCCGCTGGTCGAAGTAAAGTCCCGTCGTGTCGGCGGTGCCACTTACCAGGTTCCGGTTGAAGTTCGTCCATCCCGTCGTAACGCTCTGGCAATGCGCTGGCTCGTAGACTACGCCCGCAAACGCGGCGAGAAGTCGATGGCTCTGCGTCTGGCCGGCGAGCTGCTGGATGCTGCCGAAGGCAAGGGTGCTGCAGTCAAGAAGCGTGAAGACGTTCACCGTATGGCTGAAGCCAACAAAGCGTTCTCGCACTACCGCTTCTAATTCAAGCATCAATCTTTTTGCGAGGGCTTTATGGCTCGTACTACAGCAATTAACCGCTACCGTAACATTGGTATCTGTGCCCACGTTGACGCGGGCAAGACCACCACTACCGAGCGGATCCTGTTCTACACAGGTCTGAGCCACAAAATGGGCGAGGTGCATGACGGCGCCGCGACCACCGACTGGATGGTGCAGGAGCAGGAGCGGGGTATCACCATTACCTCCGCTGCCGTTACCACCTTCTGGAAGGGTTCCCGTGGTCAGTATGACAACTACCGCGTAAACGTCATCGATACCCCTGGCCACGTTGACTTCACCATTGAAGTAGAGCGTTCGCTGCGTGTACTCGACGGCGCGGTCGTTGTGTTCTGTGGCACCTCCGGCGTTGAGCCGCAGTCCGAAACCGTATGGCGTCAGGCCAACAAGTACGGCGTTCCGCGTGTTGTTTACGTGAACAAGATGGACCGTGCTGGTGCAAACTTCCTGCGCGTCGTAGGTCAGATCAAGAACCGTCTGGGTCACACTCCGGTTCCTGTTCAGCTGGCCATCGGTTCGGAAGATAACTTCCAGGGTCAGGTTGACCTGATCAAGATGAAGGCTATCTACTGGAACGACGACGACAAGGGTACTACCTACCGCGAGGAAGAAATTCCTGCGGATATGGTCGAGCTGGCTAACGAATGGCGCAACAACATGGTTGAAGCCGCCGCCGAAGCCACCGAAGAGCTGATGAACAAGTACCTTGAAGAAGGTGAGCTGTCCGTCGAAGAGATCAAGGCAGGCCTGCGCGCGCGCACCCTGGCCAGCGAGATCGTTCCGGCTGTCTGCGGTTCGTCGTTCAAGAACAAGGGTGTTCCCCTGGTTCTCGACGCAGTTATCGACTTCCTGCCAGCTCCGACCGAGATCCCTGCGATCAAGGGTATCCACCCTGACCTGATCGATGTGCCTAAGGACGAAGTCAAGCCAGAGCAATTCGACGAGCGTCATGCTGACGACGACGAGCCGTTCTCGGCCCTGGCCTTCAAGATTGCCACCGACCCGTTCGTTGGTACTCTGACCTTCGTTCGCGTTTACTCGGGCTTCCTGACCTCCGGTGACTCCGTCATCAACTCGGTCAAGGGCAAGAAAGAGCGCGTTGGTCGTATGGTCCAGATGCACGCCAACCAGCGTGAAGAGATCAAAGAAGTACGTGCAGGCGACATCGCTGCTCTGATCGGCATGAAGGACGTCACCACTGGTGATACCCTGTGCAACGCCGACAAGCCGATCATCCTTGAGCGTATGGACTTCCCTGAGCCTGTGATTTCGCTCTCTGTAGAGCCGAAAACCAAGCAGGACCAGGAGAAGATGGGTATCGCACTGGGCAAGCTGGCTCAGGAAGACCCATCGTTCCGCGTCAAGACCGATGAAGAAACCGGTCAGACCATCATCTCCGGTATGGGTGAGCTGCACCTGGATATCCTCGTTGACCGCATGAAGCGCGAATTCAACGTCGAAGCCAACATCGGCAAGCCGCAGGTTTCGTACCGCGAGAAGATCACCAAATCCAACGTCGAGATCGAAGGCAAGTTCGTTCGTCAGTCGGGTGGTCGTGGTCAGTTCGGTCACTGCTGGGTTCGCTTCTCCGAGCCGGACGTGGACGACAAGGGCAACATCACTGAAGGTCTGGTGTTCTCCAACGAAGTCGTTGGTGGTGTGATTCCTAAGGAATACATCCCTGCGATCCAGAAGGGTATCGAAGAGCAGATGAAAAACGGCGTTGTTGCCGGTTATCCTCTGATCGGCCTGAAGGCCGCGGTATTCGACGGTTCGTACCACGACGTCGACTCCAACGAAATGGCGTTCAAAATCGCTGCTTCGATGGCGACCAAGCAACTGGCCCAGAAGGGCGGTGGCGTGGTTCTCGAGCCGATCATGAAAGTCGAAGTTGTAACCCCGGAAGACTACCTGGGTGACGTGATGGGTGACCTGAACCGTCGTCGTGGTCTGGTCCAGGGTATGGATGAGTCGGTCTCTGGCCGTGTCGTCCGTGCTGAAGTACCGCTCGGAGAGATGTTCGGTTACGCAACCGACGTTCGTTCCATGTCTCAGGGTCGCGCAAGCTACTCCATGGAGTTCTCCAAATACGCCGAAGCTCCGTCGAACATCGTCGAAGCACTCGTTAAAAAACAAGGCTAATCCCCTTTAGGCAAGAGGTTCACTGTCGTGGCTAAAGAAAAATTTGATCGTTCCCTTCCCCACGTTAACGTCGGCACTATCGGCCACGTTGACCACGGTAAGACCACTCTGACCGCAGCTCTGACTCGCGTTTGCTCCGAAGTTTTCGGTTCGGCAATCGTTGAGTTCGACAAGATCGACTCGGCTCCGGAAGAAAAAGCGCGCGGTATCACCATCAACACCGCTCACGTTGAGTACAACTCGACCATTCGTCACTACGCTCACGTTGACTGCCCAGGTCACGCTGACTACGTGAAGAACATGATCACCGGTGCTGCCCAGATGGACGGCGCGATCCTGGTTTGCTCGGCCGCCGATGGTCCGATGCCACAAACCCGTGAGCACATCCTGCTGTCCCGTCAGGTGGGCGTTCCGTACATCGTGGTCTTCCTGAACAAGGCTGACCTGGTAGATGACGCTGAGCTGCTGGAACTGGTCGAGATGGAAGTTCGCGACCTGCTGTCCACCTATGACTTCCCAGGCGACGACACCCCGATCATCATCGGTTCGGCTCGTATGGCGCTGGAAGGCAAAGACGACAACGAAATGGGCACTACCGCTGTTAAGAAGCTGGTAGAAACTCTGGACAGCTACATTCCTGAGCCAGTTCGTGCTATCGACCAGCCGTTCCTGATGCCGATCGAAGACGTGTTCTCGATTTCGGGTCGTGGTACCGTTGTTACCGGTCGTATCGAGCGTGGTATCGTCCGCGTTCAGGATCCGCTGGAAATCGTTGGTCTGCGTGACACCACCACCACCACCTGCACCGGTGTTGAGATGTTCCGCAAGCTGCTGGACGAAGGTCGTGCTGGCGAGAACTGCGGCGTTCTGCTGCGTGGCACCAAGCGTGACGACGTTGAGCGTGGTCAGGTTCTGGTCAAGCCAGGTTCGGTCAAGCCGCACACCAAGTTCACCGCAGAAGTCTACGTCCTGTCGAAGGAAGAAGGCGGCCGTCACACGCCGTTCTTCAAAGGCTACCGTCCACAGTTCTACTTCCGTACCACTGACGTGACCGGTAACTGCGAACTGCCGGAAGGCGTTGAAATGGTAATGCCAGGTGACAACATTCAGATGACTGTTACCCTGATCAAGACCATCGCAATGGAAGACGGTCTGCGCTTCGCTATCCGTGAAGGCGGTCGTACCGTCGGCGCCGG
>NZ_JBQENN010000047.1:0-17720 GCF_052044625.1 Pseudomonas sp. 22515
GAGCTTTTCGTCTCAACCGAGGCGCGCATTCTACGCTTTCCTCAGAGCCTGTCAAGCGTTTATTTTGAAGTTTTTTGCGAAAAACTCGTTTAGCTTCAAGCACTTGACTCAACACAGTGGCTAGCTTTGCTTCGCTACCGCGTTGGAGTGGTGCGCATTATAGGGAGGCCATCGAGAAGGTCAACCTTTAATTTCAATGATTTGAAATATTTCTGGCAAAGCCATTTGAGGGCTACCACCCACCCCACCAATTGCGCACTATATTGCTCACCACCTCCCTCGCCAAAGGATTGCCGCACCTAAATGAACACCCAGCCCCGCAGCCTGGCCGCCACCCTCTTCCCGATCGGCCTACTGCTTATCGCCATGGCATCGATTCAGTCCGGCGCCTCTCTGGCCAAAAGCATGTTCCCCATCATCGGCGCACAAGGCACCACCACCCTGCGCCTGATCTTTGCCAGCATCATCATGCTGCTTATATTGCGCCCGTGGCGGGTACGCATGACCGCCAACACGTTGCGCAACGTGGTCATCTACGGCATGGCACTGGGCGGCATGAACTTCCTCTTCTATATGGCCCTGCAAACGGTACCCATCGGTATCGCCGTGGCCCTGGAATTCACCGGCCCGTTGGCCGTGGCGATCTTCTCCTCGCGCCGACCGATCGATTTCCTGTGGATTGCCCTCGCCATCGCTGGGCTGCTGCTGTTGCTGCCAGCAGGTCACAGCGGCCAGGCACTCGACCCAGTGGGCGCCGCCTATGCGCTGGGGGCGGGTGTGTGCTGGGCGCTGTACATCCTGTTCGGACAACGTGCAGGGGCCGAACACGGCATCCAGAGCGCAGCCCTGGGGGTGGTAGTCGCGGCCCTGTTCGTCGCCCCCATCGGTATCGCCCACGCCGGTAGCGCTCTGCTCACACCTGCCGTAATCCCCATGGCGTTGGCCGTTGCAATACTGTCCACCGCCCTGCCATACAGCCTGGAAATGGTTGCCCTCACGCGAATCCCGGCGCGCACGTTCGGCACCCTGATGAGCATCGAACCGGCATTTGGGGCATTGTCCGGCCTGCTTTTCCTCGGCGAGGTGCTGACGCTTACTCAATGGCTGGCGATTCTGGCAATCATTACCGCCTCGGTCGGCACCACCCTGTCCATGCGCAAGGCACCCAGCCCGGCCATCGCAGCAGACTGATATGAGAAATATTTTCATTTGAGAAAGGATTAGTGATTGTAGCAGCCCGCCTCGCTGATTAAGCTGTCACAGAATCATCATCTTTACGCTATCTACTGGGCCGAACACGGACGCTGGGGGAAGGTTCAGGAAGAACCGAAGCGACAACGACAGGGTCGTGACAACTGATTTGCCCTGCATTTAAGGACAGGAATGAAACAAATTTTTCTCATCCTGGCCATCTTGGCTATTGCTGGATGTGCCGCCACAGCCAAGACCGAGGTCAAAAGGGGCAAGAAGGGCCTGCATATCAATTGCTCCGGCCTTTCTTCCTCGTGGGACAATTGCTACAGCAAGGCCGCAAGTTCCTGCAGCACGCGTGGCTACCGGGTTGTTGCGCGCTCGGGCGATAGCGATGAAGAAGCCGGTGACTACTTGTTTGGCATCAACCCGGCGGGTTACACCAGCCGTAGCATGATTGTCATCTGTAAATAGAGTAAAGGGCAGCTCGTAAACTGCCCTTTTTCATCTGCGTTACAGCGGTGCAGTACGCACCTCCAACCAGGCTCGCGCATCCCCTTTGAGCAAGGGCGCCAGGCGCTCACGTACGCGGGCGTGATAGCCGTTCAGCCACTCCACCTCTTCCTTGGTCAGCAACTCGGGCAACAGACAGCGGGTGTCGATAGGGCACAGCGTCAAGGTCTCGAATTGCAGGAAGTCACCAAAGGCACTCCTCCCCGCTTCGCGGTTGACCACCAGGTTCTCGATGCGAACGCCCCACTGCCCCGGGCGGTACGTACCCGGCTCGATCGAGCTGATCATGCCCGCTTGCATGGCCGTCTGCGGTGCGGGTGCCGCCTGGTAGGCGATTACTTGAGGCCCCTCGTGCACGTTCATGAAGTAGCCCACCCCGTGGCCGGTACCATGGCCATAGTCGACCTGGTCAGCCCAGATCGGCGCCCGGGCAATGGCGTCGAGCATCGGCGACAGTACCCCTCGCGGGAACGTGGCACGCGACAGGGCAATCATGCCCTTGAGTACACGGGTGCAGTCCTGCTTCTGTGCCAGACTGGGGTTACCGACCGGCACCATGCGGGTGATGTCGGTAGTGCCGCCCAGGTATTGACCGCCCGAGTCGATCAGGAGCAAGCCATTACCCTCGATGAGCGCATGCGACTGCTCGGTGGCACGGTAGTGTGGCATCGCGCCATTGCCATTGAAGGCGGCAATGGTAGAAAAGCTCAGCGACACGAAATCAGGGCGTCGAGCACGCGCGGCACTCAATTGCTCGTCAACCGTCAGCTCCGTAATGGCCTCCCGGCCGAGGTTCGCCTCGAACCAGGCGAAAAACTCGCACAAGGCTGCGCCGTCCTGCTCCATGACCTGGCGAATATGCACCAGGTCGTCGTCACTTTTACAGGACTTGCTCAGCGTGGTGGGGTTGAGCCCCTCGACAACCACCACCTCTGCCGCCAGGTTGTCCAGCAGGCCGCAGGTGACCCGGGCCGGGTCCACCAGCAGCCGCGCCCCCGCAGGAACGGTGCCAAGCGCCTTGCCTGCTTCGCTGTAGTCGCGCACCTCGATGCCGTCGACCTCCAGCACATGACGCAGGTGCGCGCCCACCTTGTCCTGGCCCACGAACAGGATGGCCTGCTGCTGATTGATCAGGGCAAAGGCCAGGAAAACCGGATTGTAAGAGACATCGCTGCCGCGCAGGTTGAATAGCCAGGCAATGTCATCCAGGGTAGCGATGAAGTGCCAGTCGGCCCCCTTGGCCAGGATGCCCTGGCGCAATTGCGCGAGCTTATCCGCCCGGCTCACCGTGGCGTGGGGCGGCAGGTGCTGGTACACCGGGTTACCTGGCAGCGCCGGGCGCCCGTCCCAGACCTGACCCAGCAGGTCCATGTCAGTCACCAACTGCGCTCCACGCGCCTTCAGCCGCTCGGCCAGCTGGCGCGCCGAAGCCAGGGCCATGACCGCACCATCCACTGCCACGCGACCGTTGGGCTCGACGTTTTCGGCCAACCATTCCAACGCTCCGGGTTTACCCGGCAACAGTTTCATCAGTTCGATGCCGCTGCCCTCCAGCTCCTGAGCTGCCTGCTCCCAGTAGCGGCTATCGACCCACAGCCCGGCAAACCCAGGCGTCACCACCAGCGTGCCGACCGAGCCCTGGAACCCCGAAAGCCACTGGCGCCCCTGCCAGTAACCGGGCAGGTATTCGGAAAGATGGGGGTCGGCCGAAGGTACCAGCAAGGCATCGATGCCCGCTGCCGCCATGGCTTGGCGCACGTGCACCAGTCGCTGCGGCACGCTTTGCTCAAGGGTGGTCTGGACGTTCATGCGCTCTCCTGCGACTTCATAACGGTTGATCCAATAGGCCGATAATGGAACAGCCACCAAGGCGCTGCAATCGCGACGACCAAGATACGGCATGCATTGCCCACCACGCCCTGTGCCAATAGGACGCTTCCTACAACAGGACCAGGACCACCGATCAAGTTCCCCTGAACTTACCCAAGACACCGGCTTCACACACAGTACACTCATTGCACACAGGCAAATGACCATGCCCAGTGCCATCGAACCGAAAGCCGGCGTGGTGTTGCTTGACACCCGCGACCACACGCCGGAACACGAGCACGGCGTTCATCTCAAGCTTGCCGAAGGCCTGGCACGTTTGCTGGGCTGCCCACTTATACAGCCCATGCGGCCGCCAGATGCTGCCGATGCCTACTATTATCTGCCAACCGAGACCCTGATCGACCCCAGGCGATATGCCGCCTTGGGTATTTGCAGCGAACAGGACCTATTTGGCGGCATGGTGCCGCACCCCTACATGGCAACCAAGGCGATCTCTCACCCGTTACCCGCCGAGGCCAGCTTCCCGCCGGGCTGGACCGACGCCTTTGCCCGACAGGCCAGCGATGCCCTGCTGCGCGGCTACACCGTGTTCAGCAAAGCCGACGCTCGCACTGCCGCACAGTTGCTGCTGCTCGACGGCCCGCTGAGGGTCAAACCGGTACTGGCTTGCGCAGGACGTGGGCAACAGGTCATCACCACTGCAGACGCCCTGGAGCCTCTGCTGGCCGGTATGGATGACCAAACGTTGGCGCTGTGGGGCCTGGTGCTCGAAGAAGACCTGAGCCAGGTGCAAACCTTCAGCGTCGGCCAGGTGCGCGTCGCCGGCTTGACCAGCAGCTACTATGGCACCCAGCAACTGACACGTGACCATCAGGGCATCGAGGTCTACGGCGGTTCTGACCTGGTGGTGGTACGTGGCGACTATCAGGCGTTGCTACAGCTCCCACTGGAAGACCACCTGCGCCTTGCCATCAACCAGGCCATGGTTTACGAACAAGCCGCCGAGCAACACTTCCCGGGCTTTGTCGCCTCTCGTCGCAACTATGACATCGCCCGCGGCACCAGCCCTTCGGGCCATCTGTGCAGCGGGGTGCTCGAACAATCCTGGCGCCTGGGTGGTGCCAGCACTGCCGAACTGTTGGCCCTGCAGGCATTTGCCGATGACCCCGCATTGCAACGGGTGCGTGCCTCCACCCACGAAGTATTCGGCAACCCCGACCTGCCCACTGACGCCACCCTCTTTTACCAAGGAAACGACAGTGAACTCGGACAACTCAGTAAATTTGCGCGGATTCGCGAACATGGCCATTCAGAGTGAAACCGTTGAACTGCAGGTCGAGAATGACCGCATCGCCGGCACCTTGGTCAGCCCGGGCACCAAAATGCCGGGCATTCTCTTCGTACACGGCTGGGGCGGCAGCCAGCAACGTGACCTGGCCCGCGCCCGGCATATCACCGGATTGGGATGCGTGTGCATGACCTTCGACCTGCGCGGTCACGAAAAGACCGAAAGCCAACGCCTCACGGTCACCCGTGAACAAAACCTGCAGGACTTGCTGGTGGCTTACGATCGACTGGTCAGCCACCCGGCTGTCGACAGCAGCGCCATCGCCATTATCGGCAGCAGCTATGGCGGTTACCTGGCGACTCTGCTGACCCGCGAACGGCCGGTCAGATGGCTGGCCCTGCGGGTACCTGCCATGTACTGGGATGACGAATGGGGCACCCCGAAGCAAACCCTTGACCGTCAACGCCTGAATGCCTATCGCCAACGCCACCTGGGCCCGGCCGACAACCGCGCGCTGGCCGCGTGCGCCGAATTCGGCGGGGATGTGCTGCTGGTTGAGTCAGAGCAGGATGACTACGTGCCGCACAGTACCTTGATGAACTACCGCTCGGCGTTCGTCAACGCCCACTCGCTCACCCATCGCATCGTCGACGGCGCCGACCACGCACTGTCCAGCGAAGAGAGCCAGAAAGCGTACAGCTCGCTCCTGGCGGCATGGATCAGCGAAATGGTCATAGGTGCCCGCCTGGATCGCTACCCGCACTACGCACCTTGGTATGCCTGAGGACCGCCCACCTGGCAATGCAGGACGCCATCGTCGCCGCGCACCAGGCTGCGCAGGGCCTGGTAGGCGGCGAAGTTGACGCCGCGTGCCTGATGCTGGCCCAGCAGGTCAAGAAAGGATTCCTCGATGAAGTGCACGGCCGCCGCCGCCCAGGCCTGGCGTGACTGCCATTGCAAGTACTGCAACACCCGGCTGCCATCGTCGCTGGCCTGGATGCTCACACCCTGCAGCCCTTCGCAACGCGCAGCCAACGCTTCACTACGCGCCACCAGGGCCTGAGCCAACGCTTGCTGGCACATACTGGGCACTTCGTATTCGATCATCTGGGTAAACCACAAGGCATGAGGTGATGCCAACATCGACAGTCTCCTGGCTACGTACGCATGCAGCGCGATGCCGAGCAGGGTAAAACCTCAAGCAAAGTCAAGGTCAAGTGGTTTCTATAGCGCCTGGCCGGATACCGCAAACCGCCGCCGATATTCACTCGGGGTAAGGCCAGTGACACGCTGGAATACCTTGCGAAAGGCGCCCGGATCCTGATAGCCGACACCCCACGCGATCTGTTCGACGGTGCGCCGGGTAAACTCCAGCAAGCGGCATGCACGCCCCACCCTCACCTGCTGGCAATACTCGGTCGGGCGCAGCCCGGTAGCGGCACGAAAGCGCCGCAAGAAAGTGCGCGCCTCCAGCCCCGCGCAGGCAGCCATCGTGGCCAGGTCAGCATCCTGCCCGCCATTGCCCTGCAACCAGTGCTGCACCTTCAACACGGCCTCGTCGCCGTGGTCCAGGCGCGGGTTGAACACAGCGCCGGGCAGCGGCGCCGCGACCGGATCGACGGCCAGATAGCGAGCGGTCTCCTGAGCCACCGTCGCCCCCAAAAAGCGCTCCAGCAAGCGCAAGCCGAGGTCCGTCCAGGCCATCAACCCTGCCGAGGTCACGATGTCGCCGTCATCCAGCAACGGCTGCTGGGCCTCTACCCGCACCCTGGGGAAGCGCTGGGCAAGCGCATGCACATAATTCCAGTGCGTGCAGGCCGGGCGCCCATCGAGCAAACCGCTGGCGGCAATGAAAAATACACCGATGCATACCGACGCCAGCACCGTACCACGCCCGTGCAGCAGGCACAGCGGCGCGCGATGACGTTCGAGCAACTCGGCTTGCGGAGCTGACTCCAGGCTTGGCGGAATGATCAGGACGCGCAGGCCCGGCACGGTGACAGCTGAGTTATCCGGCGCAGGCAACAACTGCCCCGCCTCATCTGCCTGCCAGCAACTGACGCGAATGTGCGGCAGCTCGACGGCCCCCAGCTCGGCCGCAACCCGGTTGGCCACCAGGAACAGGTCGGCCAGGCCATGCACAGCGGCGCGCTGCACGCCGGGGTATAGCAGCAAGCCGATATCCAGGTTAGCGCCGGTGTCAGTTTTTGCCCGCATAGTGTCGTTCGCGCCAATCCTCAGGTGAGTGAACACAGCCTATAACTAACGTCTCTCGACGACTACTGCCACAGGAGGCAGCATGAGCAAGCAGGCACTGATCATCATCGACATCCAGAACGACTACTTCCCGGGCGGCAAGTGGCCCCTCGATGGCGCCGACCAGGCGGCCGACAACGCCGCCCGCCTGCTGGCAGCCGCACGCCAGCGCGGCGACCTGGTGGTCCATGTACGGCATGAGTTCGACACTGCCGATGCACCCTTCTTTGCCCCCGGCTCGCAGGGTGCGGCCATCCACGCCAAGGTCGAGCCATTGCCGAGCGAGCCGGTGGTGCTCAAGCACAAGGTCAACGCCTTCCTCGATACCGATCTAGAGCACACGCTGGACCGGCATGGCGTCGAGGCGCTGACCATCGTCGGCAGCATGAGCCACATGTGCATTGACGCCGCCACCCGGGCTGCAGCCGACCTGGGCTATCAAGTGACTGTGGCGCACGATGCCTGCGCAACCCTGCCCCTGGCGTTCGACGGCAAGCAGGTGCCGGCGGCTCATGTGCACGATTCGGCGATGGCGGCGTTGGCGTTTGCCTATGCCAATGTGGTGAAGACCGACGAGCTGCTGAAAAGCTGATCGGCTTGAGACCTTTGGGGCTGCACAGCAGCCCCAAAGCCTGCAGCCTCAAATCGCCACATTGCGCACAAACCGAACAGCCACCACGCCATCGTTACGGTAGGCATACCGGCAGTTGCTGGGGAACACATGGAACTGCCCCACCTGCAAGCGATGCTCGACCTCTTCGATGATCAGCGTCAGCTGCCCATCGACCACATAAATCTGCTCGCTCCAGCCTTCGGCATCGGCCTCACTGTGATAGCACTCCCCCGGTGCCAGGGTCCATTCCCAAAGTTCCACCTCGCGCCTTGCCGGGCTGGTGCCCAGCAACACCGCTCGGCTCTGCGGGTGTTCGCCAGCCCACGCCAGCTCTTCAATGCGCCCGGGGTCGCGCAGGTCTGGCGCCTGGATCAGGTTACTGAAAGCCACGCCCAAGGCTTCGGCAATCAGGTCCAATGTGGTCAGGCTGACATTCTTCTCGCCCGCCTCGATCGCGACCAGCATGCGCCGGCTGACCCCTGAACGCTCGGCCAGCGCCGCCTGACTCAAGCCGGCGGCGTTGCGCAGACTGCGCACATTGAGGCTGACATGTTGCAGCACCGATGCCCGGTGCGAAGAATCCTTGTGCACTATATTGCTCACTGGTCAAGATTGCGCAGTATACTGCCCACTTTTGCGGCGATTGTGCGCCGCCCTTTCCGAGTGTGCAAGACCATGAATCAGCCCAGCAGCAAGCCTACCCCTGCCGTCACCTTCCGCCTGAGCAAGGCCGAACTGGTGCTGGTATTCATCACCATGTTGTGGGGCGGCACTTTCCTGTTGGTGCATAACGTAATGACCGTCAGCGGCCCGATGTTCTTCGTCGGCCTGCGTTTTGCGGCAGCCGCGCTGTTCGTTGGTGTGGTCTCGGCGCGAGCGCTGCCCGGCCTGACCTTCACCGAACTGAAGGCCGGCATGCTGATCGGCGTGTCGATCATGCTCGGCTATGGCCTGCAGACCATGGGCCTGCAAACCATCAGCAGCAGCCAGTCAGCGTTCATCACTGCGCTGTACGTCCCGTTCGTGCCGCTGCTGCAGTGGCTGGTGCTGGGGCGGCGGCCTGGCCTGATGCCCAGCATGGGTATCTGCCTGGCATTCATCGGCCTGATGCTGCTGGCCGGGCCGGAAGGCGGCAGCCTGCGTTTCAGCGAGGGCGAACTGGTCACCCTGATCAGCGCCGTGGCCATCGCCGGTGAAATCATTCTGATCAGCCGCTACGCCGGTCAGGTCGATGTGCGCCGGGTTACGGTGGTACAACTTGCGACCGCATCGCTGCTGGCGTTTCTCATGATCGTGCCGACCCAGGAGCGCCTCCCCGACTTCTCCTGGCTGTTGCTTGCCAGCGCAGTGGGCCTGGGCGCAATGAGTGCGGTGATCCAAGTGGCAATGAACTGGGCACAGAAGTCGGTCTCGCCTACCCGCGCCACACTCATCTATGCCGGTGAACCGGTGTGGGCCGGCATCGTCGGGCGTCTGGCTGGCGAGCGCCTGCCTGGCGTGGCGCTACTCGGCGGCCTGCTGATCGTGGTTGCCGTGGTGGTCAGTGAACTCAAGGTGCGGCGCCCTCTCGAAACCGTCGAAACACGTGATGTGCAGAACCCTGGCGAAGGCCAGGCGGGGCTGTAAAACAGTCAACAGCGGCTATTCTTTGTAAAAAACTGTTATAAAAAAACCGCTTGTCACAGCCGGTTTGTAGGATTCTGCGACAGCTTGCGTGTTGGTGATAAACACCTCGGCACGTATGATTCTTTGCAAACTTCTCCAGAATAGGCCGCTATGTCCTTGATAGTGCTATTGCTTCTGCCGTTCGTGGGCAGTTGCCTGGCAGCTGTGCTGCCGCACAACGCACGTAACGCCGAGTCCATTCTTGCCGGGCTCGTAGCCCTGGTCGGCACCGTCCAGGTAGCACTTCTGTACCCTCAGATTGCCCATGGTGGCGTCATTCGCGAAGAGTTCCTGTGGTTACCCAGCCTGGGGCTGAACCTGGTGTTGCGCATGGACGGCTTTGCCTGGCTGTTCTCGTTGCTGGTACTGGGCATTGGCACGCTGGTATCGCTGTATGCGCGCTACTACATGTCACCGCAAGACCCGGTACCACGCTTCTTCGCGTTCTTCCTGGCCTTCATGGGCGCCATGCTCGGCCTGGTCATCTCCGGCAACCTGATCCAACTGGTGTTCTTCTGGGAACTGACCAGCCTGTTCTCCTTCCTGCTGATCGGCTACTGGCACCACCGCGCCGACGCCCGTCGCGGCGCCTACATGGCGCTGATGGTAACCGGTGCAGGCGGCTTGTGCCTGCTGGTAGGGGCCCTGCTGCTCGGCCATGTGGTCGGCAGCTATGACCTGGACAAGGTCCTGGCTGCCGGGCATACCATCCGCCAGCATGCGCTTTACCCGGTGCTGCTGCCCCTGATACTCATCGGCGCCCTGACCAAGAGCGCACAGTTTCCCTTCCAGTTCTGGCTGCCCCACGCCATGGCAGCGCCCACACCGGTGTCGGCCTATTTGCACTCGGCCACCATGGTCAAGGCCGGGGTGTTCCTGCTGGCACGCCTGTGGCCGGTACTCTCCGGTAGCGAGGAGTGGTTCTGGATCGTCGGCGGTGCCGGCGCCCTCACCCTGCTGCTCGGCGCTTTCGCCGCCATGTTCCAAAATGACCTCAAGGGCCTGCTGGCCTATTCGACCATCAGCCACCTGGGCCTGATTACCCTGCTGCTGGGCCTTAACAGCCCGCTGGCTGCCGTCGCCGCGGTATTCCACATTCTCAACCATGCCACCTTCAAGGCCTCGCTGTTCATGGCCGCCGGCATCATCGACCACGAGAGCGGCACCCGTGACATTCGCCGCCTCAGCGGCCTGATCCGCCTGGTGCCCTACACCGCGACCCTGGCCATGGTCGCCAGCGCCTCGATGGCCGGCGTGCCGCTGATGAACGGCTTCCTGTCGAAGGAAATGTTCTTCGCCGAAACGGTATTCATCAGCTCCACCGCCTGGGTCGAGGCCACGCTGCCGGTGATCGCCACCCTGGCCGGCACCTTCAGCGTGGCGTATGCCCTGCGCTTTACCGTCGATGTGTTCTTCGGGCCGACGGCCCAGGACCTGCCCCATACCCCGCACGAGCCGCCACGCTGGATGCGTGCTCCGGTGGAACTGCTGGTGCTCACGTGCCTGGTCGTGGGCATCTTCCCCACACAGTCGGTCGGCCCCCTGTTGGCCGCTGCGGCCCTGCCGGTGGTTGGCGGCACCCTGCCGGAATACAGCCTGGCCATCTGGCATGGCTGGAACGCGCCGATGATCATGAGCCTGGTCGCCATGAGCGGCGGCATCGTCCTGTACCTGTTGCTGCGCAAACAACTGCGCCTGGGTCGCTTCCCCTACCCGCCCGTGATCGAGCGCTTCAATGGCAAGCGGCTGTTCGAGCACGGCCAGGTTCACCTGATGTTGCTGGCGCGTCGCATCGAACGCCTGTTCACCACCCGGCGGCTGCAGTCGCAGCTGTTCATGCTGGTATTCGCCGCGTTCCTCGCGGGCCTCACGCCGATGCTCAATAGCGGCCTGAGCTGGGGTGATCGCCCGAAGATTCCGGGTTCCGGTGTATTCGTCGCCCTGTGGCTGATCGCCATTGCCTGCGCCATCGGCGCCGCCTACCAGGCCAAGTACCACCGCCTGGCGGCACTGATCATGGTCAGCGTCTGCGGCCTGATGACCTGCATCACCTTCGTCTGGTTCTCTGCGCCCGACCTGGCACTGACCCAGTTGGTGGTGGAAGTGGTCACCACCGTTCTGATCCTGCTCGGCCTGCGCTGGCTGCCACGGCGTATCGAAGGCGTGTCGCCGCTGCCGGGTAGCCTGGAGCGCGCGCGCATGCGCCGCCTGCGCGACTTGCTGCTGGCCGTGCTGGTGGGTGGCGGCATGGCCGTGCTGTCGTACGCCATGCTGACCCGACCCACGCCCAACGACATTTCCTCGTTCTATTTGAGCCGTGCGTTGCCTCAGGGCGGCGGCACCAATGTGGTCAATGTCATGCTGGTCGACTTCCGCGGCTTCGATACCCTCGGTGAAATCACCGTGTTGGTGGCTGTGGCACTGACGGTGTTCGCCCTGCTACGGCGCTTCCGTCCTCCAAAAGAGAGCATGCAGCTGCCGGCGCAACAACGCCAATTGGCGCCGGACGTAGTCACCGACCTGATCAACCCGCGGCATGCCACCGATACCGCGCTGGGCTTCATGATGGTACCGGCAGCGCTGGTGCGCCTGCTGCTGCCGATCGCCTTGCTGGTGTCGATGTACCTGTTCATGCGCGGGCACAACCAGCCCGGTGGCGGGTTTGTCGCTGGCTTGGTCATGTCGGTGGCGTTCATCCTCCAGTACATGGTGGCCGGCACCCAGTGGGTCGAGGCACAGATGAGCCTGCGGCCGCTGCGCTGGATGGGTACCGGGCTGCTGTGCGCGACCCTGACCGGCGTCGGCGCCATGCTGCTGGGTTACCCGTTCCTCACCACCCATACCGCCCACTTGCACCTGCCGTTGCTGGGTGATGTGCACGTGGCCAGCGCGCTGTTCTTCGATATTGGCGTATACACCGTCGTGGTCGGCTCGACCCTGCTGATCCTCACGGCCCTGGCGCACCAGTCGGTGCGCGCCTACCGCCCGGGCAACCCGGCAAAAACCAGCCAAGCAGGAGCCGCCTGATGGAAGAAGTGATTGCAGTCGCCATCGGCGTGCTGGCTGCCTCCGGAGTGTGGCTGATCCTGCGCCCGCGTACCTACCAGGTGATCATGGGCCTGTGCCTGCTTTCTTACGGGGTCAACCTGTTCATCTTCAGCATGGGCAGCCTGTTCATCGGCAAGGAGCCAATCATCAAGGATGGTGTTACCCAGGACCTGTTGCATTACACCGACCCGCTGCCACAGGCACTGGTGCTCACCGCCATCGTCATCAGTTTCGCCATGACCGCGCTGTTCCTGGTGGTGCTGCTGGCCTCGCGCGGCCTGACCGGTACCGACCACGTGGACGGCCGGGAGCGTGACGAATGAGTGATATCAGTCAACTGATTGTCGCCCCCATCCTGCTGCCGCTGATTACGGCGGCGATGATGTTGCTGCTGGGTGAAAAGCACAGGCACATCAAGGCCAGGCTGAACCTGCTGTCTACCTTCTCCGGCCTGTTGATCGCGGTCTGTCTGCTGCTGTGGGTGCGCACCCAGGGCCAGGCAGCGTCGATCGGCGTGTACCTGCCGGGCAACTGGCCAGCGCCGTTTGGCATCGTGCTGGTGGTGGACCACCTGTCCGCGCTCTTGCTGACCCTGACCGGGGTCATCGGTTTCAGCGCACTGCTATTTGCCCGTGCCCGCTGGGACGGTGCAGGGGCCAGCTTCCATGCGCTGTTCCAGATCCAGCTGATGGGGCTGTACGGCGCCTTCCTCACCGCCGACCTGTTCAACCTGTTCGTCTTCTTCGAAGTGCTGCTGGCCGCCTCCTATGGCCTGCTGCTACATGGTTCGGGGCGTGCGCGGGTGCGCGCCGGCCTGCACTACATCGCTATCAACCTGTTCGCCTCGTCGCTGTTCCTGATCGGCGCAGCGATGCTGTATGGCGTGACCGGCACCCTGAACATGGCGGACCTGGCGCTTAAGATTCCACTGGTACCGGAGGCCGACCGTGGCCTGCTGCATGCCGGCGCGGCAATCCTGGCCATGGCCTTCCTGGTCAAGGCCGGTATCTGGCCGCTGAACTTCTGGCTGGTGCCAGCTTACGCGTCTGCCAGCGCGCCGGTGGCTGCACTGTTCGCCATCATGACCAAAGTCGGCCTGTACGCCGTGCTGCGCCTGTGGACGTTACTGTTCTCCGGGCAGGCCGGGGCCTCGGCACATTTCGGCGGCGAATGGCTGGTTTACGGCGGCCTGGTTACCCTGGCGGTGGCAGCGGTATCAATCCTGGCGGCACAGCGCCTGGAGCGTATGGCGGCACTCAGTATCCTGGTCTCGGCCGGCACGCTGCTGGGTGCGGTGGGTTTTGCCCAGGCGGCTCTGACCGGCGCGGCGCTGTTCTATCTGGTCAACTCGACCCTTGCGCTGTGCGCACTGTTCCTGCTCGCCGAACTGGTCGAACGCTCGCGCTCGGCCAATGAAGCGCCGCTGGACGAAGAAGAAGACGCCATGCCGCCGCCACTGGAATCGCTGCACCCGCCCAAGGGCATCAACCTCGACGATGAACAGCAGGTGGTAATCGGCCAGATCATCCCGTGGACCATGGCCTTCCTCGGCCTCAGCTTCATCGCCTGTGCACTACTGATCATCGGCATGCCGCCGCTGTCGGGCTTTGTCGGCAAGCTCAACCTGATCAGTGCGCTGTTCAATCCACTGGGCCTCGGCGTACCGGCCGAGCAGCCCCTGAGTGCCGCCGGCTGGGGCCTGGTGGTGTTGCTGATCCTATCCGGCATGGCCTCGCTGATCGCCTTCGGCCGCGTCGGCATCCAGCGTTTCTGGAAGCCCGAAGAGCGTCCGTCCCCGGTCCTGCGGCGCTATGAATGCCTGCCCATTGTCATCCTGCTCGGCCTGTGCCTCATCCTCAGCCTCAAGGCCGAGCCGTTGCTGCGCTACACCCAGGACACTGCCGCCAGCCTGCAGGCCCCCGATGCCTATATCGACGCTGTGATGGCCGCCCGGCCGATTCCTGGCCCCACCTCGCGCGACGCACAGGTGCAGCCATGAACCGACTGTTCCCCGCCCCACTGCTATCGGTCTCGCTGTTCGGCCTGTGGCTGCTGCTGAACCTCTCGGTCAGCCCTGGCAACCTGCTGCTGGGCGCCGCACTTGGCATACTGGCGCCACTGTTGATGGCGCCCCTGCGCCCGCAGCATGCACACGTACGGCGCCCCCTGGCCATCGCCCGCCTGATTGGCCGGGTCGGTATCGATGTGATCAGCTCCAACCTGCTGGTGGCCCGTGGTGTGCTGCGGGCCGGCAAGCAGCCGCCACGCTCTGCGTTCGTTCACATACCATTGGCACTGCGTGACCCCCACGGGCTGGCAGCGCTGTCGATGATCACCACGGTGGTGCCTGGCACAGTCTGGTCCGAACTGGCACTGGACCGCAGTGTGCTGTTGCTGCATGTGTTTGAGCTGGACGATGAAGCGGCCTTCATACAGCACTTCAAGGACACTTACGAACGCCCGCTTATGGAGATTTTCCAATGACAGGCCTGCTCGCCAATGCCGTCCTCGCCAGCCTGTTCATCTTCGCCCTGGCCATGAGCCTGGCGCTGATCCGGCTGTTCCGTGGCCCGTCCGCCCAAGACCGCGTGCTGGCCCTGGACTACCTGTACATCCTGGCGATGCTCACCATGCTGGTGCTGGGCATCCGTTATGCCAGTGACACCTACTTCGAAGGTGCCCTGCTGATTGCACTGTTTGGTTTCGTCGGCTCGTTTGCCTTGGCCAAGTTTCTGCTGCGCGGTGAGGTGATCGAATGAGCGAAGCCCTGGTACTGCCCTTCTGGCTGGAGCTGGTCACCGCCGCGCTACTGCTCACCGGCAGCCTGTTCGCGCTGGTCGGTGCTATAGGCCTGGTACGCCTGAAGGACTACTTCCAGCGCATGCACCCGCCAGCGCTGGCCTCGACCCTTGGCGCCTGGTGCGTTGCGCTGGCCTCGATCATCTACTTTTCGTGGCTCAAGGGCACCCCTGTGCTACACGCGTGGCTGATTCCGATCCTGCTGTCGATCACCGTGCCGATAACCACGCTGTTGCTGGCGCGGGCGGCGCTGTTTCGCAAACGCATGTCGAAAGAGCCGGTGCCTGAAGAGGTCAGCAGCGGCCGAGACCGTGGCAATTGAAGGTTTGCCGTCTCAACCTTGGCTGAGGCGCTGCAACTCGCGCCGGACCATGGCGGCATATGGCGGCGGGCTGAGGCGATAGAGCTCAGCCGCCACCCAGCTCAACCAGGCGCCCTGCAGCTTTTCACGTCCGGCCAGCAAACGTTCTGCCTCAGCCACGGCATCTGCCTGGTGCTGCCGATGAAACTCGGCCCGCGAGGCTGGTGCGTCGTGACTGTCGGTCATTCACTGGCCTTGAAGGTGGTCAGTTCACCCTTGCGCCATTTGGCGACCTTGCCAGTCACTGCTTTAAGCAACTTGCCCAGGCCTTCCTGCACTTGCTGCTGCGCGGCGAATACCAGCATCACGCCATGGCCTTCACGAAACACGATGCCCTCGCCTTCCGGCACAGAAACGAAGGCGTAGTCGCCCACGCCATACACATTCAACTTGATGTCGCGAAAGCGCATTTCCAGCTTGCCACCTTCGCGGCTGGGCAAAACGGCAGCACGAAAGTGGTCGCCGACTTTCAGTTCTAGGCGCTGCTTGTCATCGACCACCAGTGCACTCTCGGTGTCGATTTCGGCCATGTACAGGCCTTCAGGACTCTGTTCGGTGACATAGATGAAGCGGCCCTGAAACAGTTGGGCCAATTTACCGCGCAAGTCGCCCAGGGCGAACAACGCATGCGTATCAAGTGTGCTGACTGCCAATGAAGTAATCCTCAACCGGTTACAACCCGCCCTCACCCCAAGCTCGGGGAGGCACGGCCATTTCTTATCGATAGGCAAAAAGAGTAATAAAGCGATATGCGAAATGTCTGTGCTCGCTGACGATGCAGCGTGCAGGAATCTTTACTCTGGTTTGCCAGACTCGCCCTCAACCGAAGGCGTTTGGCTCATTCCCGGCTTGGGAAGCGTGATGCCTGAAATCACTCGCCAGAAATCGCAACCAATGGCGTGAGCCTGCAAGAAGACAAGCCCTAGCATCCATGTGCGCATTACTGTAGGACAAATATGCCCGAAAACACCGAAACCCGTCGAGAGGCAATAAACATTTTCAGGCAGCCAGGCCTTTCTTCAGTTGCAGTTGCCAGGCAGCCTGACACTCAAGCGCTTCTTCGCGCGTGGCGAAGGCGGTGCCGCGGCGCTCGCCATTGACCAGCACGACCCAGCAAATGCGCTTGCCCAGCGCCTGCAAGGTGGCCGGCACACCCGACCCTATCATCACAGCCACATCGACTCGGCTATTCATCATTCCCTCCGGAATTTAATTAGCACCCTAACGATAAAGCTATGATACGCCCGACAGTGACGCGGAAACAGCGCATCCCGGTACATCAGTGTTTCGTAAGGCGTAACAAAAACGGTATCGACAAGAAACGCAAAAAGCCCCAGGAATTGCTTCGAGGGGCTTGCACCACGCGCGGGGTTATACCTGACGCTGGTGGCGGTCGAGCTGCTCGTGGCGCTCCTGGGCTTCGATGCAGTATTTGGTGGTCGGGCTGATCAGCAAGCGCTTCAGGCCGATGGGCTCACCACTGTCATCGCACCAGCCGAAGCTTTCGTCGGCAATACGGTCCAGGGCCATTTCCAGCTGTGGCAGCAGGCGCTGGTCGCGGTCGATGGCATTTACCAGCCAGCTACGTTCTTCTTCGACCGAAGCCACGTCGGCGGGGTCTGACGGGGTGTCCAGGCCTTCGATGGTGGTGCGGCTGAGTTCGATGCGTTCATGGGTTTCGACTTTCATCGCCTGCAGCAGCTCAGTAAAGAAGGCAAGCTGGTCGGCGTTCATGTAGTCATCGGCCGACATGGCCAGCAACTGTTCCTTGGTCATCGATTTCTCTATGAAAAAATGTGCATTTGGGCGATTCATGTGCCGTCGATGCCTATGCATCGCCAGCGGAATTCTTCAAGCGCCAACCGGCACTCTTTTACAGGGGGCGGCAGTCTAAGGCGCCACGCCGCGTGGAGCAACTGCAAATGGGTGCGAATTTGCTTCCACTGCTCACAATCCGCCGGTCGGCACCCCAGCTCAGCTGCTGGGCCAGCAGTAAACTGAGATTCTGGCAGTGCCCCTCCGCCTGCTGTTGCTGTTGCTGTTGCTGTTGCTGTTGCTGTTGCTGTTGCTGTTGCCGTTGATCTTGATCTTGATCTTGATCTTCGCGACTTCAGGAGGCCGAACGCAGGCCTTGCGGAGGCAGGTGACGGGCATGG
>NZ_JBQENN010000048.1:0-17242 GCF_052044625.1 Pseudomonas sp. 22515
TGTGGGAGCAACTGTCTTGCTCAATTTCTAAAAGCTGGCGCCTTCCCTGTGGGAGCGGGCTTGCCCGCGAACACGGGCGAAGCCCGTGCCATCCACCACGGTGTTGGCTTCGCGGGCAAGCCCGCTTCCACGCGGCTCACGCTGCGTTCTGGATTTACGTTGTACTTTCAGGCTGCGGTAGCACTAGATCGAGCCATGATGTACCCGTTCTGAGCATGGCATTTAACCGCACGATGAACGTTCTCATGCAGGCCACGATAGCGACTTTGGGAAGTTTTCCGCGCTCCCGCAGTGACTGATAACGAGCCTTGAGTGCTGGGTTGTATCTCATCGCCACAAGGCATGCCATGTACAGCGATCGCCTGACCGCAAATCGTCCGCCAGAGATAGAGCGCTTGCCCATGAATTTCCCACTGTCGTGGTTGAAGGGCGCCACTCCGACCAGGGAGGCAATTTCTCTGGATTCAACCCGACCCAGCTCCGGCAGCAGCGCTACTAGCTTGCCCGCTGTCACCATCCCAATGCCTTTCACTTTAATCAGTTGGGTAACCCGTTCGTCGTTCAGCATCGCGGTTTGCTGTTCGATCTCACGCTCAACCAGTTTGATCTGCGCTTTGAAGTGTTTCAGGTTGGCATTCAGGTAGTTAGCAACTGCAGTCGATTGCACCTGCTTCAGGCGCCGCAGGTCGTCATCTCGCTGTTGAACCAACCGATCACGTTGCTGAAGCAACTCTCGCAGAAGCGCTCGTTCGGGGCTGATTCGCAGGGAGGGTTGATCTGGAATGACTTCGGCATAGTGCGCCAGAACCTCGGCGTCGATGGCGTCAGTCTTGGCCTTGATGCCTAGAGAGTCAGCGAATGACCTGGCTCGCCTGGGATTAACGCGTATGACCTTGTAGCCAGCGTCCTGTAGAAAACGCATGACATCTCGCTCGTAGCCACCCGTCGCCTCTAACAGGACGCGCTTGATACTGAGCTTGCGAAGGCTCTCCAGTAGCGCCTCAAAGCCTGTGGGATCATTGCTTAAATGCATTTTGATGCCCTGTGGCCGCACCGCAGCATCAAGGGAGAGACTGGAAACATCGATACCCAAGAAGGAAGCCATCACCAAAACCTCCTAAACTCAACACAGTGAGAGGACTTTGGCTTGGCCCACGCTTGTGATTCGAGATCAGAGCCGCATCCAACTGTTCGGGCTCTCGCCAAAGTGGAACGGTGAATGGCAGCTTGTGCTCCCACACGTGCTCAAGGCACCTACGGCATTCAGCTTGCCATTCACCGCTCTCACTCCAGATTCTAATCCCCCATCAAGACACAAGCGGCCTTGCGTCGCGATGGGGCTGCGAAGTGCCCTACGATTTGTGCCTTGATGCCGATATTGCCAGGGCCGCTGTGCAGCCCAATCGCCACGCAAGGCCATTCCTACAAAGGCCAATGTGCACTCAGGCGCCAGGTTTGTGCGTGCTACACTGGCGGCCATTTCTCAGTTTCAGTGGACAGCCCCATGCTTGCGCCCAAAGCCCTTCTCGATGCCCTGAGCGACCAGGCCTCGCGCCTGTTCAGCAGCGATGCCGCCCAGCCCCGTGCGGAACTGGAAAGCCAGTTCAAAGTGTTGATGCAAGGTGCCTTCAGCAAGCTGGACCTGGTCAGCCGCGATGAATTTGACAGCCAGATGGTCGTACTGGCGCGCACCCGGGCGCGCCTCGAAGCCTTGGAAAAACAGGTAGCCGAGCTGGAAGCCCGGCTGAACCCAACTTCACAGGATGAATGAATGCAGCCCTCCAGCGCATACTCGGTACTGTTGTTTTCCTACGGCACCTTGCAGGATAAAGCCGTGCAACTGGCAAACTTTGGCCGTGAGCTGAACGGCCAGGCCGACCGTATGCCTGGCTACCGCATGGACTGGGTCGAGATCACTGACCCGGACGTACTGGCGACCAGCGGCAAGACCCATCATCCCATCGTTTCCCCCAGCAGCCAGGCCAACGACAGCGTCGCCGGCATGGTCTTTCAGATCAGCGAAGACGAACTGGCAGCGGCGGACCGCTATGAAGTTGCCGACTACAAGCGCGTCGCTGTCACCCTTGCATCGGGCCTGACAGCCTGGGTTTACGTGCGCGCCTGAGCCCGTCCGATGCGGGTTGAACCCGCAACGACTCGGCGTGGGTAAAGGTCTGTTTCGGTGGTAGCTCACTTGCATGCAGTGTGCCGCGGAACAATGCCGCCCCGCACTGAGTAAACAACGTCTTTACCCGACTGTGCGAATTGAGGACCTGGGCCTGGATATCACCAATGGCCGAATCCCTCGGTTGCAAGCTGGCCGCTCGGTTGACCCATTGAATGGCGGCAAAGCGGCTTTGCTTGCGGGTGCCACGTCCCTGCATCCAGGCCAGCCCCAGTTCGGCGCTGGCACGCCCTGCAAGCCACGGGTCCGGGTGCTCGACCAGGCTCAGCAGGTAAGCAACCGCCTCACTTCGCTCCTGCGCCTCACCAAACCGGCGTAACAAAATCCCCAGGTGTAACCGCGCACACGCATTGGTCTGCCCGTAGCCCAGCGCGTCGACAAGCAGGCGTCTGACCGCCAGCATGGCACTGCGCTCGTTCAAATCCTCATCGCCGTCCATGCGCAGGCAGGCCAGGTTGTATTTGGCCTGCCTGCTGCCCGTCTCCACCGCACGCTGCAGCCAGTACCCGGCTGCCTCGTCATCCAGGTAATGCGCCGGGGTGTTGGCCAGGCCGCCATGGTGCAGCTCATACAAGGCCAGGGCAGCACCCGGCAGGTTCAGTTCGGCGCAGCGTTCATACAGGTAGCAGGCCACTTCATGCCGGTTGGCTGCCCACAGCAATCGCGCCACTTCAAGCACTTCGAACCCCGGTGCCTGGCCCGCGAACTGGCGACTTACCGCCCGTTGCAACCATAGCCTTGCCTGCTCGGCCGAGCTTGGCAGCGCCCACAGCCCGAAACGGTGCCCGACAGCACGTAATGCACAGGCAGCAGCATGTGAAACGCCGTCACACAGGCGCTCAATGGCGCTGTGTAACAGTTGCCTCTCATCTGCCATGCCATTGCGCAGTATCAGCTCAGCCAAACAGCGAAACGGCACGCCCATGGCGCGGATGGCGCCGAGATCGGCATTGCACGCCAAGCTCGCGGCAAAGTCGCGCATAGCGCCAGCATGGTCGCCGGATGCCCTGCTGCGCAGCGCCCCCCGCCATGCCAGAACGACAGCACGTTCCCTGGGCCTCAACGGGCGTTGTGACCAGTCTTCGAACACGTGCTGCCAGTCGGCGACGGCCTGCAACGGATAAGCTTGTGGCAGCATCAGCCGGCCTTCGACGGCCATCCAATGCAGCGCATTACGCAAACGCTCGTCCCAGGTTGCGCATAACGGGCCATTGACCAACAGCTCGAACGCATCGAGGCTGCCGCCCCAGCGGGGCAGCAGGTACACAGCAAGGGCCTGGATCGCTTCGAAGCAGCCGGGGCGGGCGATCAGCGCATGGCGCAGCCAGTAATAGCGAGGGTCCTCGCTTTCATGGTCGACCCGCTTGCCCAGGTAGCGCGGCAGCGACTGAGGCAGCTCGGCCACGGGCAACAGCCCATGCCTCACCAGCAACGGCGCTGCAGCTTCCTGTACCTCTACATCGGCATGGGCACTGGGCCTGAAGCGTGCAGGCTCCCCCTGAAACAGTTGCAGCAACCAACCAGGCTCATGGAACTGCGCACTGATGCGCAGCATGCCAATGGCCGCTGCCACGGGGTGCGCAGAGCGGTCCATTGCAAGCAACAGGTGCGCAGTGGCGGATTCACAAATTTGCGCGACCGCCAGCAAGCGTGCAGCGTTGCGTGGGCCATCAACCTGCACCTGGCAGGCCCGGTGGAAGCAGTGCATACCCATTACCACTTGTGGGTGGTAAGCCCTGGGGCACGCGTCAATCCAGGCTCTGAGCACTTGGCTCAGGGCCTTGTCACTCAGGTTTTCCTGGTCGAGCAGCATGTGCCCTTCGATGGCCGCCAGGTAGGCCGGGAACTCGCCGGACGGGGCCTGACGCCACTGAGCCTCGAGCCTGTCGAAAAAGCGGTTGAGTTCAATGAATGCACTGGCCTGCACCAGTTCGCGGATTACCTGGCGCGTGCGGGCGAGCGTTTGCACGGAGCAATACCTCAAGTCCATTTGAAAGAAGACGCAGGGCCATCCCATGGCAACTGCGGTTACCCAACAACACTAAGTCATACCTGACGACTGCGCAAAACCTATTGGATCCATTTTTGCCGAAGCCCATGAAAACGCAGGGAAAACCCCTGCCCTGAAAAACCACGACGCACACTTGTTGCGCCTGCCGTGGCAGCACTGGCTATTCTTTGCCCAGCCGCAGGAAGCGGCATTTTCCAGCAACAACGGAGTGTTCATGTCCCTAGCCCTCGTCCACAGCCGCGCCCAGGTAGGCGTGCAGGCACCGGCGGTCAGCGTCGAAACCCACCTGACCAACGGCCTGCCTCATCTCACCCTGGTCGGCCTGCCGGAAACCACAGTCAAGGAAAGCAAGGACCGGGTGCGCAGCGCCATCGTCAACTCCGGGCTGAAGTACCCGCAGCGGCGCATTACCCAGAACCTCGCCCCCGCCGACCTGCCCAAGGATGGCGGCCGATATGACCTGGCCATCGCCCTGGGCATCCTCGCCGCCGACGGCCAGGTGCCGATTGCCACCCTGGTCGATATGGAATGCCTGGGCGAACTGGCGCTGTCGGGAAAATTGCGCCCGGTGCAGGGCGTGCTGCCTGCAGCACTGGCGGCACGCGAAGCAGGCCGGGCGCTGGTGGTACCACGGGAAAATGCCGAGGAAGCCAGCCTGGCCGGCGGGTTGGTGGTGTATGCGGTGGGCCACCTGCTGGAGTTGGTCGCCCACCTGAACGGCCAGGTGCCGCTGCCGCCCTACGCAGCCAACGGCCTGATCCTGCAGCAACGCCCCTACCCGGACCTGAGCGAAGTGCAGGGCCAACTGGCAGCCAAGCGTGCCTTGCTGCTGGCTGCGGCCGGGGCGCACAACCTGTTGTTCACCGGGCCGCCCGGCACCGGCAAGACCTTACTCGCCAGCCGCCTGCCCGGGCTGCTGCCACCGCTGGACGAGCACGAAGCGCTGGAAGTGGCGGCAATCCAGTCGGTCAGCGGGAAAGCGCCGCTGAACAGCTGGCCACAGCGCCCCTTTCGCCACCCCCATCACTCTGCGTCCGGCCCGGCGCTGGTCGGTGGCGGTAGCCGACCGCAACCAGGTGAAATCACGCTCGCCCATCAGGGCGTGTTGTTTCTCGACGAACTTCCGGAGTTTGAGCGGCGCGTACTGGAAGTGCTTCGCGAGCCATTGGAGTCAGGTGAAATCGTGATTGCCCGTGCCCGCGACAAAGTGCGTTTCCCCGCGCGCTTCCAGCTGGTGGCGGCGATGAACCCCTGCCCTTGCGGCTACCTGGGCGACCCCACTGGCCGCTGCCGTTGCAGCACCGAGCAGATCGCGCGCTATCGCAACAAGCTGTCCGGGCCACTGCTGGACCGCATCGACCTGCACCTGACCGTGGCTCGCGAGAGCACTACATTGAACAACCAGCCTTGCGGTGAAACCAGTGCCGATGTCGCCGTCAGGGTGGCTGAAGCGCGGGAGCTGCAGCACAGGCGACAAGGGTGTGCGAATGCATTTCTCGACCTTGAAGGTTTAAGGCATCACTGTGGGTTGGTAGCGGCGGACCAAGTCTGGCTGGAAGGGGCCTGCGAGCGGCTGACCTTGTCGCTACGCGCGGCGCACCGGTTGTTGAAGGTGGCGCGGACGTTGGCGGACCTGGAGGGATGCGAGACGATTGGCCGGACGCACCTGGCCGAGGCCCTGCAGTACCGGCCGGGGAGCAGTTAGATTGCCAGGGCTGTGATGCCCCCTGCAGGCGCGGGTTTACCCGCGAAGAGGCCGGCACAGCCATACCTCACTGACCGCCAGCCAAAGCCTCTTCAACCACCTTCAGCAGCACCTCTTCAGAAAACGGCTTGCCCAGGCAGGCCAGTGCCCCAAGGCCCATCGCTGCCCGTACCGAGCCATCATCCCAATGTGCCGACATGCAGATCACCGGCAAGCGCCTCCCCCGCTGTGCCAGCTCACGCTGTACCTCCAGCCCGCTCATCCCCGGCATCTTCAGGTCCAGCAACACACAACCCGCCTCGCCCGCCAGTGGCGAGGCCAGGAATGCGTGCCCGGCGGAAAACGACAAGGTCTCGAACCCCGCCGAGCGCAGCAGGTTGGCCAGGCTTTTGCGCACCGAGGCATCGTCGTCGACGATGCACACCCCTCTGTTCATGCGCCGCCCAGGCTCGCAGTCCGCGCTCCGAGGAGGTTGTGCATGGCCGCAAGCTCCAGCAGCGAGCGGGACTGCATCTTGTTCATGATGTTCTTCTTGTGAACCTTGGTCGTCACCTCGCTGGTGCCGATCTGCCTGGCGATCTGCTTGTGCGACAAGCCGCCTGCCACCAGCGAGAAGACCTGGCGCTCACGCTGAGTCAAGCGCTGGTACTTTTCCTCGACCTGCCGCGCCTGCAGCCACTTGCGGCCTTCGGCCACGGCCCGGGCGCGCACTGCCTGCAGCAGGGTCAGCAACTGGTCTTCATCGAACGGCTTGGTCAGAAACTCCACCGCGCCGGCGCGCATGGCCTGGACGGTCATCGGGATGGTGCCGAAACCAGTCATGAACACAATCGGCCAGGGCAGCGCCAGCCGGCACAGCGCATCCTGTACCTCCAAGCCGCTTGTACCCGGCAAGTGCATGTCCAGCAGCAGGCAGGCACAGGGGGTTTCCAGGTGGGCCTCGAACAGCGCCTCGGCACTGGCAAACAAGTGGTGCGGGATATCCTGCGAGCGCAACAGCCGGCCCAACGCGGTGCGCACCGACGGGTCGTCATCCACCACCAGCACCGGCACATTCACGCGCTCATCGAGCGGCTCGACAGTCTCGGCCAGGCTGCGCAGCAATGACCTGCCCAGTGCCTGACCAGGCACCTCGAGGCTGATCTGCGCGGCCAGGCGATAGCCCCGGCGCGGCACGGTCTGGATCAGGCTACGGTCGCCAAAGGCCTTGCGCAGCAAGGACACCTGCACCTGCAAGTTATTGTCCTCGACCACCGTGCCGGACCACACCTGGCTGAACAACTCGTCCTTGCCGACCACGCGGCCCTTGGCCCTGATCAGCGTGGCCAGCACGTCGAAAGCGCGCCCACCCAACAGGATCGGCTTGCCGTCGACAAAGACTTCGCGCCGCTCCAGCGACACCTGGGCATTGCCTATTCGGATCATGGCTTCCTCGCGCGGGCACAGGCGTTTTCGCTGTCCGGGGCAGCCTAGGCCAGCGTACGCGTTCAGACAATTATCCCGAGGGATAGGTTGGCCAAAGGACTATACAAAAGCCCGCCAGCCCTCAGGGGACGATAACGGACAACAGCGTGCCCGTTCCTGCCAAGCAGGCTGTAACCCGCATCCACGCTGGGCCCGCTGCGTATACTCGCGCCTCAGGATGTCGCTAGCGGGGGTGCTTTATGCTCGATGAACGCCTTGCCCACAGGCCCATCGATTACGACCAGTCAATCGACGAGGGCTGGCTGAAGCGGTGCGAGATCAGCGCGCTGGGCCAGGAAGGTGAGCTCAGCTATTTCCGCCTGCGCGACCCCGCTTCACATCAAGCCTGGATCGCCGTGCGCGCGCCGCTCGAGGCACCTTCCGCCTGTCAGCGCCTGGAGCGTGACTACCGCCTGCAACTGGACCCGCAGCGGGCGGTGATCCCCTCGGCGTTCGTGCGCTCGGCCGAAGGCCCCTTGCTGGTGTACCCGGCCGGGCGCTCAGTCGCCGACCTGATCGCTGAAGGCCCTGCGGCGCTGGAGCCGTTTCTCGACATCGCGGTGAACGCGGCCCATGCGTTGGCGCAAGCGCACGAACGCAATGTGCTGCACGGTACATTGCAGCCCGAACATGTGTGCCTGCGCGCCCACCAGCGGGTGCGCCTGGGCTTCTTTCGCGCCGACCCGGCAGAGCGGATCAGCGAACAGGGCACCCCGCTCGGCAACTGGGCCTACCTGGCGCCGGAGCAGGTTTGCCCGCACGGTAGCAGCAGCGACCGGCGCAGTGACATCTATGCCCTGGGGGCAATCCTCTACCAGTTACTGGTAGGCGAGCTGCCGCTGGCCGGGCGCGACACCCAGCACTGGCGACAGCTGCATGCCGGCGTGCAGCCGCGGGCGGCCGGCGAAGTGGACAGCAAGGTGCCGCCCCCCCTCAGCCTGGTCCTGGCAAAGGCCTTGGCCAAAGAGCCGGACGCCCGCTACCAGAGCGCGCGCGCCTTTGCAGTGGACTTGGCTCACTGCCAGCGGCAGTGGGCCGCCCACAAAACCATGGCACCCTTCACCCCAGGCTGCGCCGACCCGGTAGCGCCCGACCACGCACGCCTGTATGGCCGCAGCGCCGAGCAAAAGGCAATCACCCTGCTGCTCAAGGCCTTGCATCGCGACAGCAAACCACAAGCCCTGGTCATCAACGGCGCTACTGGCATGGGCAAGTCGAGCCTGGTCAAAGCAGCTCTCAAGGACAACGCCGAAGGTTACTGGGCCGTCGGCACGTGCAACAGCCACGCCCAAGCAGTGCCCTACACGCCCTGGATCGAAATACTCGGTGCCCTGACTACCCAGTTGCTGGCCAAGAACAGTCAGGACCTCGTCACCCTGCGCCGCGAAATCCAGCGCCGTATCAAAGGTCACGGTCGTCTGCTCGGCAAGCTGGCCCCGGACCTGCAACTGATTCTCGGCCCCCTGTCCCAATTACCCGCCAAGCCCACGCGCCTTGTGTTGCAGAAGGAGCTGCACGCGATCATTGAATTCCTGCAGGTTTTCAGCCGACCTGGCCAACCGCTGGTGCTGTTCTTCGACGACCTGCAATGGGCCGACGACGCCACCCGGCACCTGTTGGCCCAACTGCTGGCTGAAGCGCCGGCCAACCTGCTGCTGATTTTCACCCGGTGCAACGATACGCCCACCACCAGTGCACCGCTGGCCATACCCGCAGCGGTGCGCAGCACCACGCTGAACCTGCGGCCGCTGGCCGTTGGAGCGGTGGCCGAGCTGATTGGCGAGCGCTTCCATGTTGCCCCCGAGGCCGCATTTCAACTGGCCGAGCGGGTGCATGGCAAGACGGCGGGCAACCCGTTTTTCATCAACCAGATTCTCAGGGCCATGGTCGAAGACCAGCTGTTCATCTTTGACACCCAGGCCATGCGCTGGTCATGGTGCCTGCAGGCCGTGGCCCGGCACTGCTACTCCGACAATGTCGCCGACCTGATGGTCCACCGCCTGGAGCGCCTGCCGGCACCGCAACGCGACCTGTTGCGGGTCGTCAGCGCGGCGGGCAGCCACTGCGATGAACACCTGCTTCGGCAAGTGCTCGCCCAACCGCCAGTCGAACCCTTGAAAGCCTTGATTGGCGCCGGCTTCCTGCAACCGGGCCAGAATGGCCTGGGCTTTACTCATGACCGGGTGATGGAGGCCGCTTATGCACTCACGCCCGTGCACCAGCGCGCCTCGCTGCATGCACGTATCGCCCTGGCCATGCGCCGGGCTTGGCCAGGCCACATGCACGAGGTGCTGTTCGAGCTCGCCAGCCAGCTACAACGCGCCACCCCATGCGGGTTTGCAGCGGATGACTGCGAAGCGTTCCTGCAGCTTTTACGCGAAGCCGCATCACGCGCACGCGACGCCGGCACCTTCGAGCAGGCCGCTGGCTACCTGCACACTGCCGAACAGTTGCTGCAGCACAGCGCCACGCTGGAAAGCCGCGCCACGCATGGCTTTGCCATCGCCTGCATGGCGACGGAGTGCGACATGCAACTGTCACGAACGCTCGCGGCCGAGGCCCGCCTCACTGAATGCCGCCAGCGTGCTCGCTCGGTGTTGGACCAGGCACGGGCGTGCCGGCTGCAGGCACTGCTGTACACCTTGCGCGGTGACTATCAGGCGGCCATCGACAGCGCCCTGGCCGGCCTGGACTTACTGGGTATCAGCCCGGTGCGGGGCCTCGACTGGCAACAGGTCGAGGCCAGTCATGCCCATGTGCAGGCGTTGATCGAACAGAAGGACCGGCATTGCCTGGAGTCACTGCCGCGCACCGATTCGGAGGAAGTGACGGTTGCCATCAGCCTGCTGGCCACTCTGTCATCATCCTTCTTCGTGAAGGACGACATCAGCTTCCTGCACCTGGCCAAGCTCATGGAGATGTCGCTACTGCACGGCGTTGCCCCTGGCAGCACCTACGGCATGGCCTGGTACGGCGTGATGATTGCCGAGCGTTTTGGCGCTTACCATGATGGCCATGCCTGTTGCCTGGCCGCGCTCAAGCTGATCGAACGGCACGGTTTCGACGCTGATCTGACCAGCGCGCTGCTGGCCCTGGACCAGGTCAGCGCCTGGACCTCGCCCATGGAATTCGCCCGACGTACCGCGCTGGACGCGGTCGACTCGGCGCACCTGAGCGGTGACCTGGCGATGAGCTGCTATGCCTGCAACCACCTGGTTTCAGATTCGCTGTTCATGGGCCGCTACCTGCCGGACGTGGTCGAGGAAGTGGCGCAAGGCCTGGCCACTGTGCGTCGCCACGGCTACGGCGATATCGAGCAGATCCTGCTGGCCCAGCAAGCGTTCGTCGCCAACCTGAGCGGCATGCCCTGCCCGGCCCCGGCCACTGCCTCGAGATCTCCCACCACGCGGTTCTTCCAGCACCTGTTCGCCGCCATGTGCGCCTTCTACATGGGCAATATCCCGAAGGCCATGCGCGACCTGGCATTGGCCGGTGACAACAGCTGGGCGGCACCGGCGCACATCAACCTGGCTGACTATCATCTGTTCCGCGGCCTGGCCCTGGGCAGCCCCGAGGCCCCGGGCAGTCTTGCCGACAAGCTGCGCCAGTTGCAGGCCCTGCGCGAGCGCTTCAGCCGCTGGGCCGGCTTCAACCCGGCCACCTTCCGCAGCAAGCAGTTGCTGATCGAGGGCGTCATCGCCAAGCTCGAAGGCGACGGCCTGGCCGCGATCCGCTGCTTTGACCAGGCGCAAATCGCCGCCACCGCTGCCGGTTTCATCCACGAGCAGGCACTGGCCCACGAACAGCTGGCCGAGGTGTGCATCCCCAGCGGCCTGATCTCCGGCGCCAACCTGCACCTGCGTATCGCCCGCGACTGCTTCCATATCTGGGGCGCGACCGGCAAGGTGCACCAGCTTGAGACATTGCATCCGTTTCTGCGCACCCAGCCGATTCAGGAGACCTACCGTGCCACCCACCAGGCCAGGCTGGACCTCGAAGCCGGCATCGAAGCCGCGCGGGCGCTGTCCGAGGAAGTGCTGCTCGAAGGCCTGATCGAAACCCTGATGGGCCACCTGACCCAGCACTCCGGCGCCGACCATGGCGCGCTGCTGATTGTAAGCGGCGCCGAATTCCAGATGGCCGCCCTGGCCTACATCGACGATGCCGGGCTGCACGTGAGCATGGACAACTGCCAGAAGTTCATGACCCAGGCACCGCTGTCAGTCATCAACACCACCATGCGCACCCGCAAACCGCTGGTGCTCAATGATGCCCTCAGTGAGTGCCCGGAGGCCTTCCGCCAACAGCTGCAGGCGCGCAACGCCCGCTCGGTGCTGTGCCTTCCGCTGGTGATCCAAGGCGTGCTGATCGGCCTGGTGTACCTGGAAAACCGCCTTGTGCCCAACCTGTTCGGCGGTCAGCGCCTGGCCATGCTGGAAATCCTCGCCTCACAGGCAGCGGTGTCGCTACAAACGGCCAAGTTCTACACACGCCTGGCCGAAGAAAACCAGATCCGCGCACAGATGGAGGCTGAGTTGCGCCGCTCGCGTGCGGAACTGGCGCGCAGTGCGCACTTGCAGGCGATGAATGAGCTGTCAGCGTCCATCGCCCACGAGATCAGCCAACCGCTACTGGGCATCGCCTCCAATGCCGCAGCCAGCCTACGCTGGTTGAAACGCCCCAATCCCGACCTGGAAGAAGCAATTGCCGGCCTGGAAGACATCCGCAACGACAGCGAACGGGCCGGCAACATCGTGCGGGCGCTGCGGTCCCTGGCCAAGCAGTCACCGATGCAACTCAAGGCGGTGAAGCTGGACGAATTGATCCGCGAGGTGGTGCGCCTGACCTCGGCCGACGCCGCCAAGGGCAAGGTGGATGTGCAGACGCAGCTGAAGGCCGGGGTGTGCGTGACAGCCGACCCGGTGCAGTTGCAGCAGTTGGTGTTCAACCTGATTACCAATGCCCTGGAAGCGTTGGCGGGGTATCGCTGTGACGGGGTGCTGAAGATTACGTCGGCGGTAGTCGAGGACGAGGTGGAGATCTGCGTGGACGACAACGGGCCGGGGATCGCGGCGGACGAGCGTGAGCGCGTATTCGATGCGTTTCATACCACCAAGACCGGTGGCATGGGGATGGGCTTGGCGATCTGCAGTTCGGTCGCTCAGGCCCACGGCGGGCAGCTGCAGGCGCTGGTGTCGCAGTTGGGTGGATGCCGGATTCGTTTCAGTCTGCCTGTGCATCACGCATAGCCTGTGCCGGCCTGTTCGCGGGTAAACCCGCGCCTACAGTCGGCGCGGCCATTGTAGGGGCGGGTTTACCCGCGAAGAGGTCAGTACAGGTTTACATCAACGCGAGGCCAGCGCCGCGTAGCTGTTCATCAGGTTGCGGTAGTTGGGAATACGCTGCGACAGCAGGTTACCCAGCCCTTCGATGTCGTTGCGCCAGTCGCGGTGCAGTTCGCAGGCCACCGAGAACCAGTTCATCATCTGCGCACCCGCCTGGGTCATGCGCACCCAAGCCGCTTGCTGCACGGTTTCGTTGAAGGTGCCCGAGGCATCGGTCACCACGAACACTTCAAAGCCTTCCGCCAGCGCCGACAGGGTCGGGAAGGCGACGCACACATCGGTCACCACACCGGCGATGATCAGTTGCTTGCGGCCCGTGGCCTTGATTGCCTTTACGAAGTCTTCGTTGTCCCAGGCGTTGATCTGGCCCGGACGGGCAATGTAAGGCGCATCCGGAAACATTTCTTTCAGCTCGGGCACCAGCGGGCCATTCGGGCCTTGCTCGAAGCTGGTGGTGAGGATGGTCGGCAGGCCAAAGAACTTGGCCAGGTCGCCCAAAGCCAGCACGTTGTTCTTGAACTCATTGGGCGAAAAATCCTGCACCAGCGAGATCAGGCCGGTCTGGTGGTCGACCAGCAGCACCACGGCGTCGTCTTTGTTCAGGCGCTTGTAATCGGGTTGGCTCATGGGGGTGACTCCTTGGGTTGGGATAACGGGCCGGCACTGTCCGCAAGGGGTTATACCGGTGGATAGCTTCGGCTTAAGAAAGTACCTGCGCCTGCCGCCAGGCCTTGGGTGGCTGGCCGACCAGGCGGCTGAAAGCGCGGGTGAAATGGGCCTGGTCACAAAAGCCGCATTCCAGGCTCACATGGGTGATAGGCGCCTCGGTGGCGAGCAAGCGCTTGGCCTTTTCCATGCGCGCCAGCAGGCGCCAGGCCTGCGGCGAAAGACCGGTGTTGACTTTGAAGGCGCGGGAAAAGTGGCTGCGTGTGAGGTTGCATACCGCAGCGATCTCAATGATCGACAACGGGCTGTGCAACATCAGCTCCTTGGCCCGGCGCAGCCGCGCGGGCGTGAGTGCGCCGGGGGTTTGCAGCGGCGCTTCGGGCGTCCCAGGGTACATGGCGACTCTCCTGTTCAATGCAGAAAGTCTCGCCCCCGGCACATGACGAAGTCCTGAGCCAAACCTGAATTGTTGTTAATTGTGTGCTGCTGGCCCTAGGCGTTTTGCCGATACCTTAAGATGCGTTTCGTATTCAGCTTCTGGCCGCTACCTGCGGCCGGCATTCAAGGCGACAGAGGCATGCAGGAAAAACCCGCCCACCGCACCGTGGCCATGGTGCTGTTCAACGATGTGCTACTGCTGGATGTCACCGGCCCCATGGATGCATTCGCCATCGCCAACCGGTTCTTGCCTGCAGAACGACAATATCGGCTGCTGACCTTGGCCGAGGGGCAAGCAGTGGTGCGCGGCTCATGCGGCATGAAGGTGGTGGCAGACCAGCGCCTGGAGGACTTGCCGGAGGCCGTCGACCTGTTGCTGGTGCCGGGCGGCCCAGGGGCCTATGACACCGCCCTGCCAGGGATTGAGCGCTGGCTGCCCAAGGCCGTACGCCAGGCGAAGCGCTTCGGCGCCATCTGTACCGGGGTGTTCCTGCTGGGGCGGGCCGGGTTACTGAATGGCTATCGCTGCACCACCCACTGGAATTACGTGGAGCGCCTGGCACAGGCGTTTCCCGAAGCCAAGGTGGAGACCGAGCAGATCTACGTGATGGACCGCTGCCTGATCACCTCGGGCGGTATCACTGCAGGGATAGACCTGGCACTGGCGGTGGTCGCCGAGGACCATGGCAAGGCGCTGGCCCTGGAAGTGGCCAAGGTACTGCTGGTTGCCCGCCACCGTCAGGGCGGGCAGACACCCTACGGGCCGTTGCTGGCTGCGGTACCACGCGATGACTCGCCGATTGCCCGGGTACAGGCCTATATCGTCGACCACATCGAGCAGGCGTTCACCGTGCAGAAAATGGCCGAACTGGTGGCCATGAGCGGGCGCAACTTTGCCCGGACGTTTCAGCGTGAGGTGGGCATTACGCCGCTGCAGTACCTGCAGAATGCGCGCATCGATCGTGCGCGCAAGCTGCTCGAATGCGGTGACCTGCCGATGAAGGTGGTAGCGGCGCAGTGCGGGTTTGGCAGTGACCGACACATGCGCAAGGTATTCTTTGAGCGAATTGGCATGACGCCGGCGCAGTATCGGGCACAGTTTGGTGGCGGTGAACAGTCGGATTAGCGCTGCCTTCTTCGCGGGCGCGCCCGCTCCCACAGAGATAGCACAGGCCTTGAGGCCAAGTAAGCGCCGGCACCGATTGTCACCCTGAACAGGACAATGTTTCTTCCCGTCAGATGATTGTCTGACCCCACCCCACCCCTCAGAATTGTCCGTCAAACTGTTCGAACGCTGCCCCGGCAGCTCATGGAGTACGAGCCAATGCCACACGAAGGCAGCCTTCTACAAACCGCGGTGATCTTCCTGCTTGCCGCCGTCCTCGCCGTCCCCCTGGCCAAGCGCCTGCAACTGGGTGCCGTGCTCGGCTACCTGCTCGCCGGTGTGGTCATCGGCCCGCAAGCACTTGGCCTGATTCGCGACACAGAAAGCGTGGCGCACATTTCCGAACTGGGCGTGGTCTTGCTGCTGTTCATCATCGGCCTGGAACTGTCGCCCAAACGCTTGTGGCTGATGCGCAAGTCGGTGTTTGGTGTCGGCACTGCCCAAGTGGTGCTGACCGGTGCAGTCATCGGCGCCATCGCCCTGTTCGGCTTCAGCCAGACGCTGCCAGCAGCCATCGTGCTCGGCTTGGGCCTGGCGCTTTCGTCCACCGCCCTTGGCCTGCAGAGCCTGGCCGAGAGCAAGCAGCTCAATGCACCGCACGGCCGTCTGGCGTTCGCCATCCTGTTGTTCCAGGACATCGCCGCGATCCCGCTGATCGCCTTGGTACCGCTGCTGGCCGCCAGTGGCCCGGACACCAGCCAAGGCGACAGCCTGCAACACGGCCTGAAGGTATTCGCCAGCATCGCCGTGGTGATCATCGGCGGTCGTTACCTGTTGCGCCCGGTGTTCCGCACCGTGGCCCGCACCGGCCTGCCGGAAGTGTCTACTGCCACCGCACTGCTGGTGGTGATCGGCACCGCCTGGCTGATGGAAGAAGCGGGTATCTCCATGGCCCTTGGCGCTTTCCTCGCCGGCCTGCTGCTGGCCGACTCGGAATACCGTCACGAGCTGGAATCGCAGATCGAACCCTTCAAGGGCCTGCTGCTGGGGCTGTTCTTCATCAGCGTGGGCATGGGCGCCAACCTGCGCCTGCTGCTGGAAATGCCACTGGTGGTGCTGGGCCTGACCCTGTTGCTGGTGGCCGTGAAGCTGCTGTTGCTGATAGGCGTCGGCCGCTGCGTCGGCGGCCTGAACAGCGCCAGCGCCCTGCGCCTGGGCATGGTGCTGGCGGCCGGTGGCGAGTTCGCCTTCGTGGTGTTCAAGCTGGGCAAGGACCAGGGCCTGTTCGACACCCAGACCTACGACCTGCTGCTGATGACCATTACCCTGTCAATGGCCATCACCCCGCTGCTGATGCTGGGCTGCGCCCGCGCCCTCAAACGCCCGCAACCGGCGCGTGAAGTGCCCGAGCAGTACAAGCAGATCCAGACGGATACACCGCGGGTGGTGATCGTCGGCATGGGCCGCATGGGCCAGATCGTCGCGCGCATCCTGCGGGCACAGAAGATCCCGTTCGTTGCCCTGGAAACCTCGGTGGACACCATCGAGATGACCCGCATGTTCGAACAGGTGCCGGTGTTCTACGGCGACCCGCTGCGCCCGGAGGTGTTGCACGCCGCCAAGGTGGGTGAAGCGGAGTATTTCATCATCACCATTGATGACCCTGAAGCCGCCATTCATACCGCCGCACGGGTGAAGCGTCTGTACCCTCACCTGAAGGTGCTGGCCCGGGCGCGTAACCGCCAGCATGTGCACAAACTGGCGGATGTGGGCGCCGAGCCGATTCGCGAGACGTTTTATTCCAGCCTGGAAATGACCCGCCGGGCGCTGGTGGGGTTGGGCTTGAGCGATGAGCAGGCGGCGGACCGCATTGCACGGTTTACCCAGCATGACGAAGAGGTGCTGGAGGCCCAGGGGCAAGTGCGTGATGACCGGGCCAAGGTGATGCAGACGGCCAAGGAGGCGCGGGTGGAGTTGGAGCGGTTGTTTGATTCGGATGCGGATTGAGGCCTTTTGGCGCATGCCTTGAGGGTTGTAGTGCCTGTGAGATCGAGCGCCGCCCGCGCGGCGCTTCGCGGGTAAACCCGCTCCTACATTTGTTTCGGGCCAGTTATTCTTATGGGATGCGCACGCGAGCCCCCTGGCGCACGCCTCGATATCGCGTCGTACAAACAAGGCGGTCGCGCGCGCCTGGCGCAGGAGGGACTGGCCAGAAACAAACGTAGGAGCGGGTTTACCCGCGAAGCGCCGCGCGGGCGGCGCTCGATCTCATGGGCGCCCAAAAACTATCGCCAGGCACCTGGAGGCCATCCTGCAATGTCCT
>NZ_JBQENN010000049.1:0-12519 GCF_052044625.1 Pseudomonas sp. 22515
GCGGGTTTACCCGCGAAGCGCCGCGCGGGCGGCGCTCGATCTCCCTTCTGTGCCAGGCGCGCGCGACCGCCTTGTTTGTACGACGCGATATCGAGGCGTGCGCCAAGGCGTTCGGGCGTAAATCCCACAGGCATAATTGGCCCGAAACAAACGTAGGAGCGGGTTTACCCGCGAAGCGCCGCGCGGGCGGCGCTCGATCTCACAGGCGCTGAGAATCTTGCGGCACGCACCTGACAGCCGTCACACACCATCCTCCCCACAAAAAAAACCCGGGTTCTGGGGGAGGAATCCGGGTTAAGACCATTAGGAGTAAAACAAAGGTACGCGGTCCCTGAGCACCTTTATCGGCGCGCCACTGGGGGGGATGCGCCGCGCCAACACTTCAAGTATTGGTCAGGTTTGGCGCAGTGCCAGTGCATATTGGATGTTTTTTAAACAGATTTGGAATACGCCAACGTTTCATTCCTCCCGCAGCGCATGGCTGTATGCATCGTGAAACACAGACATGCGTGGATGATCCGTGCAATTTCCCGCAAGTTAGGCATAATAAACCGCTTCGATTGTCATCCAGTCCTTCCCATGCAGAAAGAACCTCGTAAGGTCCGTGAGTTTCGCCGTCGCGAACAGGAAATACTCGATACCGCGCTCAAGCTGTTTCTCGAGCAAGGTGAAGACAGCGTCACCGTCGAGATGATCGCCGACGCCGTGGGCATCGGCAAAGGCACGATCTACAAGCACTTCAAGTCCAAGGCGGAGATCTACCTTCGCCTGATGCTCGATTACGAGCGTGACCTGAATGAGCTGTTGCACTCGGCCGACGTCGACCGTGACAAGGAAGCGCTGTCGCGCGCCTACTTCGAGTTCCGCATGCGCGATCCGCAACGCTACCGGCTGTTCGACCGCCTTGAAGAAAAGGTGGTCAAGGGCAATCAGGTGCCGGAAATGGTCGAGCAGCTGCACAGCATCCGTGCCTCCAACTTCGACCGCCTGACCCAGCTGATCAAGGGCCGTATCAGCGAAGGCAAGCTCGAAGACGTGCCGCCGTATTTCCACTACTGCGCTGCCTGGGCGCTGGTGCACGGCGCTGTGGCGCTGTACCACTCGCCGTTCTGGAGCAATGTGCTGGAGGACCAGGAAGGCTTCTTCCAGTTCCTGATGGACATTGGCGTGCGTATGGGCAACAAGCGCAAGCGCGACCCGGAACCCTCGAACTGAGCCTTGCGCGAAACTGCGCGGGCCCTATGGGGGCGGGCGCGCCCGCGAACACCGGCGCAGCCCGTGCCAGGCACCGCGTTTGATTCTTCGCGGGTACGCCCGCTCCCATAAGCACTGCGTCGTGCGTTCTCTGCGCGGCAGTGCAGCCTAAAGCGTTTCGCTATCGTTTGGACATTCGGCATTGCTCATGGGGCTTGCAAAAACCTGATTTATGAGTCAGGTTTTGCTGGCCCCTTCATCCATGCCGGAGTCATTCATGATTGTCGATCGTCAAGGCAGGCGCTTTCGCAACCTGCGCGTCAGCCTGACGGCTGCCTGCAACTACGCTTGCACCTACTGCGTACCCGACGGCAAGCGGCTGGTGGCGGCGCAGGACGAGCTGTCTGCGGATGCCCTGGCCCTTGGCGTGGCCTATCTGATCGAAGCCGCCGGCATCGAGCGCCTGCGGATTACTGGCGGTGAGCCACTGGTCAGCCCGCGCCTGGATGCCTTTCTGGCTGCCGTGGCCAAACTCGACCTTGACGACGTCTCGCTGACCACCAACGGCCAGTTGCTGGCGCGCAAGTTGCCGCAACTGCAGGCGGCGGGGATTCGTCGGCTGAACGTTTCCCTCGACACCCTCGACCCGCTGGCTTTCCGCCAGATTGCCCGTGGCGGCGACCTGGGCACTGTGCTGGATGCAATGGAGCAGGCCCGCGCCGTGGGTATGCGAATCAAGGTCAATATGGTGCCGATGCGCGGGAAAAACCTTGATCAGGTACTGCCGCTGCTGGATTACTGCCTCGCGCGCGGCTTCGAGCTGCGCTTCATCGAGCTCATGCGCATGGGTCACCTCTCTCACGATCGCAACGCCTTCCTCCAACAGTTTGTAGGCCTCGACCAGCTGCTTGCGCTGATCGGCGGCCAGCATACCTACGCCCAGGTGAATGCGCCGCTGGACGCCACAGCCATGCGTTACCACATCCCTGGCAGGGGCCACTTCGGCATCATTGCCAACGAAAGCGTGCCGTTTTGCCGGACCTGCTCGCGGCTGCGCCTGTCTTCTACGGGCTGGCTGCATGGCTGCCTGTCGTCAGGTAACCGGCACTTCGTCGGCGACCTGCTGGAGAAGCCGCGTCATCAGGCGCTGCCGGCCTTGCAGCGGTTGTTGGTCAAGGCTTTGGCTGACAAGCAGGACGTGGCCTTCTCCGGTGGCGTGACAGTCATGAAAGTGATCGGTGGCTGAAGCTGGCGCAAAAGCTGCATCCGCCGGCTATTCGCCGGTTTTTCGTCGCCGGCCACTGGAGGAAAGATGCGTAGCCTGGTCTTGCTGCTGGCGCTGATGGCGCTGGGCGGCTGCATGAATGTCAGCGATATGGGCGAAGGCGTCCGCTATCACATGAGCGATGCCGGTCTGCTGGACCACAGCGAAACCCGTCGCACCTTGTCGATCCGCCTGCAACCTGATTCGTTCATTTTCATTGGCCAGGGTGCATTCGTGCCGCCGGGCGAGGGGCCGGTGCCTCGGCAGAATGCAGTGGCCGAGCAGGCCTTCAAGAGCTTCGTCGAATACTTCCCGATGGTACGTCGTGCCCAGGGCCCGCTGGGCCTCGAAGAGGCCATTGCCCAGGCGCGCTCGGTGGGTGCGGACTACGTGTTGTACACGCGCTTCGCACGTACCGACGATCGCATCGGCAATGGTGACGAGTGGTATGACGAGCAGGCCGTCGACCGCTTGGGCTGGGACTCTGGCGTGGTGCAGATGATGCTGATCGAAACCAGTACCCGCTACCTGATCGACACCGCACGCATCAAGAGCCGTGGCGGTTTGTTGACGTTCCACGACAACACGCCGGAGGATTTGCTTGGTGCGCCGATGCGCGAGTACGCTCGTAGCCTCCTGGGCATGAGTGAATGAGGCAAGCGTGATGAGCGACTCCGGCAAGGCCAATGACCTTCTGGCGCAGATCCCCAAGGCCAAGGGGCTGCCGCCGGTGCACCTGTGGAACCCGGATTTCTGTGGTGACATCGACATGCGCATCGCCCGCGATGGCACCTGGTACTACCTGGGCACACCGATCGGGCGCAAGCCGATGGTGCGGCTGTTCTCTACCATCATTCGCCGCGACGGCGATGACTACTTCCTGATTACCCCGGTAGAGAAGGTTGGCATTCGTGTCGACGATGCGCCATTCGTGGCCGTGCTGCTGGACGTGCAGGGCGAAGGCGAACAGCAGGTGCTGCGCTTTACCAGCAATGTCGAGGACCAGGTCGAGGCGGGGCCGGATAACCCCCTGCGGGTGGTGATCGACCCGCTGACGCAGGAGCCATCACCGTATGTGCTGATGCGCAGCAACCTGGAGGCGCTGATACATCGCAATGTGTTTTACCAACTGGTGGAGCTGGCGGTGCCGCATGTGATCGACGGGGAGGAATGGCTTGGGGTGTGGAGTCGGGGGGCGTTTTACCCGATCGGGCGCGGCTGAGGCCTATGTTGGCGATGTCGGCCTCTTCGCGGGTAAACCCGCTCCTACGCACGTATCGAGGGCGGCACAGGCCGTTGTAGGAGCGGGTTCACCCGCGAATGGGCCGGGCCTGCGGGCCAATTTCCACCCGCCGTTCACCGTTGCCGCCGCCACCGTATTCGCGGGTAAACCCGCTCCTACGCACGTATCGAGGGCGGCACAGGCCGTCGCAGGAGCGGGTTCACCCGCGAAAGGGCCGGTACAGGCGAAAATCGGCCCCCTGCTTTTCCCCCGGATTGGCCATTTGTCTTCAGCCAGTCAGGGTCTAACCTGCAGGCACTTGTCCTCCAGGAAAGCTCATGAATCCATTAGCCATCATCCTCTTCGCGCTGCTCGCCGCCCAAACGCCCGCTTGGGCCCACGGTGATGTCGCCGACCAGGTCAGGGTCCTGCAACAACAGCAGCCCTCTAATGCCCCCGGCAAAACCGCCGTCATGCTCACCGTCAGCTACGCCCCGGGCGAGGCATCACCCGCGCATCAGCATCCGGGCGCTGTCATGGCTTACGTCCTGGAAGGGGCGGTGGTATCGAAGCTCAACAGCGAGCAGGAAAAGACCTACAAGGCCGGCGATTATTGGTACGAGGCGCCGGGCACCGTGCACAGCGTTTCACGCAACGCCAGCAAAACCCAGCCGGCCAGTTTGCTGGTCTGGAGCCTGGTGGACGAGGGCAAGCCAGTGACCGAGGTGCTTGGCCAATAATTCCAGCGCAACGAAAAAGCCCCCGGTTGCGTGCGCATCCGGGGGCTTCTTCAATGTCTGGCTCCGCGACCTGGACTCGAACCAGGGACCCAATGATTAACAGTCATTTGCTCTACCGACTGAGCTATCGCGGAATCTGCGCGTATCTTACTGATTGCCTGGGAGAAGTCAACCCACCCCCAGGCAAAACAATGAGTTACAGCACTTCCACGATAGCTTTGGTCACCACGTGGATGTTGCTCTGGTTCAGCGCGGCCACCGCGATACGGCCGGTGTCCAGGGCATAGATGCCGAAGTCGTTCTTCAGGCGGGCGACCTGTTCAACGGTCAGGCCCGAGTAGGAGAACATGCCGACCTGGCGGCCAACGAAGCTGAAGTCGCGGTTGGCACCGTATTCGGCCAGCAGCGATACCATCTGCTTGCGCATGCCGTGGATGCGTTCACGCATTTCGGCCAATTCGGTTTCCCACATCTGGCGCAGTTCTGCGCTGTTCAGCACGGTGGCAACAATGGTTGCGCCGTGGGTTGGCGGGTTGGAGTAGGTGGTGCGGATCACGCGCTTGACCTGCGACAGCACGCGGGTGCTCTCGTCCTTGGAGGCGGTGACGATCGACAGTGCGCCGACGCGCTCGCCGTACAGCGAGAACGATTTGGAGAACGAGCTGGAAACAAAGAACTCCAGGCCCGACTCGGCGAACAGGCGCACGGCGAAGGCGTCTTCGGCGATACCGTCACCAAAGCCTTGGTAGGCCATGTCGAGGAACGGCACGTGGCCCTTGGCCTTGACCACTTCCAGGACGTTCTTCCAGTCGTCCAGGTTCAGGTCGACACCGGTCGGGTTGTGGCAGCAGGCGTGCAGCACCACGATCGAGCCGGACGGCAGGGCGTTGAGGTCTTCGAGCATGCCGGCGCGGTTGACGTCGTTGGTCGGCGCATCGTAGTAGCGGTAGGTCTGCACCGGGAAGCCGGCCGATTCGAACAGCGCACGGTGGTTTTCCCAGCTAGGGTCGCTGATGGCAACCACGGCGTTGGGCGAGAGGCGCTTGAGGAAGTCGGCACCGATCTTCAGTGCGCCGGTACCACCGACGGCCTGCACGGTGACCACGCGGCCGGCGGCCAGCAGTGGCGACTCGGCGCCGAACAGCAGCTTCTGCACAGCCTGGTCGTAGGTGGCGATGCCGTCGATCGGCAGGTAGCCGCGCGAAGCGTGCTGGGCGGCACGCTGGGTTTCGGCTTCGATCACGGCGCGCAGCAGCGGAATGCGGCCCTCCTCATTGCAATACACGCCTACGCCCAGGTTGACCTTGTCGGTACGTGGGTCGGCGTTGAATGCTTCGTTGAGGCCCAGAATAGGGTCGCGGGGTGCCAGCTCGACAGCGGAAAACAGGCTCATTGTTACCTTGGCTCTGATTGGAGTGTGATAGGGCGTACACGCTCCAGCCGAATGCACTGAAGCGGTGCACAAACGGGGAGTCAGTATAGTGATACCGACCGGTCACCGCGACACTCTGGCGCAGCTTTTGGGGCTATTTGCGCAAATATTTTTCGACCATTGGTCTAAATGCCGTGTCCACCGTTGCATGCGGCCACACCTGTGCCTTGAAAGCGCCCCCGAACGGGCGCATTTGGGTATAGACTACTGGCTAAATTTACAGCTGCTGCACCGCGAGGTCCTTCATGTCCGAGTTCCAGCTCGTCACACGTTTCCAGCCGGCTGGCGACCAGCCCGATGCTATCCGCCAGTTGGTCGAAGGCATCGAGGCGGGGCTGTCGCACCAGACGTTGCTCGGGGTGACCGGTTCGGGCAAGACCTTCAGCATTGCCAACGTCATCCAGCAGGTGCAGCGCCCGACGCTGGTGCTGGCGCCCAACAAGACGCTGGCCGCCCAGTTGTACGGGGAGTTCAAGGCATTCTTCCCCAACAACGCGGTGGAGTACTTCGTTTCCTATTACGACTACTACCAGCCGGAAGCCTACGTGCCGTCGTCGGACACCTTCATCGAGAAGGACGCCTCGATCAACGACCACATCGAGCAGATGCGCCTGTCGGCGACCAAGGCGCTGCTGGAGCGGCGTGACGCGATCATCGTGACCACCGTGTCGTGCATCTACGGCCTGGGCAGCCCCGAGACCTACCTGAAAATGGTTCTGCACGTGGACCGTGGCGACAAGCTCGACCAGCGCGCGCTGCTGCGCCGGTTGGCCGACCTGCAGTACACCCGCAACGAAATGGACTTTGCCCGCGCCACCTTCCGGGTACGCGGTGACGTGATCGACATCTTCCCGGCCGAATCGGATCTGGAAGCCATCCGCATCGAGCTGTTCGATGATGAAGTGGAGAACATCGCCGCCTTCGATCCGTTGACCGGCGAGGTTTTCCGCAAGCTGCCACGTTTCACGTTCTACCCCAAGAGCCACTACGTCACCCCGCGGGAAACGCTGCTTGAAGCAGTGGAGGGCATCAAGGAAGAACTGAAGGAGCGTCTGGAGTACCTGCACAAGGCCAACAAGCTGGTCGAAGCGCAGCGTCTGGAGCAACGTACCCGCTTCGATCTGGAGATGATCCTCGAGCTGGGCTACTGCAACGGCATCGAAAACTACTCGCGCTACCTGTCCGGGCGTCCGGCCGGGGCGCCGCCGCCCACCCTGTACGATTACCTGCCGCCTGATGCGCTGCTGGTGATCGACGAATCACACGTCAGCGTTCCGCAGGTCGGCGCCATGTACAAGGGCGACCGTTCACGCAAGGAGACCCTGGTCGAGTACGGCTTCCGCATGCCTTCAGCGCTGGACAACCGGCCGATGCGTTTCGACGAGTGGGAGGATGTCAGCCCGCAGACCATTTTCGTTTCGGCCACTCCGGGGCCCTACGAGGCTGAGCATGCCGGGCGCGTGGTGGAGCAGGTGGTGCGCCCGACCGGGCTGGTCGACCCGCAGGTAGAGGTGCGCCCGGCGCTGACCCAGGTCGACGACCTGCTGTCCGAGATCCGCAAGCGTGTCGCGGCAGGCGAGCGTGTGCTGGCGACCACGTTGACCAAGCGCATGGCCGAGGACCTCAGCGATTACCTGGCCGACCATGATGTGCGAGTACGCTACCTGCACTCGGACATCGACACGGTGGAGCGGGTGGAGATTATCCGTGACCTGCGCCTGGGCACCTTCGACGTGCTGGTGGGCATCAACCTGCTGCGCGAGGGCCTGGACATGCCCGAGGTGTCGCTGGTGGCTATCCTCGATGCGGACAAGGAAGGTTTTCTGCGTTCCGAGCGCTCCCTGATCCAGACCATTGGCCGCGCGGCACGTAACCTCAATGGCCGGGCCATTCTGTACGCCGATAACATAACAGGTTCGATGCAGCGGGCCATTGACGAAACCGAGCGCCGCCGCGAGAAGCAGATCGCCTTCAACGAAGCCAACGGCATCGTGCCCAAGGGCGTGGTCAAGGACATCACCGACATCATGGAGGGTGCCGCCGTGCCTGGTGCGCGCAGCAAGAAGCGCAAGGGCATGGCCAAGGCGGCGGAGGAGAGCGCCCGTTACGAGGCCGAACTGCGTACGCCGGGCGAGATCACCAAGCGCATCAAGCAGTTGGAAGAAAAAATGATGCAGTTCGCCCGCGACCTGGAGTTCGAAGCTGCGGCGCAGTTGCGTGACGAGATTGCGCAGCTGCGGGAGCGGTTGATTAGCAGCTGACCCTGTGGGAGCGGGCGTGCCCGCGAAGAATTCAACGCGGTGGCTGGCACCGGCTGCGCCNAGGGACCGCATCTGATCTGTAGTAGCCTCAATGGGCTTCCCCAGCCTTCAGCCCCTCCGGCAACTTGCGGGTCAGCAACACCGCCACCATGCTCACCGCCAACCCGATCCCGACAAAGTGGAAGGCATCGTTGTAAGCCATGATCAGTGCCTGCTGGTGGGTAATCTCGCTAAGTTTGCCCAGCGCCGCATTGTCATTGCCCAAGCGCTCCGCCAGTTGCGCCAGCCGCTCAGCCACCTGCGGGTTGCTCGGCACCACCGCCTCCCGCAGGTAGTCGAAGTACACCTTGGTGCGCGCATCCAGCAGGGTGGCCAGCAAGGCAATACCAATCGCGCCACCGAGGTTACGCAGAATATTGAACAGGCTCGACGCGGACCCTGCATCCTGTTGTTGGATATACGCGGTGGCAATCAGAGAGATGGTCACCATGATCATCGGTTGACCCAGGGCGCGGATGATCTGGATATGGTTGAACTGCGGCCCGGCAAAGTCCGGGTTGAGCACCCCCGAACCGAAACTGGCAGCGCCGAACAGGCAAAAACCCAGCGCGCATAGTACCTTGGGCGATATCACCTTCATCAGTTGCGGCACCAGCGGGATCAGGAACAGCTGCGGAATACCCATCCACATGATCACTTCGCCAATCTGCAAGGCGTTGTAACCCTGTACCTGCGCCAGGTACAGCGGTAGCAGATAGATCGACCCGTACAGGCCCACGCCCATGCCCAGGCTGGCGATGCTCGACAGGCCAAAGTTGCGGTTGCCAAGAATGCGCAGGTTGATCAGTGGGTGTGGCTTGGAAAACTGCAAGATGACGAAGGTGATCAGGCTGACCAGGGCAACACTGCCCAGGCCGACGATCAGGTGTGACTCCAGCCAGTCCTTGCGATGGCCTTCCTCGAGAAACACCTGCAGGCAGCCCAACCCAAGGCCGAGCGTGACGATGCCGGCGTAATCGGTACTTTTCAGCAGCTCCCAGTGCGCCTCCTTCTTCTCAAGCCCGTACAACAAGCCGGCGATCATTAGCAGGCCTGGTGGGATATTGATGTAGAAGATGTATTCCCAGCCCCAGTTCTCGGTCAGCCAGCCGCCCAGGGTGGGGCCGATGGAGGGGGCAAAAGTGGCGGTCATGGCGAACATCGCCATGCCTTTGGCGCGGTGGTGCTCGGGCAGCTTGATCAGCGTCAGGGTGAAGGCCAGCGGGATCAGCGCGCCACCGGTGAAACCCTGCAAGGCGCGAAACAGGATCATGCTCTCCAGGTTCCAGGCCATCGAGCACAGCAGCGACGACAGCAGAAAACCGCTGGATACCCACACCGCCAGGCGCCGCGCCGACAGCAGCTGCACCAGCCAGGCCGTTAGCGGGATCATGATGATTTCCGCCACCAGGTAGGAGGTTGAAATCCATGAGCCTTCTTCCAGGGTCGCCGACAGAGCGCCCTGGATGTCCTTCAACGAGGAATTGGTGATCTGGATATCCAGCACTGCCATGAAGGCACCGAGCATCACGCTCATCACCGCGATCCAGTCGCGTCGGGTTGGCTCCGCCGTGGGGCGCAGCAGTTGGTCACCGGCCATTGTGGCCTTCGTCTGCGCTGCGCAGGTCGACGGTGGCGGTCACCGACATGCCGGGGCGAATACGCCCATGCAACGGGTTGTCGGCGCTGAACGTGAGTTTTATCGGGATGCGCTGCACAACTTTGGTGAAGTTGCCGGTGGCGTTGTCCGGTGGCAGCAGGCTGAACTGCGCACCGGACGCGGCGAACAGGCTGTCCACCCGGCCTTCGATAGGTGTGTCGGGGTAGCTGTCGAACAACAGCTCCGCGCGCTGGCCGGGGTGCATGCGGCCGATCTGGGTTTCCTTGAAGTTGGCCTGCACCCAGATGTCTTCATCCGGCACGATCGACAGCAGGTAGGCGCCGGCCTGCACCACTTGGCCATTGCGCGCATTACGCTGGCCAATGGTGCCGCTGATCGGCGCATGGATTTCGCAGCGGGTCAGGTTCAGTTCGGCCTGGGCCAGGTCGGTGCGGGCATTGGCGATTTGCGCATCGAGGCGCTTGAGTTCGGCGTTCAGGGCGGTGACCTGCTGGCGCTGGCTTTGCAGGTCGGCGCGGGCCTTGTCGACCTGGGAGCCGGCGACATGGCTGTCCGCCGACAGGGTAGTGACCCGCTCCTCAGAGACAAAACCCGGCTTGCGCAGCTTCTCGGCACGGCTCAGGTCCAGCCGTGAACGGTCGAACGTGGCCTGGGTGGCCGCCAACTGGGCCTGGCCGGCGGCAATCAGGCTGCCTTGTTGGGTGAGGCGGCTTTGTGCTTGTGCGTACTCGGCTTCGCGGGTGGCCAGGGCGGCACGGGCGCGTTCGACCGCCAGCTCGAAGTCGGCGGCTTCCAGGCGCACCAGCAGGTCGCCCTTGCTGACGTGCTGGTTGTCCTCGACCGGTACCGTTTCGATACGTGCGCCAAGCTGGCTGGAGATACGGGTGATCTCACCCTGCACGTAAGCGTTGTCGGTGCTCTCGTAGAACCGGCCCTTGAAGTACCAGTGGCCCAGGAAGGCGAGGGCGATGACGGCCACCAGGGCGAAGAAGAGCGTCAGGCGGCGTTTGAGTTGGGCAGGCATGGGGACTATCGTTCCAGAAATGTAAACAAATTTAACAGCGGCACAGGGCCTGTCGACAAGTGACGTTCGCGCCATTGCTGGAGCCCGGTGCCCGCCTCCTGCTAACATCCCGCCTTTGTTTCATCTTTCGTTCGAGACTCTCCATGACCACCGTACGCACGCGTATTGCGCCATCGCCTACCGGCGACCCCCATGTCGGCACTGCCTACATCGCCCTGTTCAACTACTGCTTCGCCAAGCAGCACGGCGGTGAGTTCATCCTGCGCATCGAAGACACCGATCAGCTGCGTTCCACGCGTGAGTCGGAGCAACAGATCTTCGACGCCCTGCGCTGGCTTGGCATCGAATGGAACGAAGGCCCGGATGTCGGCGGCCCGCACGGCCCTTACCGGCAGAGCGAGCGTGGCGAAATCTACGCCAAATACGCTAAGGAACTGGTAGACGCCGGCCACGCCTTCTACTGCTTCTGCACTGCCGAAGAGCTGGAGCAGATGCGTGCCGAGCAGCAGGCTCGCGGCGAAACCCCGCGTTACGATGGCCGTGCATTGCTGCTGAGCGCCGAAGAAGTGCAGCGCCGCCTGGACGCTGGCGAGCCGCACGTGATCCGCATGAAAGTGCCGAGCGAGGGTATCTGCGTGGTGCCGGACATGCTGCGCGGCGATGTCGAGATCCCGTGGGACCGCATGGACATGCAGGTACTGATGAAGAACGACGGCCTGCCGACGTACTTCCTGGCCAACGTGGTCGACGACCACCTGATGGGCATCACCCACGTGCTGCGTGGTGAAGAGTGGCTGCCATCGGCGCCCAAGCTGATCAAGCTGTATGAGTACTTCGGCTGGGAGCAGCCCAAGCTGTGCTACATGCCGCTGCTGCGCAACCCGGACAAATCCAAACTGTCCAAGCGCAAGAACCCGACCTCGGTCACCTTCTACGAGCGCATGGGCTTCATGCCTGAAGCGATGCTCAACTACCTTGGCCGCATGGGCTGGTCGATGCCTGACGAGCGCGAGAAGTTCTCGCTGGCCGAAATGGTCGAGCACTTCGACCTGTCGCGTATCTCGCTGGGCGGTCCGATCTTTGACATCGAGAAGCTGTCCTGGCTCAACGGCCAGTGGCTGCGTGAGCTACCGGTAGAGGAATTCGCCGCACGCCTGCAGAAATGGGCATTCAACAGCGACTACATGATGAAGATTGCCCCGCACGTGCAGGGCAGGGTCGAAACCTTCAGCCAGGTTGCCCCGTTGGGCGGGTTCTTCTTCGAAGGCGCACTCAAGCTGGACGCCAAGCTGTTCGAAAGCAAGAAACTGTCGGCCGACCAGGTGCGCCAGGTGATCCAGTTGATCCTGTGGAAGCTTGAAAGCCTGCGTCAGTGGGAAAAAGAGCGCATCACCGGTTGCATCCAGGCTGTGGTCGAAGCGCTGGAGCTGAAGCTGCGTGACGCCATGCCGCTGATGTTCGCCGCCATCACGGGCCAGGCCAGCTCGGTTTCGGTGCTGGACGCCATGGAAATCCTCGGCCCCGACCTGACGCGCTACCGCCTGCGCCAGGCCCTGGACCTGTTGGGTGGAGTGTCGAAGAAAGAAAACAAAGAGTGGGAAAAGCTGTTGGCCTCCATCGGCTGACCGTTTCCCGAACACCGCTGTTGAGCACTGTGGGAGCGGCCTTGTGTCGCGAAAGGACTGCAACGCGGCCCCACAATCTTTGACTCGACACAAATCC
>NZ_JBQENN010000049.1:12526-13216 GCF_052044625.1 Pseudomonas sp. 22515
TTTCGCGACACAAGGCCGCTCCCACAGGCATTTCCCTGAGGACCAAGTAGCCGGATTGAGTGGAGCAGGGCGGTAAGTGATTGTTATCTGTGAAAAAATTTTTGGATATTTTTAAAAATTAGTTTGACAGCCCTGCAATCCGAACTTAATATGCGCCCCGTCCACAGCGATGAACGAAAACGAAACGCCAGGCACCCAGCCAGCGGTTCAGTTCAAAGCGACATTGTGGGGCTATAGCTCAGCTGGGAGAGCGCCTGCATGGCATGCAGGAGGTCAGCGGTTCGATCCCGCTTAGCTCCACCAAATTCCGCTTAGCAGCCAAGGCTGATAAGCAAGACCGGGTCCAGCAACCAGGTCTTGAAGGTAAGAAGGTTCGTCCCCTTCGTCTAGTGGCCTAGGACACCGCCCTTTCACGGCGGTAACAGGGGTTCGAGTCCCCTAGGGGACGCCAGTTTTACACAAGCGATGTTGTTATGTCGCTGGGCCGCGAGGCTAGAAATCCGGGGCTATAGCTCAGCTGGGAGAGCGCCTGCATGGCATGCAGGAGGTCAGCGGTTCGATCCCGCTTAGCTCCACCAATTTTGCCGCGGTTCGCGTTAGCGGATCGGCACGAAGGTTACGTCCCCTTCGTCTAGTGGCCTAGGACACCGCCCTTTCACGGCGGTAACAGGGGTTCGAGTCCCCTAGGGG
>NZ_JBQENN010000049.1:13266-17073 GCF_052044625.1 Pseudomonas sp. 22515
TACGTCCCCTTCGTCTAGTGGCCTAGGACACCGCCCTTTCACGGCGGTAACAGGGGTTCGAGTCCCCTAGGGGACGCCACTTTTCCTGCGTTTTGCAGGGCTTTAAAAGGCTCGTTGACTATTGATGAGCCTTTTGTTTCGGGGCTATAGCTCAGCTGGGAGAGCGCCTGCATGGCATGCAGGAGGTCAGCGGTTCGATCCCGCTTAGCTCCACCATTTCTGCCAGGGTTCACGCAAGTGGATCTTCGCGAAGGTTACGTCCCCTTCGTCTAGTGGCCTAGGACACCGCCCTTTCACGGCGGTAACAGGGGTTCGAGTCCCCTAGGGGACGCCACGTTTACCCGCGTTTTGCGGGACTTTAAAGGCTCATTCGCTTATTGAATGGGCCTTTTGTTTTTTCCCTTCTCAATAATTTGCCCCCGACAAACGGCCGCACATTTTGCTTGCCAAAAAATATGATGGGAATAATATTTCGATCATCATATTTTGTGTGGTGTGTGCCAGATGAGCGACAAGAAGAGCAAAACCCGCGAACGCATTCTGGAAGCTGCGCGCAGTGCGCTGATCCAGCACGGCCCGGCCGAGCCCAGCGTCAGCCAGGTGATGGGTGCGGCAGGCCTGACCGTCGGCGGCTTCTATGCGCACTTCGACAGCAAGGATGAGCTGATGCTCGAGGCGTTCCGCCAGTTGTTGGGTGAGCGCCGTGCCTTGCTCGCTCAGGTCGACCCCAATCTCGATGGCGCCGGGCGGCGAGCGCTGGCCGGGGCCTTCTACCTCTCGCGCAAGCACCGGGACTGCGAAGTCCATGCTTGCCCGCTGCCTAACGCGTTGGGCGAAATGCAGCGCCTGCCGGAGGTCTTCCGCGAGGTGCTGGCCGAGCACATCGAGTTGATGACTGCCGCGATGGTCGACCGCCCTGAGGATGCCGACAAAGCGCTGGCCGACCTGGCCCTGATGGTGGGAGGGCTGGCGCTGGCCCGGGCCTTGGGGACCAGTGACCTGTCTGACCGTATTCTGCGCGCCGCCAAATCGGCGGTGCTTTAACCCTGGAGCATGGCGATGACCACCCTGAGCTGGATTCGCGGTGTCAATGGCACCTTGGGCCGCCTGGCCCCCGAGCATGTCGCGGGCAAGATGCGCCGTGCCTTCATGACCCCGCGCAACCTGCCGCCCCGGGATTGGGAGCTGCCCGTGCTGGCCAGCGCCGAGCGCATTACACTGCGCTTCGGTTTGTCTGCCTTGCGCTGGGGTCAAGGGCCGACCGTGCTGCTGATGCACGGTTGGGAAGGGCGCCCGACGCAATTTGCCGCCTTGATCGAGGCCTTGGTTCAGGCAGGGCATACGGTGGTGTCGCTGGAAGGGCCTGGGCATGGTCGTTCGCCTGGCGAGCAAGCGAATGTGGTGCTGTTTGCCAGGGCGCTGCTTGAGGCTGCGGCTGAGTTGCCGCCCTTGCGTGCGGTCATAGGTCATTCCATGGGCGGTGCCAGCGTGTTGTTGGCCCTGCAGATGGGGCTGCGTACAGAGGCGGCTGTCAGCATTGCAGCGCCGGCGCGGTTGCTTGGTGTGTTGCGTGGTTTTGCCCATCGCCTGGGGCTGCCAGCCCGGGCACGGGCAGCGTTCATTCGCCAGATCGAGCGCGATGTGGGCATGCAGATTGCGCGGCTGGATGTCACGGGTTACCAGCTGGAACTGCCGGGGCTGGTGGTGCATGCTGCCGATGATGCTCTCGTGCCCGCAGATGAGGCACATGTGATCCACAAGGCCTGGTTCGACAGCCGGCTGATGCTGCTGGAAGAGGGTGGCCACCAGCGAGTGCTGGCCGACCCACGGCTGAGTGAAGCCGTGCTCGAACTGCTGGCTCGGGCTGAAGCGGTCAGTGTCGGGGCGGCTTCAGCCGCGAACATTGGCATCGCCGGTGCCACCCACCGCGGTGTCTGATTCGCGGGCAAGCCCGCCCTATAACGACCGCTTCAGGCTCGCTGGGGCTGGACATTGCCCCGCAGATCGCTGCTAAATCGCCTTTTGCGCCAAGGAAGCGAAAATGAGCTGGGACCTGGCAACACCCTTCGTCATCGACCTGCGCGTCGGCAGCGAGGACATCGACGGCCTTGGCCACGCCAACAATGCCGTCTACGTCACCTGGCTTGAGCGCTGCGCCTGGCGCCACTCCCAGCGTCTGGGGCTGGACCTGGCCGAGTACCGGCGCCTTGACCGGGCGATGGCTGTGGTGCGCCACGAAATCGACTACCTGGCCGCCGCCTATGAAGACGATGAGCTGCAGCTGGCCACCTGGATCATTGACTGGGACCAGCGCCTGCGCATGACGCGGCGGTTTCAGCTCAAGCGCCCGCGCGATGGTGTGACGCTGCTGCGCGCGCAAACCACCTTTGCCTGCATCGAGCTGTCCAGCGGCAAGCCCCGGCGCATGCCGGCGGAATTCGTCGAAGGTTACGGTCCGGCGCTGATCGGCGCCTGAGTCGCCGGCATTTTTTGTTAAACTGCCGGCTTTTTCCGCTGAGACCCCGACATGCAAATTGCCCTGGCCCCCATGGAGGGGCTGGTCGACAACATCCTGCGCGACGTATTGACCCGTGTGGGCGGTATCGACTGGTGCGTCACCGAGTTCATTCGCGTGTGCGACCGCCTGCTGCCGGCGTCCTCGTTCGACAAGCTGGCGCCTGAACTGCGTCAGGGCGCGCGCACGGCTTCCGGTGTGCCCATGCGCGTGCAATTGCTGGGTTCGGACCCGGTATGCCTGGCGGAAAACGCCGCACTGGCTTGCGAGCTTGGGGCGCCGGTGATCGACCTGAACTTCGGTTGCCCGGCAAAGACGGTGAACAAGTCGCGCGGTGGCGCGGTACTGCTCAAAGAGCCGGAGTTGCTGCACGCCATTGTGCGTGAAGTGCGGCGTGCGGTGCCGGCGAACATTCCGGTGACCTCGAAGATGCGTCTGGGCTTCGACAGCCCCGATGGGGCACTGGAGTGCGCCACGGCGCTGGCCGAGGGCGGTTCGGCACACCTGGTGGTGCACGCACGGACCAAGGTTGAGGGCTACAAGCCGCCAGCGCACTGGGAGTGGGTGGCGCGGGTGCAGGATGTGGTCAAGGTGCCGGTGTTTGCCAATGGCGAGATCTGGACGGTCGATGACTGGCGGCGTTGCCGCGAGGTCAGTGGCGCTGAAGACATCATGCTCGGGCGTGGGCTGGTATCGCGCCCGGACCTGGGCCTGCAGATTGCAGCGGCGCGGGACGGGCGCGACTATCAGCCGATGAGCTGGCATGAATTGTTGCCACTGTTGCGTGAGTTCTGGCGCCAGGCCCAGGCCAAATTGTCGCCGCGTTATGCGCCGGGGCGGATGAAGCAGTGGCTGGCGATGCTGACTCGCAGTTACCCCGAAGCGGTGGTGTTGTTTGCCGAGTTGCGCCGGGAAGATGACTGCGCGCGGATCAGCCGGTTGCTGGGGGTTGAGGCGCAAGCGTTGGAGGCTTGCGTCGCCTGAGCAGGGCTCTACGCGGGTACTGCACCTGTAGGCGCGGGGTCACCCGCGAAAGGACCGGGCCTGCTGGCCAATTACCACCCGCCGATCACCGTTGCCGCTGCCACCGTATTCGCGGGCAAGCCCGCTCCTACACACACACACACACACGCATCGGTGGTTGGGCACAGGTCGTCGTAGGAGCGGGTTCACCCGCGAAGAGGCCGGCCCAGCTGGCCAATCTCCATCTTCCGTTCACCGTTGCCGCTGCCACCGTATTCGCGGGTAAACCCGCTCCTACACACATCGGTGGTTGGGCACAGGTCGTCGTA
>NZ_JBQENN010000050.1:0-16843 GCF_052044625.1 Pseudomonas sp. 22515
CGCGGGATGGAGCAGCCTGGTAGCTCGTCGGGCTCATAACCCGAAGGTCGTCGGTTCAAATCCGGCTCCCGCAACCAGATTCGAGAAAAGGCCACTGTTAACGCAGTGGCCTTTTTCTTTGCCCGTTAAAAAGCTTTTCCGAAAAAGCCTCGAAAAATCAAAGCCTAGCGCTTGACATATAAACTATACGCTGTAGAATCCGCCCCACTGACGCGGGATGGAGCAGCCTGGTAGCTCGTCGGGCTCATAACCCGAAGGTCGTCGGTTCAAATCCGGCTCCCGCAACCATATTCGTCAGAACAAACCCCGCCTGTGTAAAAGCAGCGCGGGGTTTGTTGCTTTATACCTCCCTGATTTTCGTCGCCTCGATTTTCCCTCCCCTCATGCCAACCCGCAGGCTTGAGATGTCGTGCCCAGGATGAACTATCTTTAACCCTGCCAAGCCGCTGCAAACGCTTGAGGCCGGAGTAACATTGGATACGTTTTCTTAAGGGACTTTCACTTGGCCGCACCTTTCCTTCACCTCGCGCCGCATGCCCGGGGCAACTCATGACTTCGCACAATCCCGAACCGCCGGTGCCACTCGCTACGGCGCTACCCGGTGCTGTGCAGCGCCTGCCCCTACTCGAACGCCTGAGTCGCTACCGCCAGCCCATAGGCCTGATGGTGACCCTGTTACTGTTCACGATGGCCTTGATTGCCTGCCGCCACCTGCTGAGCGAGCTGGACATCTATGCCTTGCACGATGCCATGCTCAGTGTGCCCACCCAGTCATTGCTGGGCGCCTTGCTGGCAACGGTGATCGGCTTTGTGATCCTGCTGGGCTACGAGTGGTCGGCCAGCCGCTATGCGGGCGTGAAACTGCCAGCACGCAGCCTGGCACTGGGCGGCTTCAGCGCCTTTGCCATCGGCAACGCCATCGGCCTGTCGATGCTCTCTGGCGGCTCGGTTCGCTATCGCCTGTACGCACGGCAAGGGCTTGGTGCTGGCGAAGTCGCACGCATGACCGTGTTTGCCAGCCTGTCACTGGGCTGCGCGCTGCCGCCCCTGGCCGCCTTGGCGACATTGAGCAACCTGCCGGCGGCCTCGACAGCGCTCGGGTTGGCGCCCGGCCTGCTGGCAGCTGTTGCCAGCGCCGTGCTGGTGGTGTCTGCCTTACTGGTAATTGGCTTGTACCGCCGACGCCTGGCCGAGCAACCGGCGGCCAATAACCTGCTCGTTCAACTGGGGCGGCGCACACTTCGCCTGCCGGATGCACGCCTGGCGGCCCTGCAATTGCTGATAACCGCGCTGGATGTGGCGGCGGCGGCCACCGTGCTCTACCTGTTGCTGCCCGAAGCCCCTCCTTTCGGCGCGTTCGTGCTGGTGTACCTGCTGGCCTTGGCCGCGGGCGTGCTCAGCCACGTACCGGGCGGCGTCGGGGTGTTCGAAGCGATCCTGCTGGCGGCCTTTGCCGACCAGCTCGGTGCCGCACCGCTGGCGGCTGCCTTGCTGCTGTACCGGCTGATCTATGTGGTGCTGCCACTGCTGCTGGCCTGCGTGTTGCTGCTGGCCAATGAAGCCCGACGCCTGCTGTTTGCGCAACAGGCCATCAAGGCCGCTTCAGGTCTGGCCGCACCGATCCTGTCGATTCTGGTGTTCCTGTCCGGCGTGGTGCTGCTTTTTTCCGGTGCCACGCCCGAGATAGATACGCGCCTGGAGCATATGGGTTTCCTGGTGCCACACCGGCTGATCGACGCCTCTCATTTCGGCGCCAGCCTGATCGGTGTGCTATGCCTGCTGCTGGCCCAAGGCCTACGCCGGCGCCTGTCCGCCGCCTGGCTACTGACCACCGTGCTGTTGCTGGTCGGCGCCCTGCTGTCGCTGTTGAAGGGCTTTGACTGGGAAGAGGCTTGCCTGCTGACCTTTACCGCCGCCCTGCTCGCACTGTTCCGCCGCTCGTTCTATCGCCCCAGCCGACTGCTGGAGCTGCCCTTCTCACCGGTTTTCCTGGTGGCCAGCGCCTGTACGGTGGGCGCATCAGTGTGGCTTCTGCTGTTCGCCTACCAGGATGTGCCTTACAGCCATCAGCTGTGGTGGCAGTTCACCCTCGATGCCGACGCGCCACGCGGCCTGCGCGCCGCCATGGGCAGTGCCTTGCTGCTGGCTGCCGTGGCACTGACGTGGCTGCTGCGCACAGCGCCGCCCGTGATCCACCTGCCCGATGAAGAAGAGCTGCAACGCGCCAACCGCATCCTGCAGGCCTCCGACCAACCCGACGGCGGCTTGGCGCTGACTGGCGACAAGGCGTTGCTGTTCCACCCGCGTGGTAACGCGTTCCTCATGTACGCCCGGCGCGGCCGCAGCCTGGTGGCGCTGTACGACCCGATAGGCCCGGCCCAGGAACGCGCCGAGATGATCTGGCAGTTCCGCGACCTGTGCGACCTGCACCACGCACGCCCCGTGTTCTACCAGGTACGTGCGGAGAACCTGCCGTTCTACATGGACATCGGCCTGACCGCATTGAAGCTCGGTGAAGAAGCCCGGGTCGACTTGCGCCGCTTTGACCTTGAAGCCAAAGGCAAGGAGATGAAAGACCTGCGCTACACCTGGAACCGCGGCGGACGCGATGGCCTGAGCCTGGAGATCCATGAGCCCGGCCACGCCCCGCTGGCTGAGCTGAAGGAAATTTCCGACGCCTGGCTCGGCGGTAAAAACGTGCGCGAGAAAGGCTTCTCGCTGGGGCGCTTCAGCCCAGACTACCTGCAGCACTTCCGCATAGCCCTGATTCGCTTCCAGGGCCGCCCGGTAGCCTTCGCCAACTTGCTGGAAACCCATGGAAACGAGCTGGCCAGCCTCGACCTGATGCGTGCGCACCCCGAAGCGCCAAAGCTGACCATGGAGTTCATGATGATCGGCTTGATCCTGCACTACAAAAGCCATGACTACGGGCGTTTCAGCCTGGGCATGGTACCGCTGTCCGGCCTGCAACCCAGGCGCGGCGCCCCCTTGACCCAGCGCTTGGGTTCGCTGGTGTTCCGCCGTGGTGAACAGCTTTACAACTTCCAGGGGCTTCGACGCTTCAAGGACAAGTTCCAGCCGGACTGGGAACCCCGCTACATGGCCGTGCCAGCCGGGCTTGACCCGCTGGTGGCACTGGCCGACACCGCCGCCCTGATTGCAGGCGGCCTGACTGGATTGGTGAAACGCTGATGACCCGACGCTTTTGGTTGTACCTGCTGGTTCCCCTGCTGCTGGCCGCCCTGGGTGGTGCGCTGGCCTTCTGGCTGTGGACGCGCCCGGCTCCCGAGGCGCGCCTGGAGCAAATGAGCATCAATGACACCAGCATCACCCGTGTTACCCCTGGCGTGCACCCCAAGGCCCGGGTGGCCATCGGCGTGCCACAAGACCAGGCACTGACGGGCAAGCAACTGCTCGACCTGAGCCAGGCCGGTGAAGCCCAGCTGGTACAGGTGATTCTGCCGCCTGGCGACTGCAGCAAGCAGCAACAGGCCATGGACCAGGCGCTGACTCAACTGCAGGAAAAACCGACCTTGGTCGCCGGCATCGGCCCCGGTGCCACCCAGGCCTGGCGCTGGCTGGCCAGCCAGAACGATGACAAGGCGCGGGCCATTTCCGTGGGCTTCACCCTCGAACAGCCTGACTGCCAGGCACCGCTGCCCAAATCGGCTGCCCATGGCCACTGGAGCGTCGCCTGGAACGACAACCCGGATGACGCCAGCGCCGCCTTCGTGCGCGACCAGGCCAACGCCGAAACCAGCATCAGCGACTACGACATCCACTTGCCACAAGTGCTCAAGGCGCAACTGACCCAAGCCCTGGTCGGCCGCGACGGTAACGCACTGGCCATCCCGGTGGTCGAAGTGCCGGCCGGGCAAACCACAGACACGGTTACCTTGTTCCTCTCTGGTGATGGCGGCTGGCGCGACCTGGACCGCGACGTGGCCGGGGAAATGGCCAAGCTGGGTTACCCGGTGGTGGGCATCGACACGCTGCGCTACTACTGGCAGCACAAGACCCCGGAACAAAGCGCCGCCGACCTTTCCGAGCTGATGCATCACTACCGGCAGAAGTGGGGTACCAAGCGCTTCGTATTGACCGGCTATTCGTTCGGCGCCGACGTGCTGCCGGCAATCTACAACCGCCTGCCCGTCGAGGACCAGCAGCGTATCGACGCGGTGGTGCTGCTAGCCTTTGCGCGCAGTGGCAGCTTCGAGATCGAGGTCGAGGGTTGGCTGGGCAAGGAAGGCCAGGAAGCGCCAACCGGGCCGGAAATGGCCAAGCTGCCAGCGTCCAAGGTCGTGTGCGTATATGGCGTCGAGGAAACCGACGAGAGCGGTTGCACGGAAAAGACGGCAGTGGGTGAACGCCTGAAACTGCCTGGTGGTCACCACTTCGACGAGAACTACCCGGCACTCGCCAAGCGCTTGATTGGCGAGATCGAGACGCGCCAGGGCAAGACCAGCGTAGCTGAACAGAACTGACAAGGGTCAGGGCCGCTCTGCGGCCCTGACCCTTGCTGTGCAAACCCATTCAGATCTCGACCTGCGTCCCCAGTTCGATCACCCGGTTCAACGGCAGGTTGAAGAAGCGCAAGTTGCCGTTGGCATTTTTCAGCAGGAACGCGAACAGGTTGCCCCGCCAGCGCGACATCCCCTCCAGCCGTGACGCGATCACCGTCTCGCGGCTGAGGAAGTAGGTAGTGCGCATGGGCGTGAAGTCCAGGTCATCCAGATGACACAGCTTCAACGCGGCAGGCACGTCCGGCTCATCCATGAACCCAAAGTGCAGCAACACACGGAAGAATCCGTCGCCATAGGCTTCCACCTCGAAACGCTCATGTTCCGGTACCCGCGGCCGGTCTTCGCTGACCACCGTCAGCAGCACCACCTGGCTGTGCAACACCTGGTTGTGCAACATGTTGTGCAACAGCGCATGCGGCACGGCATCGGAGCGTGCCGTCAGAAACACTGCAGTCCCCTCGACCCGGTGCGGTGGCTGAATGCGGATGCTGCTGATGAACAATGGCAATGGCAGGGCACCTTCATCGATGCGCTCGACCAGAATCTGCTTGCCGCGCTTCCAGGTGCTCATCAGCAGGTAGAGCACACCACCGGCCAACACGGGGAAGGCACCACCCTGGACGATTTTCGGCACGTTGGCGGCGAAGAACAGCCCGTCGACAAACAGGAAGCCGACCAGAATCGGCACTGCAAGCAGCGGCGGCCACTTCCACAGCAGCAGCATCACCGCGGACACCAGGATGGTGGTCATCAGCATGGTACCGGTGACCGCAACCCCGTAGGCTGCCGCCAGAGCGCCCGAGGACCCGAAGCCGATGACCAGCAGCACCACACCCACCATCAGCGTCCAGTTCACTGCACCAATGTAGATCTGCCCCTGCTCGTCGCTTGAGGTGTGCTGAATCTGCATACGTGGGATGTAGCCCAGCTGAATGGCCTGACGGGTCAGGGAGAAGGCCCCGGAAATCACCGCCTGCGAAGCGATAACCGTGGCCATGGTGGCCAGCCCGACCAACGGCAGCAGCGCCCAGCCCGGCGCCAGCAGGTAGAACGGGTTGCGCGCGGCCTCCGGGTTTTGCAGCAGCAGTGCACCCTGGCCAAAATAATTGAGCACCAGCGCCGGGAGCACCAGGATGAACCAGGCCCGGGCAATCGGCTTGCGGCCAAAGTGCCCCATGTCGGCGTACAGCGCCTCGGCACCGGTCAGCGCCAGCACTACCGCACCCAGAATGGCCACGCCAATACCGGGGTGCACCACGAAGAAGTTGACTGCCCAGCCCGGGTTGAACGCCTTGAGTACTTCCGGGCTCTGCGAGATGCCATGCACACCCAGCGCGCCCAGCGCCACGAACCAGGTCACCATGATCGGACCAAACAGCTTGCCGATCTTCTCAGTGCCATGTTGCTGCACCAGGAACAGCGCCACCAGCACCACCAGCGAAATTGGCACCACCCAGTGGTCGATGCCATCGAAGGCCAGGCCCATGCCCTCCACCGCCGACAGCACCGACACCGCCGGGGTGATCATGCTGTCGCCATAAAACAGCGAAGCGCCGATCAAGCCACAGATCACCATCAGCGTGCGCAGCCGCGGGTACGCCGCCGTGGCCCGCCGCGCCAGAGCGGTCAACGCCATGGTGCCACCCTCCCCCTGGTTATCGGCACGCAAGATGAACATCACATACTTGAATGACACCACCCACAACAACGACCAAAGGATCAGCGACAGGATCCCCAGCACGCCATCATGGTTGACCGACACCCCGTAGCCGCCGGTAAAGACTTCCTTGAGGGTATACAACGGGCTGGTGCCGATATCGCCATAAACTACCCCGACCGCCGCCACGAGCAGGCCCACCGACCGTGACGCACCCTGCTTCCCCTCGTGCCCGCCCTCAGCGTGACTGCTTGCCTGAACCATCGACCACTCCCGCAAACGGCCTTCACGGCCCTTGGTAATCAATCTGCCACCAGGCCCTGGAAGGTACCCCGGCGCAACGGCGCGAAGCATAGCGCAGCGTTCGTCGTATTTCTGCTGGTCAAGCGCCCTTGCGCTCGCTAGAATTGCGCACTTTTTGATCAGAGGCGCCAAAAGCGCCCGTCAAGTTCGCCCCCGATTCCGGCCGGGCGACCTGTATTCAATACCGAGGTTAGTCATGTCCACCACGCCCGCCACCCCCAAGGTAGGTTTCGTAAGCCTGGGTTGCCCAAAAGCCCTGGTCGACTCCGAGCGCATCCTGACCCAGCTGCGCATGGAAGGCTATGAAGTCGTACCCACCTACGAGGACGCCGACGTGGTGGTGGTCAACACCTGCGGCTTCATCGACAGCGCCAAGGCCGAATCGCTGGAAGTGATCGGCGAAGCCATCAAGGAAAACGGCAAGGTGATCGTCACCGGCTGCATGGGCGTCGAAGAAGGCAGCATCCGTGACGTGCACCCAAGCGTGCTGTCGGTCACTGGCCCGCAGCAGTACGAGCAGGTAGTCAACGCCGTTCACGAAGTGGTGCCGCCGCGTCAGGACCACAACCCGCTGATCGACCTGGTGCCGCCACAGGGCGTCAAGCTGACCCCGCGCCACTATGCCTACCTGAAGATCTCCGAAGGCTGCAACCACAGCTGCAGCTTCTGCATCATCCCGTCGATGCGCGGCAAGCTGGTCAGCCGCCCGGTGGGTGAAGTGCTGAGCGAGGCCGAGCGCCTGGTCAAGGCCGGGGTGAAGGAAATCCTGGTGATTTCCCAAGACACCAGCGCCTACGGCGTCGACGTCAAGTACAAGACCGACTTCTGGAACGGCCGCCCGGTGAAGACCCGCATGCTCGAGCTGTGCGAAGCACTGAGCAGCCTGGGCGCCTGGGTACGCCTGCACTATGTGTACCCTTACCCGAACGTTGACGACGTGATCCCGCTGATGGCTGCCGGCAAGATCCTGCCGTACCTGGACATCCCGTTCCAGCACGCCAGCCCGAAAGTGCTCAAGTCGATGAAGCGCCCGGCCTTCGAAGACCGCACCCTGGCGCGCATCAAGAACTGGCGCGAGCAGTGCCCTGAGCTGGTGATCCGCTCCACCTTCATCGTCGGCTTCCCGGGCGAGACCGAGGAAGACTTCCAGTACCTGCTGGACTGGCTGACCGAAGCCCAGCTCGACCGCGTGGGCTGCTTCCAGTACTCGCCGGTGGAAGGCGCCCCGGCCAACGACCTGGGCCTGGCCGAAGTACCGGACGACGTCAAGCAAGAGCGCTGGGACCGCTTCATGGCCCACCAGCAGGCCATCAGTGCTGCCCGCCTGCAATTGCGCATCGGCAAGGAAATCGACGTGCTGATCGACGAAGTCGAGGAACAAGGTTCGGTTGGCCGCAGCTTCTTCGATGCACCGGAAATCGATGGCAGCGTGTTCATCGATGGCGACCATGGTTTCAAGCCAGGCGACAAAGTGCGTTGCCGTGTGGTGGATGCCGACGAGTACGACATGTGGGCTGAACCCATCTAAAACGGCTGAAGCCTGCAAAGCCCCTGCCCCGGCGTTCTCCATAGGGAATGACCGGCGCAGGGGCTTTTTTGTCAGAACGTGTGAAACAGCATCAGGCCGCCCTCGGCATCCGGGCTGGCATCCGAGAAGCCTTTGACTGCATAGAGTTGGACTTTCCACTGCTGGTTGAGCTTGTGGGTGAGGAACAGGGTAAGCTCCTTGATCTGCGCCCCGGTCGAGACCACTTTCTGCCGCCAATCGTAGGAGGCGCCGGCCGAAGTACCGACCGCCACCGGCAGGGCAAAGCCGAGACTGGCAAATACCGGGTCATCGAAGTCGCTATCGGGCGGGTCACCGAACTTCTTCCAACCCAGCGTCGCGAAACCGGTGACCGGGCCAAAGCCCTTGGCTATGTCGACCTGGGTGGTGTAATCGTACTGGCCGGTGCCCAGGCACTGGTCTTCATCAGCGGTAGGGAATTTGACCTTGCCGATCAGGTCCAGCATCAGGCCGCCGTCACGACCATCGAGCAGTGCATAGGCGGCGCTGGCAACCGTGTCACCCAACCCGCTTTCCACGTCTCGGCAACCACCGGGCAAGGGGTCACCATTGGGGCCGACTTCGGGGTTGGTGATACGCAACCAAGGCACGGTAACCTTGTAGGTCATGGGGCCGCTCTCATACTTGCCGACCACCGGCACATACCAGATTTCCGAAGTGGTGCCGGTACCATAGTCGCCACTTGAATAATCCATGCCAATGGCGGCACTGAAGGTATCGGCCAGCGCCGACACGCAGGTGCACGAGAGCAAACAGGCGAACAGAGGGAGCGTGGGTCTCATTTGCAACTCAGTACTCTTTCGGGAAGCATGGCCAGACTTACCCAGCCTAGTTGGCTAACGCCCGGATCGCTCTGGATGCTCGACTTTTTCCACCGTCTCTGCCTTTTCCGGCCTCTCCACCTTTTCAACTTTCTCTGGTAACTCCACCTTTTCGACCCGCTCAGGCTTTTCTACTTTTTCTACTTTCTCGGGCTTCTCGACTTTCTCGACTTTCTCGACTTTCTCAACCTTCTCGACCTTCTCGACCTTCTCGACCTTCTCGACCTTCTCGACCTTCTCGACCTTCTCGACCTTCTCGACCTTCTCGACCTTCTCGACCTTCTCGACTTTCTCGGGCTTCTCGACCTTGTCTACTTTTTCGACCTTTCCGGTGTTTTCGACTTCGACCTTCTCAACCCGATCGGAGCTTCCACTGTTGCTGCGCGTCGATTGCTCCAATGCGTCGAGGTGTACCGACTTTCCCGACTTTTCACCGCTGCCATGGTCACTGGAGCCGTCAACGGCACTGCGCCCACTGTGATCATCGCTGTTTTCATCGCGATCGCTGGCCCCATCGCTTGCGCCATGACCGCTGCTGGAGCCGCCGGAGCTACTTCCGTCATGCTCACCACCGTGCCCCGACTGGCTTCTGTCAGGATTGTCGACACGGTCGTCCTGGAATTCCACGCGGGTTGCCCGCAGCTCGTGAGTTCCATTGAGCACCCCGCTCACCCGCACACGTTGATCAAGCGCCAACGCCGCTGGCTGCCGACCGACAATTACGGTGCCCTGCCCCAATGTCACATTGAGACCTGCAACCACCAACTGCCGAGCTTGTGTGCGCTGTACCAGCCCTTCAACCACCGCCTGCTGGACACGACCAGCAAAAGGCAGGCTCGGGTCTGGACGGGTTTGCGCCACTTCAAGCTGGCGCCCGGTCCACTGGCCGCGCACCAGCACCTCACGTGCAGGCGCCACACGGGTACCCAACTTCAACCCTTGAAGGCTGCCAGTGCGATCAACCGCGCCGATGGCGCTGGCCTCCCTCAACCCCGGTGCCCGTTCGATACGGGTCGCCACGACTTCTCCCCGGGCATCGCGCAGGCCGCTGACCCTCACGGGCTCACCCGGGCGCAACCCTTCAGCTACCCGCGCGCCAGCGGCCAGCCGCACGGGTTGGCCCATGACCCGCAGCGGGGCCGAGGCATTGGGCAGCGCCGTCAACGGCCCTTCGAAGACGTTGAGGATCGAAATGCGCCCCGCTTGCAGGCCGCGCTGGGTGGCGAATGCCTCCACCGCCACCACCTGCCCGATCGCCAGGTGACCACTGCTGGCAGGCGCACCGTTTTCACTCACCGGTACGTCCTTGCCATAGTGCACTTCCATGCCATTGACGCAGATCGAGGCGAAGCCGGTGATGGTACCGACGATGCCTGTACCCCCAGTACCACCCGGGCGCAGGATCGGCGTACCGGTACCACCTACATCACCGTGGCGCTGATCAAAGTAGGTGCCGTCCACACCCTCCGCCACCGCGCCTGTGCCGCCTGTACCACCCGGACGTTGCTGGACTGGGGCACCGGTGCCACCGACGCCGCCATTTTCATTGCGTACACCGGTGCCGCCCATACCGCCGGGAAACTGCAGGCCTGCGGCACCGGCCATACCCATCTCGTCACGGCTGACACACACCGGCGCTGCGGCCACCTCGGCCGGGGCCATCAGGTTTCCCCCGAAAACCAGGGCAAACATGACAGCACTGAGGTAGCGCACAGGAAGAGTCATGGGCCGGGTGTCTTCGACGGGTCGGAATCGGTAGCTTCAGTGTAGAAATAAAGCCCGACAGTGATGCGCTGACGTTGTTCGATACCGGGCTCATCAGCACTCTCCAACGCTGCTGCAAGCCGGCTGAAGGCAAGTAGTGTCTGCATGCCATCCTTGGCTACCACATCTCGCAAATGCTCGACGCTGGCCGGGCTCAAGGCATCGTAGTGCACGCTACGCTCAAAAAATGGCGGACCTTCGCCGCTGAGGTTGTGCACCGCCGCACAGGCATGGTCATGCAGGTTGTGGCCGAAGTACGCAGCCTTTTCATCAAAACCCTTCTGTGGCACGAATGCATGGGCTTCCAAGTGCACGCAATCCTGCTCATCGAGCCGCACGACGCCCAGGCGCAACCATTCGTCCAACACCACCCGGCCGCGGATATCGGTGCTGACCTTGGCGACCAGGGCGTCGAATGAGCAATCGCCACCCACACTGGCTAGCCGCGCAAGCGCCCTCGCCTGGCCGGGTGCCGAGCAGAATGGTGGGGTGTTGGTCCATACATTGACCAACTGTGCACCTAGCGTGATGTTATCCGGCAGGGCCGCAATTGCAGTGTCACCCTCATTACGCAGCCGCCGGACATCTTTACGATGTACGCCGGTAAGCAGGCTGATGCGGCTATCGGTTGGCGCGGTGTCGTTCAGGCGAAACTCGCGATGGGCCACATCGACGAACACCTCCTTGAGCAGGTCGGTGAACATCGTGTAGGTAACCCCTTTGCGCAGCATCAGGCGCACCAGCGGGCGCATCACACGCCGCAGCGCACTCAGCATCGACGGGGGTAAGACAGGCGATTGCATCGAGGGCATTCCTTGACAGAGGCACCCAGTATAAGACGCGGGAATTAATCCCACGCAAACCGCAATCATATCCCGGCATGGACGAGGAAAAAGCTGTCAGCGCTCATTGGAAATGACGTGATAAAGGCAAGACAGGCCAGAACCTGCTCATACAAAACCCGTCCGCTGGGTTTTGTATGGGCCACTTCGGGTCAGCGCCAATCAGCTTCTGCTGTTGTCATCCCCGGCCTCGCCGCCGGCATGAACACCGTGGTCATCACCCGGTTCGCCACCCACATGGTTGCCGTGATCGTCACCAGGTTCACCACCAACATGATTGCCGTGATCATCGCCAGGCTCACCGCCGACATGATTACCATGATCATCCCCGGGTTCCCCCCCCGCGTGATTGCCATGATCGTCACCCGCTTCAGCATGGTTGCTGCTGCGCCCAGCGTTTGAATTACCGTCGTGGCCACTGCCGCTGTTGCCGGCATGGCCACCACCGTCACCGCCGCTGCCGTGGCCACCACTTCCGCTTCCGCCACCATGGCCACCGCCGCCACCACTTCCACCACCACCGTGGCCACCGCCACCGCCACTTCCACCGCCACCGCCACCGCCACCGCCACCGCCACCGCCACCGCCACCGCCATCTTTAGCGTAGGCACTGGAGCCATGAGAAATCGAGTCAGGGATCAAGGCAATGGACATCGACAACACGCCAGCTACAGCAGCCGCGAGTAAAGCCTTCTTGAACAGCAGGTGGATTTGCATAGTCCGTCTCCAGGTCTTCGCCACGAGAACGCCAAATCAGTCAGTAATCTTGCTTCAGATTGAACTTATATTTACGTGGGATTTTTTCCCACGCTTAATTAATAGACCGTCACCCCTCAGGTCTCAAGCGCTAAGCGAACAAGCCGACCGGTGGTTGGCCTGCTATGTTTTCCCTATCGCCCCAGAGGAACACCGGCATGGCTGCGCTACTGACGCTGCAAACCCCGCGCTTGTGCGACTACAGCGAGCTGGTACAGGTGTGGGAGGATTCAGTACGCGCCACCCACGACTTTCTGCCAGAGGGTTATATCCTGCTACTGCGCGAACATGTGCTGCGCCGCTACCTCGACGCAGTGATGCTGATCTGCTGCAAGGACCGCCAGCGCATCTGTGGTTTCGCCGGTGTCGCCAACGGGCGGGTGGACATGCTGTTCGTCGCACCTGGCTACCGCGGCCAAGGGGTAGGCAAGCGCCTGCTGCGCTATGCCATCAATGAGCTGAATGCCGAGTACCTTGACGTCAACGAACAGAACCCGAAAGCGCTGGGCTTCTACCTGCATGAGGGTTTCGAGGTCATCGGCCGTTCGGAAACCGACGGCCTGGGCCAGCCCTATCCTCTGCTGCACATGAGGCTAATGCGCACAGTGCCTTGAGGCGGCGCCTGAATGTGCCGCGCTATGTGTCCAAAATGGCGCATCTGACACAGATTCCCATCATCTACCGCTTGCAGGCAGGTACAATGGAGGCCTTTCCCTGCCTTGCGAATTGCCCCATGTCCGAACCCGTCCGCCTGTCCAAACGCCTCATCGAGCAGCTCGGCTGCTCCCGCCGCGAGGCCGAGCAGTACATTGAAGGAGGCTGGGTAACGGTCGATGGCGTGGTGGTCGAGCAGCCGCAGTTCAAGGTTGAGCAGCAGCGCGTCGAACTGCTGCCGGGCGCCCGTGCCGAAACCCTGGAGCCGGTGACCCTGCTGCTGAACCAGCCAGCCGGCATGGACAGTGAAGACGCCCGCGCCAGCATGAACATGGGCAGCCTTAGCGAGGCCCACCGCGAAGGCGTGCGCGCCCTGCACGGGCATTTTGCCCGGCAGGCCTGCGTGGCACCGCTGGAGCGGGGCGCCAGCGGCCTGCAGGTGTTTACCCAGGACTGGCGGGTATCCCGCAAGATCGAGGCCGACCTGCGTCGCCTGGAGCAAGAGTTCATCATTGAAGTGCGCGGCGAAACCACCCCCCAGGCGCTGGAACGCCTGGCGCGTGGGGCCATGCGCAATGACCGCGAGTTGCCCAAGGCCAAGGCCAGCTGGCAGAACGAGACACACCTGCGCATGGTGTTGAAAAACCCACAACCAGGGCAGATTTCCGAGCTATGCGCCTACCTGCGCCTGGAGCTTTTAAGCATGCGACGCATTCGCCTGGGTGGTGTGTCGATGGGCAAGCTGCCCTTGGGCCAATGGCGTTACCTGGCTACCTCCGAACGTTTCTAAGCAATACGCCGCGCCGGAACGCGCGGCACCTGAACAGGATTCTGCTGCAATGAACCACAACGACGTCCTGCGCAGCCTGCGCTACATGCTCAAGGTGAACGACGCCAAGATGGCCGAGATCATCGGGCTCTCTGGCCTCGAAGTGCATCCTCTGGTGCTGGCCACCTACCTGAAAAAAGAAGAAGAGGAAGGCTTCGTGCGCTGCCCGGAACGGGTGATGGCGCACTTCCTTGACGGCCTGGTGATCTACCGCCGAGGCAAAGACGATAGCCGCCCGCAGCAGCCGATCGAGCTGCCGGTAACCAACAACCTGATCCTCAAGAAGCTGCGTGTGGCCTTTGAGCTCAAGGAAGACGACCTGCACGCGATTCTCAAGTCGGTCAACTTCCCGGTCAGCAAACCTGAGCTCAGCGCGCTGTTCCGTAAGGCTGGCCACGACAACTACCGCCCGTGTGGCGACCAGTTGATGCGCAACTTCCTCAAGGGCCTGACCCTGCGCGTGCGCGGCTGAGTGGCCATGCAGCATACGGTTGTCCCGGTCGGCATCGTCCACTCCTGTTTCAAGGAAAAGTTCGCCATTCCGCGCCAGCCGCAGCTGGCGCCTGCCGCCCGTGGCGTACTCGAACTGTTGCCGCCGTTCGATCAAGGTGACGCGGTCGAAGGCCTGGAGCAGGTCAGCCATGTCTGGCTGCTGTTCCTGTTCCACCAGGCCCTGGAAGAAAAGCCGCGCCTGAAAGTGCGGCCTCCGCGTCTTGGCGGCAACAAGAGCATGGGGGTGTTCGCCACCCGCGCCACCCACCGGCCCAACGGCATCGGCCAGTCGGTGGTACGCCTGGAGGGCGTGGAGCCCGGGCGCCTGCTGCTGTCCGGGATCGACCTGCTCGACGGCACGCCGGTGCTGGACATCAAGCCGTATGTGCCCTATGCCGACAGCGTCGCTGGCGCCAGCAACCAGATGGCCAATGCAGCGCCTGTGGCAATTGCCGTGCAGTGGGCGGACAACGCCCTGATCCAGGCCCGCGAGCATGCGCTGCGTTTGAATGAGCCGCTGGTGCAACTGATCGAGCAATGCCTGGCGCAGGACCCACGGCCGGCCTACCAGATACCACCGTCCGAGCGGGTGTACGGGGTGAAGTTCTGGGATGTGCAAGTAAGGTGGCATTACCCACAGCCGGACGTCATCCGGGTGATGGAGGTGGTACTGGGCTGAGGGCCACCGCATCGCCCTGTGTGGGAGCGCGCAGAATTGAGTAGGAGGCGGGTTCACACCCGCCGTCCTCTCACACCACCGTGCGTACGGTTCCGTACACGGCGGTTCAAGCTATGCGGCTAAGCCGGTTGATCGTATCCAGTATCGAGACCAGTCCGAGTCGATCCCATAGTTTCTTCGGCAGCGCCTGATTCATATGTGGCGCCCCCGAGTTCCACCATGGGCCTCGGCCGTTATAGGCCGATTTACAGGCACGCTCCTCGCTTAAGCCCAGACGCATCAGGTTGCGCGCCCTCGTAGAGGGCTGTTTCCATTGGCGCCAAATGGCACAGCGGAGTTTGTGCCTGATCCAGCCATCCAGCTCCTCAAGTGGCCGCTTGCTCTGGCTGAGCTTGAAGTAACCCGCCCAACCTCGTAGTACGGGGTTTATCCGCTCGATGGTGTTTGCCATCTTGCGGCCCCGCGCGCCGCATAGCAGCTCTGCGAGCCGGTCGCGCAGGCGACTCAGGCTCACCGTTGCCACCCGCAACCTTGGCTGCTGATGCCAGCTCATCCCATAACCCAAGTAATCACACTTCCAGGCTCTCGCGACTCGACTCTTCTTCTGATTCACCGTCAGTTTCAAACGTTGACTCAGGAAGCGCTCGACACTAGCCAGTACCCGTTCGCCAGCCCGAGGACTGCGCACATAAATGTTCGCGTCATCGGCATAGCGCACGAAGCGATGGCCCCGCCGCTCCAGTTCGCGGTCAAATTCATCGAGCAGGATATTCGACAGCAGCGGCGAGAGCGGGCCGCCTTGCGGCGTCCCTTCCTGCCGTGGACTGACGACACCGCCTGACATGACTCCCGCTTCAAGGTAGCGACGGATAAGCCTAAGTACGCACTTATCTTTGACCCGGCGCTCGATACAGGCCATGAGGATGTCGTGGTTGACCCGATCAAAAAACTTCTCCAGATCGACTTCCACGCACCACCGGTGCCCCGATGCCACATGGGCACGGGCCATCTCGACAGCTTGATGCGCGCTCCTGCCCGGACGGAAGCCGTAGCTAAAATCCGAGAACAAAGGATCGAAGAATGGCGTGAGTTGTTGCAGCAATGCCTGCTGGATCAGGCGATCCACGACGCTGGGAATTCCCAGTTGCCGCGTGCCGCCCTGCGGCTTGAGAATTTCAACCGCACGTACGGCTTGGGGATGGTATTCACCGGCCAGCAATCTGCCTTTGAGGATTGGCCAATACTGATTCACATAGCCTGCAAGGTCGGCGACCGTCATGCCATCGGCACCCGGCGCTCCCTTATTGCTGACTACGCGCTTATACGCACGTCTGAGGTTGGCCGGTGCGAGCACCCGCTCCATCAGCGTGTCCGGCTCTGCGTTCGTCCACGCCGATGACGCCGTCGATACCTTTGCGCTGTCAGGCATCATCCTCGGCTTCTGGCCGGGATTCGGAGTGACAGATTCCGTTTTAGGAAATTTCTGCATTGCGGCTACCAACGAGACAGTGACGCCTACTGGCGGCATAACCTGTTCGGCCCTTGGTGACGCGGTTAACCGCCACTTACTACGGCCTCGGCTGACTTCTGCACGCTCATCCCGTCGCCTCTCGACGCTCGGTAGCACCAAGGCAAGCGTACAGATCTCCCAGGGTAATTCGCGTGACCTTCCTGCTTATGCCTGTCGGATTTACGTCGCAGCGTTCCGTGCAAGTATTGGGCTTTGACGATTATGGCCGTCTTGCCCCGCTGCGCCGCCTGATCCGCTTCCTGTTCGTCAGGCCAGCATTTTGCCTCGGGCTTCCTTCAGATTCGTAGTCGCCCACGACACCCTTGCCTCTGGCTAACACTTCCCCTTGCCGGGTGTGTAGAGGACTTTCACCCCCAAGTCACCAGCGAGGCCACCACAGCCAAGCTGGTTGCGCTATCGCGCAACGCGCCATGCCTGGCGCACCA
>NZ_JBQENN010000051.1:0-13818 GCF_052044625.1 Pseudomonas sp. 22515
TCCCCATGTGAGAGTAGGTCATCGTCAAGATTCATTTCGCAAAACCCCTATCTGCGCATGCAGGTAGGGGTTTTGTCTTTAAGTAGGAACTATAGAGATTCGCAGGCACGTCCTACTGACGGGCCAGCACACAGAATTTCTTGACGACCATAGAGCATTGGAACCACCTGATCCCATCCCGAACTCAGCAGTGAAACGATGCATCGCCGATGGTAGTGTGGGGTTTCCCCATGTGAGAGTAGGTCATCGTCAAGATTCAAACTCAAAGCCCCTGTCTGCGATGCAGACAGGGGCTTTGTCTTTTTCGGGTTTCAATATCGGTTAGAACTGATAGCTGACTGTGGCGCTCACATTGCGCTCTTCACCCATGTAGCAGTAGTTCAGGCTGGCACATGAGGTGATGTAGTTTTCATTGGTAAGGTTGTTGGCGTTCAAGCGAACATCCACACCCGCCAGGCCGACCTTGCCCAAGTCATAGCCGATAGAGGCGTCGAACAGGGTGTAGGAAGGCACTGTCATGCTGTTTTCCGCATCCACCCAGCTGTACCCCACATATCGCACCCCACCGCCCAGCCGCAGGCCATCCAGTGCCCCCTGGCGGAAGTTATAGTCGGCCCACAGCGAAAGCATCTGTTTCGGCGCCTGAGTCGGCGAATTACCCTTGTTGTCCAAGTTGCCCGAGACAAGGCTCGGCATTGACTTCGAATACTCGATATCGGTGAAGGTATAGCCACTCAGCAGTTTGAGGCTATCGGTCAGCTGTACATGGGCCTCAAGCTCTAGCCCTTGCGAGCGGACTTCACCGACAGGGCGATAGAAGTCTTCGTCAGGCTGTTTAGACGCCAAATTCTCCTGCTCGATGCGGAACACCGATGCGGTGAACAGGTTGTCGCTCCCTGGTGGCTGATATTTGATGCCGGCTTCCCACTGAGTGCCCTCCGTAGGTGCCAGCGGCCGGCCCTGCTGGTCGGACACGGTGTTCGGGTTGAACGACTCCGAGTAGCTGATGTAGGGCGCAATGCCGTTCTCGAAAAGGTAGAGCACCCCTGCCCGGGAGGTGAACCTGGAGCGTTGATCACTGACCTTGCTGTCGCTGTCACGGTTCTCTTCGGACACCTTCACCCAGTCCTGGCGCAGTCCCAAGGAAAAGCGCCACTGGTCCAGCTCCACCAGATCCTGCAGGTACACACCCGTTTGTTGCAAGCGTCGCTGGTAGCGGTTCTCGCCCAGTACCTGAAGATTGCCATTGCCGTACTGTGGATTGCCGGCATCCAGTGGGCCGACGGTGCCATAACGCCATGCCACGTCGGCTTTGCGCCGCTGGTAGTCAGCCCCCAGTAGCAAGGTGTGTTTGGCCGCCCCGGTAAAGAATTCTGCCTGCAGCATGTTATCAATGATGTACGAATGCAGACGCTCGTCGCCGCCGGTATAGGCGCGATTTAACATGTTGCTGTCAACATCTGCCCAGCCGGCGGAGTACACCTGGTCCATCGACACGTCGGAATCCTGATAACGGAAGTTCTGCCGCGCTGTGAACACATCATTGAAGCGATGCTCAAACTGGTAGCTGAAGGATTGCTGCGTGCGCTCGTAGTTGTCGATGCTCGGCTCGCCTTCGAAGAAATGGTCTGACAGGCGCAAACCGTTGCGCTTGTGCAGCATGCCATCAGCAGGGTTACCGCCGTGGTACCCACCGTCAGGGTCGTGCTGCAAATAGGCCTGCAGCGTGAGTGAGGTGTCTTCGGTGAAGTCGACACTGATAGCAGGGGCGATGGCGTAACGTTCTTCCTTGTTGTGGTCGAACTGAGTGTCGGAAGCATCCGCCAAACCCGTCAGGCGATACGCAATGCGTTTGTCGTCATCCACAGGACCACTGAAGTCGAAGCCCACGCCACGCTGGCCCTGAGTACCTACCGTGGCCTGAACCTGATGGTAAGGGGCAAAGAGTGGCTTCTTGGTGGTCAGGGCTACCAGGCCACCCGGCGAGCTTCGCCCGTACAGTACCGAAGACGGTCCCTTGAGAATGTCGATGCGCTCAAGAAAGTATGGGTCTACCTGCATCGTGCTGTAGGTGCCGTTGTCGCCCATTGACTTGAGCCCATCGACGTAGATGTTGTCCACCGAACCGTCGTTGAAGCCGCGCATGGCTACATAGTCATAGCGATGAGTGGCACCGTACGGGTTGGTCAGTACTCCAGGCGTGTAGCGCATGGCCTGGGCAACGGTCTGAGAGCCCTGATCGTCCATTTGTTGGCGAGTGACTACCGAGACCGATTGGGATGTCTCCACCAAGGGCATGCTGGTCTTGGTCGCCACCTGGCTGTGCGTGGCGTTGTAACCCTCCATGCTGCCCAGTGCGTTGCCGAGGGAGAAACTACGGATGTCGGTGTCTGGCAATGCCAAGGCGGCGCTCTGACGCTGTGCCTGCAGCACATAGTTACGTCCCCCCTGGCTGACGGCTTCCAGTCCGCTGCCATTTAGCAACTGGCGCAGCGCTTGATCGGTAGTGAACTTCCCCTGCAGTCCGTTGGAATGCAGGCCATCGGTCAGCTGAGGCGTGCTCGATAGGGTGATGCCGGCCTGACGAGCGATCTTGTTGAGCACATCGGTCAGTTGGCCAGCCGGTATTGCATAGTCATGGCTCACTTCGGCTGTGTCGGCCGCTACGGAAAGTTGCGGAGCAGTTGCCAGGCCCAGGGCGGTACCAAACAGAACAGCCCGGATGGCGTGGCGCAAGTGAGCTGATTGCAGGACTGGACGAATATCATTCGGGATGAAAGTGTGGGTTAACACCGGGTTGGTAGGCATGAAGGGTCCGTTAAAGTGTCGAGGGCAGAAAGTGTTGCTTACTGTCCTAGCCGGACCTGGATTCAAAACCCGCCAGAAATCGATAACGCCTTATCAGGTCATGCTCTCTACATGCACCCACCAGCGTGTACGTCGACGAAGTCGTACGGGCAACGTCTGCGGTAGCAGCCGAAGCAGTTGTTCCGGGTCTTCGAGGCGGAACACCCCCGACAGGCGCAGGTCGGCAATCTCATTGCTGCAGCCCAGGTAACCATGGCGATAGCGGCTGACCTGCGCGAGGAAGTTGGAGAGGCGCATGTCCTGAGTGACGATCAACCCTTCAGTCCAGGCCATCGCATCCATCTCCATGTGCGCGAGCCGGTGCGCACCTTGAGCATCCAGGCGCCAGTTCTGGCCACCTTCGATCCACTGAAGTTGGCCAGTACCAGGCCGGTGTATCGCCACTTTGCCGTGGCTGACGCTGACACGTGTGCAGTCGCTATCCTGATAGGCCACAAAGCGTCCTTCGAAGCCTTCCAGCAGCGCGTCGCGGGTTTGTACCAGCAGGGGATGCCGGGGGTTGCAGTTGATCATCAATTCCCCAAGCTTCAGGCGGACCAGACGCTGTTGATCATGGAAGGCCAGGTCCACGGCACTGCAGGTATTGAGTTGCATCAGCGAGCCATCGGGCAGGGTGAAGACGCGTCGCTCGCCCGTGCCGGTGGCATAGTCTGACGTCGAGGCACTCACAGTATCGAGGTCTTTGGCCAGCCAGCTCGCAGATCCTGCCATGACAACGCCGCCAAGCAGCTTCAGCGCCTGTCGGCGGCGCAGGCGCTGCTGGCTGGTTTCCAGTGTCTGCAATGCCAGCCCGGCACCGGGAATAGCGCGCAGGTCAAGGTCCTGATGAAGGTGAACCACACGCTGCCAGGCCTGTTCGTTTTCGTGGTGGCTGCTGCGCCAATGCGCGCACTGTTGTTGCAGAGCTGGATCGTGCCCGCTTTCACGCAGCCGCAGCATCCACTGAATGGCCTGCCTGACCGTTTTTGTATCAGGGCGTGCGACGGTCATGGATTCAGCAGTCGTCTTCATAGCGCAGCACGTAGCAGTGATAGAGCGCATCGGCGATATAGCGCTCAACGGTGCGCACGGAGATCCCCATCTGTTCGGCGATGGCCTGATGCTTCAGCCCCTCGCATTGAGCCAGCAGGAATGCGCGACGGACCTTGGGTTTGAGGCCGTCGAGCATGCGTGCAATACGCTCAAGCAATTCCAGCAGCAGCTCGCGGGTCTCGACTGAGGGGGCCAGTGCTTCCGGCACATGGGCCAAAGCCTCCAGGTAGGCCCTGTGCAGTTCCTCGCGGCGCCAATGATCGATCACCAACCCACGCGCTACCGTGCGCAGGAAGGCCCTGGGAGCATTCAGCTGCAATTGTTCACGACGCTGTAGCAAGCGGACGAAGGTATCTTGGGCGAGGTCAGCCGCATCGGCTGCGTTGCCGAGCTTGCTACGCAGCCAGGTATGCAACCAGCCGTGGTGGTCACTGTAGAGCGTTTGCACGGAATCGTTGCTGGGCATGGAGGAGGGCGCCGGCATCAATGGACGTTAATGATAATTAGTCTCATTGTTGGCGGAGCAAGATTAATTTGCAACCCATCAATTACCGCGTAAAGCCGGTAATGGGCTAACGCCCCAATTGCGTATCCAGGTAATTGCGGATCACCCGCGCCCCGCCATTGAGGTGCCGTTCCAGCACCGCTACCGCTTCGTCCACCAGCTTGTCGCTGGCTGCATCTACCAGTGCGTTGTGATCGTCCTGAGTGAGCTTGCCCAGGCCCATGGACGAAAGATGGAAACGCAGGAAGCGTTCTTCCTCGTTCAGTTCGTTCTCGATAAGGCGCAGTAGTTTCTTGTTCGGCGCCTTGCTGTACAGCGCCATGTGGAGCAGGCGGTTGAGGCGGCCAATTTCGGTGTGGCTGGTCTCGTTCTCCAGTTGCTGGATATACCCGCGGGCGCTGGCGATGTCGCTGGCATCAAGCAGCGGGATAGACTGGCGCAGCGCCTCGCTCTCGAGCAATACGCGAAGGGCATAGGTGTCCACTGCATCCTCGCCGATCAGCGGTGCAACGACGGCGCCCTTATGCATCTCCACCTTCAGCAGGGACTGCGCTTCGAGCTGGCGCAGGGCTTCGCGCACGGGCATGCGGCTAACGCCGTACAAGGTGGCGAGCTCTTGTTGGCGAACCGCAGTACCAGGGGGCAAGCGCCCATCGAGAATGGCGCTGCGCAGGCGTTCTTCGATCACGGCACGGGCCTGATGCGGCAACAACTGCTCGCTGGCCAGCACATTGCTCAATCTGATTTTCTTGGCCACGCGACGCCTGCCTCAATGATGACTATATTGGATCCAATGACACTAGTAACAGCTTGTGAGGGTGTCAAACCTGCACCCACACTGGTACGGGCGCCCCAAAAGCGCGGCTATGGTGGAGGAAGTCGCACGTCAAAGGAAGCTGCCTATAGAAAGATGTAAGCAGAAAGTATAGGCGGGCTGACAGCCGGGTGCGTGATTGCAGGGTGCCATTGTCTTTTGCGGTGGCAAGCCCCACCATCGCTGCTTTCGACTGGTCTGAACAGGGCTTCGCAGTGGCGATATCCTGGTTGCTCAAAACCGTAGTGCGATATGTCGGCTTTGCCGCGCTGCTGGGCAGTCTTCTGCTGGGCGGCTTGCACGCGGATTGGGATTTCTCCCAGATCAGCCGCAAGTCGCAGGCTCTGTACGGCCCACTAGGTGCCGGGCAGGGGCGCATCGATGCCTGGCAGAGCCTGATGGCCACGCAGAAGCAGGGTACCGAGCTTGAACGGTTGCAAGTGGTCAACCGCTTCTTCAACCAGCAATTGCGTTATGTCGAGGATATCGATCTGTGGCATGAGGTCGACTACTGGGCCACACCTGTGCAGGCACTGATCAAAGGTGCAGGGGACTGCGAGGATTACGCCATCGCCAAATATTTCAGTCTACGGCGCATGGGAATCCCCAGCGAAAAACTGCGCATCACCTACGTCAAGGCGCTGCGGCAGAGCCGGGCACACATGGTCCTGACCTATTATTCAAGCCCACAGGCCCAGCCTTTGGTGCTGGACAGTCTGATGGATGCCATCAAGCCGGCAAGCCAGCGTACCGACCTGCTGCCGGTGTACGCCTTCAATGGCGAGGGGTTGTGGCTGACGGGCGCCGCAGGGAACAAGAAGGTTGGTGATACCAAGCGGCTGTCACGCTGGCAGGATTTGTTGAAGAAAATGCAGGCCGAAGGGTTCCCGGCCGAGCCGGTTTACTGAAGGAGCACAGATGTCACTGTTCAAACAATTGCTGTTGGCCATTTGCCTGTTCCTGGTGGTCGCCTTCAGTGGCAGTTTCATGGTCAGCCTGGAAAGCTCGCGCAGCCAATACGTCAACCAGCTGCGCTCGCACGCCCAGGATGCGGCCACCGCGCTGGCGCTTTCGCTGACGCCGAATATCGACGACCCAGCGATGGTCGAGCTGATGGTCAGCTCGATTTTCGACAGTGGTTACTATGCAAGCATCAAGGTCGTCGACCTGGGTTCCAATGCCGTGCTGGTGGAGCGTCATGCCGAGCCAGACCCTGGCGGTGTGCCGCTTTGGTTCGTGCGCCTGATCGGCCTTGAGGCCGCCGGCGGCGATGCAATCGTCAGTCGTGGCTGGCAGCAGGCCGCGCGCGTTGAAGTGATCAGCCACCCGATGTTCGCCATTGCCAAGCTTTGGCAAAGTGCCTTGGGCAGCCTGGGTTGGTTGCTGTTGTGCGGTGCGGCCAGTGCCGTGCTCGGTGCTTTGCTGTTGCGTCGCCAGTTGAGGCCGCTGGACTACATGGTCGAGCAATCCCACGCTATTGCTCGCCGCGAATTTCTCAGCCTGCCAGAGTTGCCACGCACGCCGGAGCTACGCCGCGTAGTGCAAGCGATGAACCAGATGGTCGAGAAACTCAAAGCCCTGTTCACCGAGCAGGCCGAGCGCAGTGAGCGGCTGCGTGCGGAGTCCTACCAGGACAGCCTGACCGGGCTGTCGAACCGCCGCTATTTTGAAATGCAGCTGAACAATCGGGTAAGCAACCTGGAAGACGCGCGCGCCGGCTACCTGCTGTTGCTGCGGGTTCAGGGCCTGGCTGGCCTGAACGCACGCCTTGGCGGCCAGCGTACCGACCAGTTGCTGCAAGCGGTAGGTGAACAGCTGCGTCGTACTTGTGCCAGCTACCCGGAAACCAACGACCTCATTTCCCGCAGCCGCGGCGGTGAATTTGCAGTGCTGGCACCGGGCATGGTGCATGAGGAGGCCGTACACCTTGCCCAGGCCCTGGAGGCAACGTTGCAGAGCCTGCACGAAACGGGGGCAAGTGATATCGACCCGGTGGCTTGTATAGGCCTGGCACCATTCAGCCCTGGTGATTCACCCCAGGCATTGCTGAAGCTCGCCGACGAGGCTCTGGCCCGCGCTGAGAACCAGCCAACGCCGGGCTGGGTATGCCTTGAGCAAGGTGTTGCTGCGGTTGCCGCAGATAGCCAGCATGCCTGGCACGAACGGCTCGACCAGGCGTTTATCAATGGGCATTTCGAGTTGTTCTTCCAGCCAGTGATGGAGTGCGCTTCCTCGCAACGGGTACTGCACCACAAAGTTATTTCGCGTTTGCGCGATGGCCAGGGCGAGGCCTTGCCGGCGGGCCGCTTCCTGCCTTGGTTGGAGCGCTTCGGCTGGATGCCGCGGCTGGATGTGCTGGTGCTGGAGAAAGTGTTGGCGCACCTGCGAGGGCATGACCAGGTGCTGGCGTTGAACCTGTCCGCAGCCACCCTGGCCGACCCCAAGGCCCTTCAACGCATTTTCGAGCTGCTGGGCCAGAATGCGGCGCTCGGCCCGCGGCTGGTTTTTGAAATTGGCGAGGAGCAGTTGCCTGAGCAGGCAGCATTGGAGCAACTCACCCGGCGCCTGCATGGGCTAGGTTTCGGGTTGGCTTTGCAACGCTTCGGTGGGCGCTTCAGCATGATTGGCAACCTGGCGCACTTGGGCCTGGCGTACCTGAAGATTGACGGCAGTTACATCCGCAACATCGATCATGAGCAGCACAAGCGGCTGTTCATCGAAGCGATCCAGCGTGCGGCGCATAGCATCGACCTGCCGCTGATTGCTGAGCGAGTCGAGACGGAAGGGGAGCGGTTGGTGTTGCTGGAGATGGGAGTAGGCGGGATTCAGGGGCAACTGGTGGGTGAGCCTGCGCCTTGGCGCTGAATGGCCTCTCTCGCGCCGCTGTAGGAACAGCCTAGAGCCGCAAAAGGGCCGCATAGCGGCCCCAGGTTCACGTAGCGATGTGCAGGGCTGCTTGTACAGCCCTGTCGCGACACGAGGCCGCTCCTACAGCAATGGCGAAACCAGCAGGTCGGCTATCACCGCTCGCGCAGCGCTTCCGATCGCGCCTTCATGATCGGCTTGAGCAGGTAGCTCATGATGGTTTTCTTGCCTGTCATGATATCCACCGTCGCCACCATCCCCGGAATGATCAGCAGTGGCTTCTCGTCGGTCCCTAGGTGACTGCGATCGGTGCGCAGCTTGATCAGGTAATACGTAGTCTTCTTGTCTTCATCGGTAATGGTGTCGGCGCCAATCTGCTCCAGCTTGGCCTTGAGCCCACCGTAGATGGTGTAGTCATACGCGGTGAACTTGACCGTCGCTTCCTGGCCAGGGTGCAGGAAGGCGATGTCTTTGGGCAGGATCTTTGCCTCGATGACCAGCGTGTCGTCCAGTGGCACGACTTCGATGATATCGCTGCCTGGCTGGATTACCCCGCCAATGGTGTTCACCAGCAGTTGCTTGACGATACCGCGTACTGGCGAAGTGACAAGTGTGCGGTGCACCCGGTCGTCCAGCGCCTTGCTGGTGGCGGTAGCCTTGTTCAGTTCGGTGCGTGCCTCGTTCAGCTGGGTCAGCGCTTCACTTCGGAACTTGCCACGCGTCTCTTCGATCTTGCTTTGCACCTCGCGGATGGCCGCCTCTGCGCGCGGGATCGCAAGCGCAGTGGAGTCCAGCTGACCGCGGTTTTCCACTTCAGCACGGCGCAGGCGCAGCACTTCAACCTGGGAAATCGCGCCGGTTGCCACCAGCGGTTCGGACATACTGATTTCCTTGCGCAGCAGCTCAAGGCTGTTGGCGTACTGGGTGCGCTTGGAGCTGTATTCGCGCAGTTCCTGCTGGCGTTGGACCAACTGCTGTTGCAGGCCGCCAATTTCGTCCTGCAGTTGCTGGCGCCGGCTCTGGTACAGCGACTCCTCACTGGCCGCCTGGTTTGGCGCGGCTTTACGCAGCTTTTCGTCGATTATCAGCGGGCTGTCCTGTACCTCGGCACTCAAACGTTCGACCCGCAGGGCCATGGCCAGGCGGTCAGCCTCGGTTTCACCAACGTTGGAGGCGAAGCGGGTTTCATCCAGGCGCAGCAATGGCTGGCCCACTTCGACGATCTGCCCCTCCTTGGCGAAGATTTCGGCGACGATGCCGCCCTCCAGGTTCTGGATCTTCTGTACCTTGGAAGAGGGAATGGCCTTGCCTTCACCCCGCGTAACTTCGTCGATGGGCGCAACGCTGGCCCATACAATCAAGAACACGAAGAACAGGATCACGCCCCAGATGGTCAGCCGCACCACCCGCGGTGCATCTTCGATCAGGGCTTTGTTTACCTCGGGCAGCGGCTGGCCGCCAAGCGAGTCGCTGCCTTTGAAATAGCGCCGCAGGCCGTCCTTGAACTGCCCCATATCCAGCTTATGCAACACTGATCTGCCCCTTCTTCAGTGCATCCATGACCGCGGCTTTCGGGCCGTCGGCGACAATCTGCCCGCGATCGATCACGATCAGCCGGTCTACCAGTGACAGCAACGAGGCACGGTGCGTGACCAGCAGTACCGTCTTGCCCTCCACCACCGCCTGCAGGCGCTGCTTGAGGCGTTCTTCACCGGTGTTGTCCATGGCGCTGGTCGGCTCGTCCAGCAGCAGGATCTGCGGGTTGAGAAGCAGCGCACGGCCCAAGGCGACGTTCTGCCGCTGGCCGCCGGACAGGTTCTGCCCGCGTTCACCCACTTGCAGCTCGTAGCCGTCGGGGTGCAGCCGGGCGAATTCATGTACGCCCGCCAGTTCAGCGGCCTGCAGGATCAATTCGTCCTCGATGTAGCGGGCGCCGCTGACCAGGTTGTCACGCAAGGTGCCGGCCAGCAGCTGGATGTCCTGTGGGACGTAGCCGATGTTGTGGCGCAGTTCGCTGACATCGATCTGGCGAATGTCGACGCCATCGACCAGCAGCGAGCCACCATCGGCCTCGTACAGGCCGACAATGAGCTTGGCCAGCGAGCTCTTGCCCGAGCCGCTGCGACCGATGATGCCGACCTTCTCGCCAGGGCGGATGGTCAGGTTGATATTCTTCAGGGCCAGGTTCTGCTGGTTCGGATAAGTGAAGTCGACACCGCGGAACTCGACGCTGCCCTGCAGCACCTTGCGGCTCAGCGGGCGCTCTTCGAAGTTGCGCTCTTGGGGTAGATCCATCATGTGGTCGGTGGAGACCATGGTCACCTTGGCTTGCTGGTAGCGGGCGAGCAGGCCGTTGAGTTGGCCCAACGGGCCGAGGGCGCGGCCGCTGAGCATGTAGCAAGCCACCAGGCCGCCCATGCTCAGGTTGCCGTCGATGATCAGGTACACGCCGACGCAGATCATTGCCACGCCTGCCAGTTGCTGGATCAGCAGGGTGATGTTCATCGCCAGGCTCGACAGCACTTTCACGCGCAGTTCCAGCCGGCTCAGGGTGCCGAGGGTTTGCTCCCACATATACTGGCGTTCGCTTTCGGCGTTGTTGACCTTTACCGCATCCAGACCCGCCAGGGTTTCGATCAGGCTGGACTGGCGCTCTGATGCCAAAGCCATGGTCCGCTCCATGGTCGCCATCAGTGGCCGCTGCAGGGCGTAGCCGATGCCCAGAGCCAGCGGGAAAGCGATGATCGGTATCCACACCAGGTGCCCGCCAATGATGGCGATGACGATCAAAATCAGGATGGTAAAGGGCAGGTCGATCAGGCTGGTCAGGGTCAGCGAGGCGAGGAAGTCGCGCAGGCCTTGGAACTCGTGAATGTTCTGGGCAAAGCTGCCGACCCGCGCCGGCCGGTACTTCATCGACATGCCGACGATACGTTCAAACAGCGTTGCCGAGATGATCAGGTCGGTCTTCTTGCCTGCCAGGTCCAGGCACAGGCCGCGAAGGCCTTTGAGGATCAGGTCGAAGATGTACGCGCCGGCGATACCGATGGCCAGTACCCAGAGCGTCGAGGTGGCCTGGTTTGGCACCACCCGGTCATACACGTTCATCACGAACAGCGGCGCGGCCAAGGCGATCAGGTTGATCACCAGGCTGGCGGCGATAGCGTCGATATACAACCACTTGCTGCGCAGCAGGGTGTCGCGGAACCACGACTTCGCGCGGGGGATGAGGTTGCCGTGGTTGACATCGAACTTGTGCTGCGGCTGCGCGAAGAACACGCGGCCGCTGTAGTCGCTTAGCAGTGCTTCGCGGCTGACGTGCACCTCGCCACCGTCGCTCTCGCTGAGTAGCAGGCGCGCGGTGTCATCGTTCTCCCAGCCGAGCAGGACGGCGCTGCGGCCCTCCTTGAGCAGCAGCATGGCCGGCATGGCGATACTTGGGATCTGCTCCAGCTTTCGCTGAAGCAGGCGCCCCTGCAGGCCTGCCCGGGCTGCAGCGCGGGGCAGCAGTTCAGGGCTCAGGCGCTGGGCGGGTAGCGGTAGGCCTGTTGTCAGCATGACCCGGCTGGCGGGCTTCTGGTGCAGGACACACAGGCTCAGCAGACTATCCAGCAGGGGATCGTCATGCTGACTGCGTGGATCGTGGCTGAGTTGGACTCGACTGACTTCGGATTCCACGCGGCGCTCTCTTCATCCTTGTGGTGGGTGGGGTGGGTGTGCCGTCGTTAAGGTCGGGTCGGCTCACCCTGGCTCTCTATATGGTACGGCGAAGCTGTGCTGATAAGGGTTATCACGCCCCGGTGCTTGAGCAGCCGGCCAATGTTCGCCTTGAATCGGTGTTGAGTAAACAATTCTACGTGCTTCATTTTCACCAGACTTAGCGGGGCAATGATTGTTTCATTTTTGATCCAGCCATCATCCGGCTTGTTGCAGCATAGCCTGCCACTCAGTCAAGGGAAGCAAGGGGCTGTGGGTTCCAGCTTAGTCATTGTCAGTAAACAGGCGCTGGTTTGTTGGCGCATATCCGTGGCTTGTTAGTCAAAATTCATCTATAGAAAGCAGATCCTTTGCTTTCTTGCATTCAATATTCGCAAGCGATTTCCCATGATAGGGAGGCCAGTATTTGCGCACTCGTACGCCATGTCTTTGATTTGCGACAAATCGCTGCTTGTGGCTTGCGCAGCGTTGAAAGCCTGGTGTGCCTCGAGCGAGCAAGCGCTCCCGGGTCAGGCTGGTTATCGACCTCTGCCTGGCCGCATTCCGGCAAGGTTTGTGCTTATTCGGCAATCAGTGTCCGGGCATTTGACAGTGATCTGGATATTGACGCCAGTAATGCTGACATTGCCGAAGGAGGACAGTCTCGCCGCATGATTTACGGGTGTTGAGGTGTATGAAAAAGTGCTGGAGCTGACGGCTTAACACCCTTTAGATGATGTAAGACATTTGTCCTAAGGAAACGCTTGGCTAAGGTACAAATATCAATGTGACATTACATTGCCGATTGTTTAGGATGGCATGTATAAGGTCAATAGTTTGGCAGTTAGGCAATTCCAAAAAGTTATAGACGGAATATTGACGTCAAAAATCGTCAAGAGATCATCGACATAGTTCCGCCTGAAGTGGCTAGCAAGCGCCGCTCTGGCAGGGAAGTACCCATCGGGTCACACGGAGAGTCCAATGAGCAGCGTTGTAGCCATCGTCAAAAGCATTGTCGGCCAGGTTATTGCGGTATCCCCAGAGGGCATCCGGCGTGTACTTATCGAAGGTGACCGCCTGTTGACCGGTGAGGAAGTGCTCACCGGTCCTGGTGGCGCAGTTACTCTGGAGCTGGCTGATGGCCGTACGCTCGATCTGGGCCGTGACAGCCAATGGAGCGCCGATGCGCCTGACAGCAGCACCGACCTGAGCCAGGCGGCAGCCCAGGCCGCGCCTTCGGTGGAAGAGCTGCAGCAGGCTATTGCTGCTGGTGTTGACCCGACTACTGAGCTTGAAGCTACCGCCGCTGGCCCGTCATCAGCGGGTGGTGGTGCGCTGGGCGGTGGCCACAGCTTCGTGATGCTCGAAGAAACGGCTGGCCGTGTTGACCCGACGGTTGGTTTCCCGACTGACGGGCTGGGCTTTGCGGGCGTACTCGATAACGAAGAAGTGGGCCTGCTGGACACTAACGGCAACAACCTGGTGACCACACCTACGGATACCAACGTTGCTACTGAGCTGACGCTTGGCGCAACCCCTTCTATCAGTGAAGCGGGTGGCGTAATCGTTTATACCGCCACCGTTGGTCAGGCGCCGACCACCAACCTGGTAATTACGCTGTCCAACGGTGCCGTGATCGTCATTCCGGCTGGGCAGACAAGTGGTAGCGTCAACGTCGCAGTTCCGGCAAACGACACACCCTACATCGACGGGGGCCAGATTTCGGCCACCGTGACAGGTAGTACCGGTGGTGGTGGGCTGACGGTGGCATTGCCGCAAACGCCAGCGGTTACCCAAGTGACCGATACAATCGACACCACCACTGCAACCCTGACGGCGAGCCCGTCGGTCACCGAAGGCGGCGTGATCACCTACACCGTGACCCTGAGCAACCCTGCCCAGACGCCGGTGACCGTGACCCTGTCCAACGGCCAGACCATCACCGTTGAGGCTGGCAAAACCCAGGGCAGCGTCGATTTCCAGACCCCGGCCAATGACGTCTACAACAACGGTTCGACCGTCAGCGTCACCATCGAGA
>NZ_JBQENN010000052.1:0-13781 GCF_052044625.1 Pseudomonas sp. 22515
CGGGCGTTGAGCGAGCTGTCCAGCCAATGGGCGCACAAGCTGATCGAACAGGGCGTCGGCCCGGAAAGCCTGGTGGGTATCGCCGCCGAGCGTTCGCTGGAAATGGTCGTTGGCCTGCTGGCGATCCTTAAAGCCGGCGCCGCCTATGTACCGCTGGACCCGGACTACCCGGCCGAGCGGCTGGCCTACATGTTCGAAGACAGCGGCATCGAACTGCTGCTGACCCAGGCGCACTTGCGCGAGCAGCTGCCGGCGTTTGCCGGGCAGGTCCTTTTGCTGGACCAGCCCGGCGAACTGGGCGGGTACTCGCGGCAGGTGCCGGCGTGCCGGCTGCACCCCGAGAACCTGGCCTACGTCATCTATACCTCCGGCTCGACCGGGCGGCCGAAAGGCGCCGGCAACCGCCACCTGGCGTTGTATAACCGGCTGGCGTGGATGCAGCAGGCGTATGCGCTGGACGGCGCCGACACGGTGTTGCAGAAAACCCCGTTCAGTTTTGACGTGTCGGTGTGGGAGTTCTTCTGGCCGCTGATGACCGGTGCACGGCTGGCCCTGGCGGCGCCGGGGGAGCATCGCGAGCCGGAGCGGCTGATCGACACCATCGAGCGCCACCAGGTCACCACTTTGCATTTCGTGCCGTCGATGCTGCAGGTGTTCGTCCGCGAGCCGGGCCTGCAGCGCTGCCACAGCGTGCGGCAGGTGATCTGCAGCGGCGAGGCGCTGGCGGTGGACACCCAGCAGCAGGTGTTCAGCCACCTGCCCGGTGCCCGCCTGCACAACCTGTACGGGCCGACCGAGGCAGCGATCGACGTCACCCACTGGACCTGTGTCGACGAAGGGCGTGACAGCGTGCCGATCGGCCAGCCGATCGCCAACCTGTACACGCACATCCTTGGCCCGGCGTTCGAAGCCCTGCCGCAGGTGGCCATGGGCGAGCTGATGCTCGGTGGCCAGGGCCTGGCGCGTGGTTACCATCGTCGCCCGTCGCTGACGGCCGAGCGTTTCGTGCCCGACCCGTTCGGCAGCCACGGCCAGCGGCTGTACCGCACCGGGGATTTGGCGCGCTACCGCGACAGCGGGGTGATCGAGTACTGCGGGCGCATCGACCATCAGGTGAAGGTGCGCGGGCTGCGTATCGAACTGGGTGAAATCGAGGCACGGGTGCTGGAGCACCCGCAGGTGCGCGAGGCGGTGGTGCTGGCCCAGGACAGCGGGCATGGCCAGCAGCTGGTGGCCTACGTACTGGCCGAGGAGCAGGGCATGGCAGTGGACGCCGCCGAACTGCGCGACAGCCTTCGCGAACAGCTCAAGGGCAGCCTGCCGGACTACATGGTGCCAACGCACATCCTGCAGGTGCAGGCCTGGCCGGTGACGGCCAACGGCAAGCTCGACCGCAAGGCTTTGCCCAAGCCCGACAACAGCGCCCTGCAGCAGGCCTACCGGGCGCCGCAAACCCCGCTCGAGCAGCACGTTGCGGGTATCTGGCAGGAGGTGCTCGGCCTTGAGCGGGTGGGCCTTGGCGACCACTTCTTCGAGCTGGGTGGTCACTCGTTGCTGGCGACCCAGGCGGTATCGCGGATGCGCAAGCTGCCGGGTGTGCAAGTGACGTTGCGTGACCTGTTCGATCACCCGGTGCTGGAGCGCCTGCTGGCAGCGCTCGGCGGCGCTGGCAAGGCTGCGACCGCGCACGGTGTCGAGCTATTGGCCCATGGAGAAAAAGCCACCGCACCGTTGTCGTTGATGCAGCGGCGCTTGTGGGTTGCCGAACAATTGTCCGGGGGCAGTGCTGCCTACGGCATGCCATTGGCCCTGCGCCTGCAAGGGCCGCTGCAGGTCGAGGTGTTGCGCAACAGCCTGAACGCGCTGGCGCAGCGACATGAAGTGTTGCGTACGGCCTACGTGCAGGACGACGAGGGTGATCCGCTGGCGCTGATTGCCGACCGGATCGAGGTGGATATCGCCCTCGACGACTGGTCCGGGTTCAGCCCGCAGGAGCAGCAACGGTGCATTGCCGAAGCCACCCTGGCCAACGCCAGCACACCGATTGCACTGGAGCATGCGCCATTGTTGCGCTGCCGTCTGGCACGCCTGACAGACCAGGAGCATGTGCTGTTCTTCGCCATGCACCACATCATCTCCGATGGCTGGTCGATGGGCGTGCTGGTCCGCGACCTGGTTGAAATCTACCGTCACAGCGCCCCAGGGCAGACCCACCTACTGGCGCCGTTACCGCTGCAGTATTCAGACTTTGCCTTGTGGCAGCAGGCCCTCGAGCAGGCGGGTGAGCTGCAGCGCCAGGCAAGCTACTGGCAACAGGCCTTGGCGGGCCATACCGGCCACCTTGAGCTGCCACTGGAACAGCCGCGCAGCGAGCAGGCCTCCCATGCCGGCGGTGCGGTGGACTTCAGCCTGTCGCCAGCATTGACCGATGCGCTTGGCCAGTTCGCGGCCAAGGCCGGGGTGACCCTGTACAGCACGCTGCTGGCGGCGTTCCAGTGGTTGATGCACCAGACCAGCGGTGCCCACGACGTACTGGTCGGGGCCGACACCGCAGGCCGCCAGCACAGCGAACTGGAAGGCCTGATCGGCTTCTTCGTCAATGTATTGCCGCTGCGTTCCAGGGTGAGCGATGGGCTGGCCTTCGGTGACTTCGTGCAGGGCACCCAGCGCACCTTGCTCGCGGCCCTGGAGCATCAGGACCTGCCGTTCGACATGATCGTCGAGGCCCATGGCGCCCCGCGGGTGCGCGGCATGAACCCGCTGGTGCAGGTGCTGTTCGTGATGAACAACCTGCCCGTACGCAGCGAAGCCCTGGCCGACATTACCGTGCAGGCGCTGCCCGCCCCGGCGCTGTATTCGAAGTTCGACATGGCCCTGTTCATCGAACAGGAGGCCGGGCAGCTCAGTGGCAACTGGCAGTTTGCGACAACGCTTTTCAGGCAAGAGCATATCCAGCGACTCGTCAGCGCATGGATCGCGATGCTCGAACAGATCGTCAGTGTTCAGGATATGAGGTGGCAAGCGATGAACGTTCCATTACAGGGTGGCGCCCTGGCTGGCAGCACACCGGTAAGCGCCCCGGCCAGCAAGGCCGACAAGCTGGGCAAATTCCTCAAGCGCTCTGCCGGTGCCACTGCAGCTGCATCGCCACGGGCAGCGGTGCGCGAGTCGCTGCTGGTACCAGGCCAGCTGTTCCCGTTGCTCGTCGAGCCTGGCGACGCATCGATCGACCTGATCGAGTGGGTGCGCAACAACCGGCCGCTGGTCGAGCGCAAGCTGGGCGAGCATGCGGGGATCCTGTTCCGCGGCTTTGCCCTGGAGGGTATCCAGGGGTTTGAAGCATTCGCCGAAGCTGTACAGCCGGGGCTTTACGGTCAATACGGTGACCTGCCGAAGAAGGAGGGGGGCAAGAACACCTACCGCTCCACGCCGTACCCGGAAACCAAAAAGATCTTGTTCCATAACGAGAGTGCGCACCAGGACAGCTGGCCGCGTAAGCAGATGTTCTATTGCGAGCAGCCTTCGCCGGTCGGCGGTGCCACGCCGGTGGTCGACTGCCGCCTGATGTACGAAAAGCTGCCGCAGGCACTGCGGCAAACCCTCGAGGACAAAGGGCTGCTGTATGTGCGCACGTTCGCCGACAAGCTCGACGTGCCATGGCAGCATTTCTTCCGCACCGATGACCGCGCCGAGGTCGAGGCCCGTTGCCGTGCCGCTGGCATCGAATGGCGCTGGCTGGACAACGACGAGTTGCAGACCCGCACCCGCTGCCCGGCAATCATCACGCACCCGATCACCGGCGCACGCTCGTTCTTCAACCAGGTGCAGTTGCACCACATCTATTGGCTGGAGCCCGATGCACGCGAAGACCTGCTGGCCATGTTCGGCCTGGAACGCATGCCACGGCATGTGTACTTCGGCGATGGTTCGCCGATCCCCGACCAGGACATGCAACTGATCGGCGAGCTGTATGAAGCCTGTGCCGTGCGGTTCCAATGGCAGAAAGGCGACGTGATCCTGGTCGACAACATGCTGGCGGCGCATGCCCGTGACCCGTACGAGGGGCCGCGCAAGATCGTCGTGGCGATGGGCGACATGTTCGACCGGGCCGCGCTGGAGGCGGCTGCGGCCATGCAGGTGATGGCGACCGAGGAGACCCAGGGATGAACAGTTACGTAGACCAGGCCGAGGACATCGGTTTTGCCCTGACCGTCGACCAGCAACACTGGCTCGATGCCTTGCCCGCTTGCCCGGACTGGTCACAGGCCGCGACGCTGCTGAAGATCAGCGTTCAGGGCCGGCCGGACCCGGCGCGCCTGAGCCAGGCGCTTGAGCGCTTGGTCGAGCGCCACCCGATATTGGCCGGGCGCCTGGGCACTGCCCCGGGATACCGCGGCATGCGTCAGTTCATCGGCGCCCGGCGGCCAGCCCTGACGCTGGCAGTGCAGGCCGAGGCAGGTGCGCCGGCACTGCTCGAGCCTTGGTTGCAGCAGCGCTTCGAAATCGACCAGCTGCCAGCCGCCCAGGCCTTGCTGGTACCGGCCGCCGATGCCGGGCAGTGGCATCTATGGCTGGGGGTGGCGGGCTTTGCCTGCGACGCGGCTGGCATGGCCATGCTGTACCGTGACCTGGCGGCGTTGTATGACATGCCAGCTGGGCCGGATGAAGACCTGCCTGAAGCCTTCGGGCAGTACCTGGAGTGGCGTGCCGAAGTGGCCCAGGATGAGGATGCAGCGGCAGCCCGTGGCTACTGGCAAGGGCACCTGATGCCAACGGAGCAGGGCATGAGCGCGCCTTGGCCAGCCTATCGCCAGGACCAGCCAGCGACGCATCAGGCACACCATCAGGTGAATCTGCCGCTGGCCTTGCAGGGGCAGTTGCAACGCCTGGCCGACGCCCGTCAGGCCAGCCTGGACACGCTGCTGCAGGCGGCCTGGTGGGCCTTGCTGGGCCGGCTTGGCGACAGCAACCGGTTGTTGGGCGCCTGGCAGCACGATGCGCGACAGGATTATGACTACTTCGCGAACAGTGCGGGGGCGTTCAGCAAGTTATTGCCGTTGTGCCTGCACTGGGCTGACGAAACCTGTTTCGGCGAGCACCTTGCAGCGCTCAGCGCCGCGCTGGAGCAGCATGTGGCGTGGCAGGAGTACTGGGTACCGGAATGGGTGCCCACAGCCGTGCCGACCGTGGCGTTTTCCACTACGCCGGCGCTCGCGCCGCAGGTTGCCGGCGGGCTGTGCTGGCAGGGCGAGCTACTGGCGCCACGCCTGCCGACGGGCATCGAGCTGCAGCTGCGCATTTGCCCAGCAGCGGGTGCTGACCAACCGATTACCGTGAGCCTGGATTACCTGGCCGGGCGCTACAGTGCCCGCGGCATGCAAGGCCTGCTGGAGCAGTACATTGAATTGCTGCGCAGCATCGTTCAGGCGCCGGACCGCCCGCTGCGGCAGTTGAACCTGCTGGGTGAAACCGAGCGCCAGCGCCTGCTGTCGATCAACCCCGCGCCGCAACCACTGGCCGCGACATCACTGGCGGCCCAGATCAGCCAGTGGGCAATCGACACCCCCGACGCGCTGGCGTTGGTCGCAGGTGACGCGGGCCTGAGTTACGCCCAACTGGAGTTGGCAGTGCAGCGCCTGGCGCTGGCGCTGCAGCAGGCTGGCGTGCAACCCGGGGCGGTGCTGGCACTGGCGCTGCCGCGTTCGCTGGACTGGGTCGTGGCGATGTTGGCCAGTTGGCGTGTCGGCGCAGCCTACCTGGCGCTGGAGCCGCACTGGCCCGTTGCCCGGCAGGTGCGCCTGATGACACAGGCCGGCGCCACGCAGGTGCTGGTCGAGCCGGCAGCGGTGGCCAGCCTGCGTGAGCAGGGCATAGCGGCGCTGAGCCTCGACAGCCTGTACCCGCTGGCGGTTGATACTGCACGGCTGCAACCGCACGCCGCCAGCGCCAGCGATGCCGCCTATGTCCTGTTCACCTCGGGCTCGACAGGCACCCCCAAAGGCGTGGTGGTCGAGCACCGGCAACTGCTGAACTACACCGCAGGCGTGTGCCACACGCTGGCGCTGGAGGGCTGTCGTCACTTCGCATTCGGCTCGACGGTGTCGGCCGACCTTGGCCATACCACGCTGTTCGCAGCCTTGTATGTGGGTGCGACACTGCACGTGGCCGCCGACGAGGTGATGAAGGATGCTGAACTGTTTGCTGCGTACCTCGAGCAGCAGGCAATCGACTGCCTGAAGATCGTACCGTCGCACCTGAGCGCGCTGCTGGAGTCGAAGGCACCGGCAGTACCGGCCACCGTCATCCTGGGGGGGGAAGCCCCGAGCGCGGCGTTGCTGCAGCGCCTGTTGCAGATACGTCCGGACTGCAAGCTGTTCAACCATTACGGCCCGACCGAAACCACGGTCGGGGTCATGGTGCACCCGGTTCGGGCGGTACCGACCGGCACCCTCGGGTTGTCGCAGGTGTTGCCCAACAACCAGGTCTATGTGCTGGATCAGCACTTGCAGTTGGCGGTCACCGGCGTGCTGGGCGAACTGTATGTCGGTGGGCAGCAGGTGTGTCGCGGCTACCTGCAAGACGTGCAAAGTGACCCGCCGGCGTTCGTCGAGAGCCCGTTCGTGGCGGGCGAGCGGCTTTACCGCACCGGCGACCTGGCCCGCTATCGCCCGGACGGTGCTATCGAGCTGCAAGGCCGGCGCGACCATCAGGTGAAGATACGCGGCTTCCGCATCGAGCTGGCGGAGATCGAGGCACAGCTGTCGGGTGCACCGCAGGTGGTCGAGGCGGCGGTGTTGTGTGATGGAGAAGCGCTGAGCGCGTATGTCAGCTTGCGCGACGAGGCCACGGCGGCTGCCCTGGACGCGGTCCGCGAGTACCTTGCACGGCAACTGCCGGCGGTGATGCTGCCGCGCACCCTGCAGGCATTGCCGCGGTTGCCGCGCCTGGGCAACGGCAAGCTCGACCGGCAAGCGTTGCGGCAGGTGGGCAAGGAACCTGCGGCGGGTCTGCTGGCCCCGCGTGATGCACTGGAAACCGTGATTGCGCAGCGCATGGCGCAACTGCTGGGGCTGGAGCAAGTGGGCATCGAGCAGGACTTTTTTGCACTGGGCGGGCATTCGCTGCTGGTCATCAAGCTGGCGGCAGGTATTCGCAAGTTGCTGCAGTGCGACATCAATCCAGGCGTCATCTTCGACCACGCTACGGTTGCCACCCTTGCCCAGGCGCTGCGCGAGCGCGAAGCCAACCCTGGCCAGTTGCTCAAGCTGGCCCAGGCCCGTCTGCGGCTCGACAGCATGAGCCCTGAAGAAAAAGCCCGGCTGCTGGAAAAGAGCCGCTGAGCCTCACCACGCCCAGGGGCGGGCAACCCGCCCCTGGGGTCATTTGCATTGCCTCCCCCGTACTGCCGTGCCGATTGCGTGGAAGGATGCCGGCGAGATACTAATGCAAAAAATTCTCATTCTGGATTTTCCAGGGTGATGCGTCTTATGTAGGAGCGCGCTGAAAGCCACACGTGGCAAGCCGTTTTGACTTGCGTGTCAGGCGTCTGTCGCGGGATCTGTCCGGGGGAGGATGGGCAGCTCGGCCGTTTGGGGGCCGTTGGCGGGCGCGGGACGATTTCATTACACGATATAAATAGAGAAATACCATGCCAGCAGGATTTTTCGAGTTCAAACCATTGGTCAAGGCGCTTTGCATGTCCCGCTCGATCAGCGCCCGCTCATCCCGGGCGTTGCTCGGCAAAGGGGTGCTGGGCGCCGCATTGATGCTGCCCATGGCCGCCCAGGTCTGGGCTCAGGGGGTCAACTTCGACATCGCTGCCCAGTCGCTGCCCAACGCCCTGCGTGCGCTTGGCGAGCAGGCCGATGTGCAGTTCATCTACAACGCCTCGGAAATGGCCGACCTGCGTGGCAATGAAGTGCGTGGCAGCTACACCGTCGACGCGGCAGTGGCCAAGCTGTTGCGCGGCTTGCCGGTCAGCTACAGCCTGGAGGGCGATACCCTGACCCTGGTGCGGCGTGAGCGGCCAGCGTCCTCGGCGCTGGAACTGGGCACCACCAGCATCACGGGCAACACGTTGGGCGTGACCACCGAAGGCAGCAACTCGTATACCACCGGTGGCGTCACCATCGGCAAGAGCGAACACAAGCTCAAGGACATTCCGCAGAGCGTGTCGGTGATGACCCGCAAGCGCATGGATGACCAGAACATCACCGACTTGCCGACGCTGTTGGCCAACGCGCCGGGCATGACCTTCGCCAAAAGCCCGGGTACCGGCGGCTTCATCACCTCGCGCGGTTTTGAAATCGATTCGCTGCAGTACGATGGCGTGCCCATGACCCGTGGCATCTACGCGCTGGGCAGCTACCTGACGGAACCGACGGCATTCTATGACCGTGTCGAACTGCTGCGTGGCGGCGCTGCGCTGCTGCAGGGGGCCAACAGCCCCGGTGGCGCGATCAACTTCGTGCGCAAGCGCGGCCAGGCCAAGCCGACAGTCACCCTGACCGCCCAGGCCGGTTCCTGGGACCACTATGCCACCCAGGTTGACGTTGGCGGCCCGCTGAACGAGGCGGGCAACATCCGTGGGCGTGCCGTGGTCGACTACGATACGCGCAACTCGTTCATCGACTATGTGGGCGGCTGGGAGCAGAAGGTCTACGGTGCGCTGGACTTCGACCTGTCTGAAGACACCACCCTCGGTGTCGGCATCAGCGATCGCAAGACGCGTTTCACGCCCATGGTCGCCGGTTTGCCGCGCTTCAGTGATGGCCGGGACGTAGGCTTGTCGCGCTCGACCTTCACCGGCTCCGACTGGAACCGCGGCATGACCGAGCAGCTGGCGTTGTATGTCGACCTCGAGCACCGCTTCAACGACCACTGGAAGTTCAAGACCGCGGCGGTGGCGATCAACGAGCGCAACGAAATGACCTACGCCTACGTGGTAGCGCCGACCGGCCTGGCCAACGATGGGTCTGGGTTGTTCGACTGGCGCTATGCCACCGATTTCAACTCCCACAGCCGCGGCCTGGACATGTTCGTCGATGGCGACTTCAACGGTTTTGGCTTCGACCAGGAAGTGGTCTTCGGCGGTAACTACTCACGCTTCACCAGCGACAACACCATGGCGGTGGTGCGCAGCGCGGGGGCGAACATTTTCGATCTCGACAACCACTTGCCCTTCGAGAACTACGACAGCCTGGCGGCCCGTGGCACGCGTACCGACAGCCAGTACAAGATCGTGCAGAAAGGTATCTACGGTACCTGGCGCGTCAAGCTGACCGACCCGCTGACCTTGATCCTGGGCGGGCGTACCAGCTGGTACTCCTATGATTACGATTCCCAGGTCTATCAGGCCGGCGTCCATCAATACGACAGCCCGGCCTCCAAGGCCAACAACGGTGTTGTCACCCCCTACGCGGGCCTGGTTTACGAATTGACGCCGCAATGGTCGGCCTACGCCAGCTATGCCGACGTCTTCATCCCGCAGAGTGCCATTGGCGTGGGTGGTTCCACGATCGAGCCGATCACAGGTAGCAACTACGAGCTGGGCTTGAAGGGCGAGCTCAACGACGGCCAGGTCAATACCAGCGTCGCGCTGTTCCGCTATGACCATGAAAACCGCGCGGTGCCGATTCTGAACACCGAATCGTTGTGTGGCGGCTCCAACTGCGCGGCAGCGTCTGGCAAAGTGCGTAGCCAAGGCCTTGAAGCCGAGATCAACGGTGAGGTGCTGCCAGGCCTGCAAGCGTCGGCCAGTTACGTCTACAACACCACCAAGTACCTCAAGGACAACACGAACGAGGGCAAGATCTTCTCCACCTGGACGCCGAAACACTCGGTGAAGGTGTGGACGGACTACACCCTGCCTGGTGACTTCAGCCGCTTCAGTGTCGGCGGCGGTTTCAACAGCCAGAGCAGCACCGTTGCCTACGACCGCAAATTCGATTCGCCCGGCTTCACCATCTGGAATGCGCGCCTTGGTTACAAGGTCAGCGATGAAGTCAGCCTGGCGGTCAACTTCAACAACATCTTCGACAAGGTGTACTACATCCCGTCGTATGCTGCGGTCAGTGCCAACAACTACTACGGCGACCCTCGCAACTTCATGTTCTCGGTCAAATACACCCCACAGTTCTGAACCTGGGGCCACGCAGGCCATCTTGGCGGGTACCCCGCCCAGATGGCCTGCGCCAGGTCACAGCTCCCGCGCTACACGAAAGCCCAGGAAGTCGCCACGTACCGTGCGTTCGCGATCATTGCGATTGCCCGAACGCGAGAAGATCGGCGCTTCACCCCAGTCATTCCCGCGCATGTGCGCCGCCTGGCAAAGCCCGCCGTCGGCCTCCATCCAGGCACTGCCATCGCTGGGCGCGCCGACGTAGTCCTTGTGGTAGCAGTCGGCGACCCATTCATACACGTTACCGTGCATGTCATAGACGCCAAAGGCATTGGGCGGGTAGCTGCCTACCGGTGAGGTGTAGCTGTAGCCGTCCTTGGGGCCGTAGGTATTGGCGTGCTTGCTGATCTGGTAGTCGCCTTCTTCATCGAACGGGAACGGGAACGGCCCGGTGGAGCCGGCCCGTGCCGCGTACTCGCGTTCGGCCTCGCTGAGCATGCGGTAAGTGTGGCCGGTCTTTTTGCTCAGCCACTGCGCATAGGCCTGCACATCGTAGTAATCGACGCACACTGCCGGCTGGCGCGGCCCTTGCGGGTAGCGAGGCTTGCTGGCCTGGCACAGGCGCCCTGGGCGTTTGTCACCGTCCTTGATGACCACGCCGGTTTCCTTGATATAGGCATCCAGCTCGCCGGCGGTGACCTGGAAGCGGCTGATGGCGAAGGGTTTGGCGAAGGTCACGGTATGTTGCGGGCCTTCGTCGGGCTGCTTGCCCGGTTCGTCATCCGGCGTGCCCATGACGAAACTGCCCGCAGGCAGCACGACCATTTCCGGGCAGCCGGCCTTGCAATCCTGGAAGACCTCGCCCGGGGTCTTGCTGGCAGCCTGGGCGAGTAGCGGGCAGGCCGCCATGGCCAGGGCAAGGGCCAGGCCGGTGACGGTGTAGGGGGCGCACTTCATGGCGAACGTTTCCTTTTTGGCAGGTGTGACGGGGTATTCAGGGTGCCGGGCAGCTACGGCCGAACGCCTCGATGAACGAGTCGATCAGGGGCTGCTCCAGCATCATGGTTTCGTGTGGGTAGGGTGAGTGCAGCGAAACGTCCAGCTCACCCCCTGCGCAGAACTGGCGGATGACCTGCTCGGCGGCGTGAATGTGTGCTGCGCTCTTGTGCACCTGCGACCACCAGCAACTGGGCTTGACCCTGAGCGGAGTGAGGGTGAAATCGGCGAAGCTCGCTTCCAGCTGATCGTGGATGTCGAACGCCTGGGCATTCATGATCTGGGCCTTGGCACTGGCCAGCACGCCCTGGACATCGCTGCCAGCGTCAGCCAGGTGCGCCGTGGCCCACTGGTAGAACGCCTTGACGTCCTGAGTAGGGTTGGCGTGCAGCTGCTCGGCGGCGGCCTGTTTGGCCTGCGGGAACAACAGGCCGAACAGCTCGACGGTGTCTTGCAGCTCGCGCTGGCCCGGCGTATCGCTGTGGCGGGCTGGGCGAGGGGTGTGAGGGGGGAACGCGGCGCGGCTCAACTGCGCCTCGGGCAGGGTGCTGTCGACCAGCCCCAGGAATGCGACTTCGCAGCCGGCCTGTTCCAGCTGCCGGGCGATGTCCCAGGCAATGCTGCCGCCCAGGGACCAGCCCATCAGGCGGTATGGCCCGGACGGTTGTGCCTGGCGGATCTGTGCGGTGTAGTCGGTGATCATCGCTTGCCAGCCCTGCCGTTCGGCCGGCGCCGGGCTGCCGCCCCGGTGCTGCACGCCGTAGACGCAAGCCTGCGGTTCCAGGCACCTGGCCAGCGGCTGATAGCTGAAGACCATGCCGCCGCTGGGGTGGATACAGAACAATGCAGGCAGCGGTGTGGCCGGGCGGTTGAGGGGCACGATGCACGGGCTCGCACAGGCATGCTCACGGCCCAGATGTGCAGCCAACAGGTCGATGCGGGGGTAGGCGAGCAGGTCCTGGATACGCACTGCCAGGCCCAGTGCCTGCTTGATGCTGGCCAGCAGCTGGATGGCCAGCAACGAGTGGCCACCCAGTTCGAAGAAGTGATCGTCGCGGCTGATACGTTCGACGTTGAGCGCGGTTTGCCACAACGTGGCCAAGGCCTGTTCCAGCGCGCCCTGGGGAGCGTTGTAGGCTTGCTGCAGCAGGCTGGCATCGGCCTTGGGCAAGGCCTTGCGGTCGAGCTTGCCGTTGGCTGTCAGCGGCCACCGGTCGAGCAGCAGCAGGTGCGCCGGGACCATGTAGTCCGGCAGCGCTTCCTTCAGCTGTTCGCGCAGCTGCGCGCGCAGCCCGGCCTGCTGCTCCAGCGCTACCTCGGCAGCGGGGATCAGGTAGGCCACCAGCTGCTGGCCGGTCGCGCCTTCCTGGGCCAGCACCAGGGCATCGCGCACCTGCGGCTGGGCCTGCAGGCGGGCTTCGATTTCCCCCAGCTCGATGCGGAAGCCGCGGATCTTCACCTGGTGGTCGATGCGCCCGGCGTATTCGATCACCCCGTCGGCGTGGTAGCGCGCCAGGTCACCGGTGCGGTACAGGCGCCCGCCAGGGGCACCGAACGGGTCCGGCACGAAGCGCGTGGCGCTCAGGTCGCTGCGCTTGAGGTAGCCGCGCGCCAGGCCGGCGCGGCCCACGTACAGCTCGCCGATGCAGCCTTTGGCTACCGGGTTCAGGTCGCCGTCGAGCACATACCAGGACAGGTCGGGGATCGGCACGCCCATCGGGCTGCTGGCCGCCTTGCCCAGGTCGGCCCGCGACAGCGGCCGGTAGCTGACATGCACGGTGGTTTCGGTGATGCCGTACATGTTCACCAGCTGCGGCTGGCGGTCGCCGAAGCGTTCGAACCACGGTGCCAGGCTGTTGACGTCCAGCGCCTCGCCCCCGAACACCACGCTGCGCAATGCCAGTGGCCGCTGCGGCTCAGCCGTGGTGGCCACCGCCATCAGTTGCTTGAACGCCGACGGGGTCTGGTTCAGCACCGTGACCTGCTCATCGGCCAGCAACTGGTAGAAGGCCTCGGGTGAGCGGCTGGTGTGCTGCGGCACGATCACCAGGCGCCCGCCGTACAGCAGGGCGCCGAAGATTTCCCACACCGAGAAGTCGAAGGCATAGGAGTGGAACAGGCTCCACACGTCGTCGCTGCCGAAGCGGAAGTCGGCGTCGGTGGCCGTGAACAGGCGCAGCACGTTGCGCTGCGGCAGCAGCACGCCCTTGGGCTTGCCGGTGGAACCGGAGGTGTAGATCACGTAGGCGAGGTTGTCCGGGCTGACCGTGACCGGCGAGCAGGCCAGCGGGTCGGCCTGGGTACTGTCATCGCTGCTTTCCAGGCTGAGCACGCGCACGCCTGCCGGCACCGGCAGGCTGGCCAGCACCTGGGGCTGGGCCAGCACGCGCTGCAGGCCGCTGTCTTCGATCATGTAGGCCAAACGGTCGGCCGGGTAGGCCGGGTCCAGCGGCACGTAGGCACCGCCAGCCTTGAGGATGGCGAAGATGCCAACGACCATGTCCAGCGAGCGCTCGGCAGCCAGGCCGACCAGTACGTCAGGCCCGACCCCGTCGTCGACCAGGCGCCGAGCCAGGGCGTTGGCACGCTGGTTGAGCTGGGCATAGCTCAGGGCCTGGCCCTCGCAGGTGACGGCGATGGCATCGGGGGTGCGCTGCACCTGGGC
>NZ_JBQENN010000053.1:0-587 GCF_052044625.1 Pseudomonas sp. 22515
ATAGCTTGAACCGCCGTGTACGGAACCGTACGCACGGTGGTGTGAGAGGACGGCGGGTGTGAACCCGCCTCCTACTCAATGCTTGCCCTGAGCGTGGGCGGCCAACCGTTCCAGTGCGGCACGCAGTTTGGGGTCGGTAATGCCCTCGGCGGTGTCGCGCAGGCTCTCGGCCGCGCTGTTCGAAAGCTCGGCCGCATGCCCGCCACGCTTGGCCGGTACCAGCGGCGGCTGTACCTTGTACAGGATGCGCCTGAGGTTGCCGAATGCTTCCATGGCCTGCAGGGCCGCCAACAAGCGCTTCTGCTGGTAGCGCAGGCGGGTTGCCCAATGGCCGTCGGTAACCACCAGCAACAAAGTACCATCGCGCCAGGACGCCACATGGCAGTGCTCGCGGGCAGCCGGTTGCAACTGGCTTTCCAGCAGGCGCTGCAAGTGCTCCAGGCGCTCGGCCTGGTTCAGCAGCAGGCGCAGCGGGCGCACTTGGCGCAGCAGGGCGGAGGGCGGCTGGGCGGGGGAGGGTTTGTAGGCCATGGGGGTACGCGTGAGGTGACGTGGGCACAGTCTAACATCTCCGTTGCCTGTGCCGG
>NZ_JBQENN010000053.1:595-13346 GCF_052044625.1 Pseudomonas sp. 22515
GGCACAGGCAGCCAAAGACAAGACTGGTTCTCGATAGCTTTCATGTTGCCAAGCCTTGAACTCAGTGAAAATGCCCCTATCTAAAACAGGCCCCTGCCAAAACGCTGTATCAGCATCGTGGAAATCCACCACTTTCCTCACCATCGTTTCCGGGTAGAATGCTCGTTCGCATGCGGCCTATGGGCTGCACGGGCGACTCATGGGGCCGCCCTCCATCCCTACGTGTGGAAGATCCTGCCGATATGTTTGCGCCTTTGTTAAAAAAACTTTTTGGAAGCAAGAACGAGCGTGAAGTCAAACGCATGCTCAAGACGGTGAGTATCGTCAATGCCTTCGAAGAGAAGATGGTGGCCCTCTCCGACGAGCAACTGCGGGGCAAGACTGCAGAGTTCAAGGAACGCCTGGCCAAAGGCGAGACACTGGACCAATTGCTGCCCGAAGCCTTCGCCGTGGCCCGCGAGGCTGGCAAGCGTGTAATGGGCATGCGCCATTTCGATGTGCAGTTGATCGGCGGCATGACCCTGCACGAGGGTATGATCGCAGAAATGCGCACCGGTGAAGGCAAGACCTTGGTCGGTACCCTGGCCGTCTACCTCAACGCATTGTCCGGCAAGGGCGTGCATGTGGTCACCGTCAACGACTACCTGGCCCGCCGTGACGCCAACTGGATGCGCCCGCTGTACGAGTTCCTCGGGCTGTCGGTCGGTATCGTCTCGGCCTTCCAGCCGCCGGAAGAAAAGCGCGCCGCCTATGCAGCCGACATCACCTACGGCACCAACAACGAATTCGGGTTCGACTACCTGCGCGACAACATGGCGTTCAGCCAGGACGAGAAGTTCCAGCGTGAACTGAACTTCGCCGTGATCGACGAAGTCGACTCCATCCTCATCGACGAAGCGCGTACCCCGCTGATCATTTCCGGTCAGGCCGAGGACAGCTCCAAGCTGTATATCGAGATCAACCGCCTGATCCCGCGCCTCACCCAGCACATCGAAGAGGTCGAAGGCCAGGTCACCCAGGAAGGCCACTTCACCATCGACGAGAAGAGTCGCCAGGTGGAGCTGAACGAAGCCGGTCACCAGTTCATCGAAGAGATGCTGGCCCAGGCGGGCCTGCTGGCTGAGGGCGAGAGCCTGTACTCCGCGCACAACCTGGGCTTGCTGACACACGTCTACGCCGGTCTTCGTGCACACAAGCTGTTCCACCGCAACGTCGAGTACATCGTCCAGGACGGCCAGGTTCTGCTGATCGACGAACACACCGGCCGTACCATGCCGGGCCGTCGCCTGTCCGAGGGCCTGCACCAGGCCATCGAAGCCAAAGAGAACCTGAACATCCAGGCCGAGAGCCAGACCCTGGCTTCGACCACCTTCCAGAACTACTTCCGCCTGTACACCAAGCTGTCCGGCATGACCGGTACCGCCGACACCGAAGCATTCGAGTTCCAGTCGATCTACGGCCTGAACGTGATGGTCATTCCGCCGAACAAGCCACTGGCGCGTAAGGACTACAACGACCTGGTGTACCTGACCGCTGACGAGAAATACGCCGCGATCATCGCCGACATCAAGGAAAGCATGAAGCTGGGCCGTCCGGTGCTGGTAGGTACCGCGACCATTGAAACTTCCGAGCACATGTCCAACCTCCTGAAAAAGGAAGGGATCGACCACAAGGTGCTCAACGCCAAGTATCACGAGAAGGAAGCCGAGATCATCGCGCAAGCAGGCGCGCCAGGTGCACTGACCATCGCCACCAACATGGCTGGCCGTGGTACCGACATCCTGCTGGGCGGTAACTGGGAAGCCGAAGTGGCTGCCCTGGAAAACCCGACAGCCGAGCAGATCGCCCAGATCAAGGCCGACTGGCAGAAGCGTCACCAGCAAGTGATCGAGACGGGTGGCCTGCATGTAATCGCTTCCGAGCGCCACGAATCGCGCCGTATCGACAACCAGCTGCGTGGCCGCTCCGGTCGTCAGGGCGACCCGGGTTCCAGCCGCTTCTACCTGTCGCTGGAAGACAGCCTGATGCGCATCTTCGCCTCTGACCGGGTGAAGAACTTCATGAAGGCACTGGGCATGCAGTCGGGCGAGGCCATCGAGCACCGCATGGTCACCAACGCTATCGAGAAAGCCCAGCGCAAGGTCGAAGGCCGCAACTTCGACATTCGTAAGCAATTGCTCGAATATGACGACGTCGCCAACGAGCAGCGCAAGGTGATCTACCACATGCGCAACAGCCTGCTGGCCGCCGAGAACATTGGCGACACCATCGTCGAATTCCGCAAGGAAGTACTGGACGCTACCATCAGCCAGCACATTCCGCCGCAGTCGCTGCCAGAGCAGTGGGACGTAGCCGGCCTGGAGGCTTCGCTGGCCAGCGATTTCGCCATCAAGTTGCCGATTCAGCAATGGCTCGACGAGGACGATCACCTCTACGAAGAGACCTTGCGCGAGAAGCTGCTGAGCGAGATCACCACTGCCTACACCGAGAAGGAAGACCAGGCCGGTCTCGACGCCCTGCGAACCTTCGAGAAGCAGATTCTGCTGCGCGTACTGGACGACCTGTGGAAAGACCACCTGTCGACCATGGACCACCTGCGTCACGGTATTCACCTGCGTGGTTATGCGCAGAAGAACCCGAAGCAAGAGTACAAGCGCGAGTCGTTCAGCCTGTTCCAGGAGCTGTTGGAGTCGATCAAGCGCGACACCATCCGCGTGCTGTCGCACGTACAGGTTCGCCGCGAAGACCCGGCCGAAGAAGAAGCCCGCCTGCGCCGCGAAGCCGAAGAGCTGGCGAGTCGCATGCAATTCCAGCACGCCGCTGCACCGGGCCTGGAAAGTGAGCAACTGAGCGAGGAGGGTGCCGAAGTAGCGGTAGCCTCGGCGCCAGTACGCAATGACCAGAAGCTGGGCCGCAACGAGCCGTGCTGGTGTGGTTCGGGCAAGAAGTTCAAGCATTGCCATGGTCAGATCGAGTGATCTGAACCTTACGTTGTACAAGCCTGGGGCCGCTTTGCGGCCCTTTCGCGACACAANGAACGGGCGCGATCCTTGTGGGGGCGGCCTTGTGTCGCGATGGGGCGCGAAGCGGCCCCTTTTTCGACATCATCGTTTTTTCTAGGAGCGCTCTAATGGCTGTTGGTCTTGGTCCTTTGCCCACCCTGCACCCGGTTCCGGGTTTTGAACTCGGTATCGCTTCTGCCGGTATCAAGCGCCCGGGGCGCAAGGATGTGGTGGTCATGCGCTGTGCCGAAGGCTCCAGCGTGGCTGGCGTGTTCACCCTCAACGCCTTCTGCGCAGCGCCGGTGATCCTGTCCAAGCAGCGTGTACAGGGCACCGTGCGCTACCTGCTGACCAACACGGGTAACGCCAACGCCGGCACCGGCGCGCCAGGCCTGGCCGCCGCCGAGCGCACCTGCGCCAAGCTGGCCGAACTGGCTGGCGTACCGGCCGAGTCGGTACTGCCGTTCTCCACCGGAGTGATTGGCGAGCCGCTGCCGGTCGAAAAGATCGAAGGCGCGCTGCAGGCCGCCCTCGACAACCTGTCGGAGAACAACTGGGCTGAGGCCGCTACCGGCATCATGACCACCGACACCCTGCCCAAAGGGGCCAGCCGCCAGTTCCAGCACGATGGCGTGACCGTTACCGTCACCGGTATCAGCAAGGGTGCAGGCATGATCCGCCCGAACATGGCGACCATGCTGGGCTACATCGCCACCGACGCCAAGGTGGCACCAAGCGTCCTCAAGGACCTGATGTTGGACGGCGCCAACAAGTCGTTCAACCGCATCACGATCGATGGTGACACTTCGACCAACGATTGCTGCATGCTGATCGCTACCGGCAAGGCCGACCTGCCGGAAGTGACTGAAGCCAGCGGCGCGCTCTTCGAAGCGCTGAAAAAGGCCGTGTTCGAAGTGTGCATGGAAGTGGCCCAGGCCATCGTCCGTGACGGCGAAGGCGCGACCAAGTTCGTGACCGTGCAAGTCAACGGTGGTGGTAACCACCAGGAGTGTCTGGACGTCGGCTACGCCGTGGCCCACTCGCCGCTGATCAAGACCGCGCTGTTCGCTTCCGACCCGAACTGGGGCCGTATCCTCGCTGCCGTAGGCCGTGCCGGTGTACCGGAGCTGGATGTGAGCCTGATCGATGTTTACCTGGACAGCGTTTGCATTGCGAGCAAAGGCGGCCGCAGCCCGAGCTATACCGAAGCGCAGGGTTCGGCAGTGATGGCCCAGGAAGAGATCACCATCCGAATCGAACTGGGCCGTGGCCAGTGCAGCGAAACCATCTGGACGACCGACCTGTCCCACGAGTACGTGAAGATCAACGCCGAGTACCGTACCTGATCTACTGATCCGAAGGCCTCTTCGCGGGCACGCCCGCTCCCACAGGTGTTGCAATGCCTGCAGGNGGGCTTGCCCGCGAAAGGCCGCGCAGCGGCCTGCGGGTTTTGCAATACAAACCTGATGGAGCCGAACCATGAGCTATCACCTGATCATCGGCGACAAGCTGTACTCCTCCTGGTCGCTGCGTGGCGCCCTGGCCCTCGAGCTGGCTGGCGTGCCCTACGAAGAAACCCTGATCAAGCTGAACCAGCCTGATACCCGCCAGCGCATCCTCGCTTTCTCCTCCACCGGCAAGGTGCCGCTGCTCAAGAGCGAGCACGGTGTGATCGCTGACTCGCTGGCCATTGCCGAATACCTCAACGAACGCCACCCCGAAGCCCAGCTGTGGCCTGCCGATGTGGCGGCGCGTGCCCAGGCCCGTTCGGCCTGTGCGCAGATGCATAGCGGCTTCTTTGCCCTGCGCGGCGCCATGCCGTTCGACTTGTCGCGCGACCAGGCGCTGGACAGCGTGCCGCTGGACGTGCAAATCGACATCGACCGCATCGTTGCGCTGTGGTCCGAATGCCGTCTGGTGGCCAAGGACAGCGGCCCGTTCCTGTTCGGCAAGGCAAGCCTGGCCGATGCCTTCTTTGCCCCGGTGGCCGTGCGCCTGCGCACCTACCGCGTAGAAGTCCCCGCCGAGGCGGCAGCCTACATCGAGACCATTTATCAATGGCCAGCCTTCCAGGCATGGCAACAGGCAGGCCTGGAGGAGCGTGAAGCGTGAAACGGATTCATGTAGTAGCTGCCGTGATTCGCGGCGCTGATGGCCGTATTCTGATCGCACGCCGTGCCGATACCCAGCACCAGGGCGGCTTGTGGGAGTTCCCCGGTGGCAAGGTGGAAGAAGGCGAAAGCGTCGAAGCGGCGCTTGCCCGCGAGTTGCGCGAGGAGCTGGGCATCGAGGTAAGCCATTCGCGTGCGCTGATCAAGGTCAGCCATGACTACCCGGACAAGCAGGTGCTGCTGGACGTGCGCGAGGTCGAAGCGTTCACTGGCGAACCCCATGGTGCCGAAGGCCAGCCGCTGGAGTGGGTTGCCCCGCGCGATTTGCCGCAGTACGAATTCCCCGAGGCCAACAAGCCGATCGTCGCCGCTGCGCGCCTGCCGGACCAGTACCTGATCACCCCGGACGGCCTGGAAGTGCCGCAAATGCTCAAGGGCATCCAGAAGGCGGTGGCCAATGGTATTCGCCTGATCCAGTTGCGTGCCCCGGACATGTACGACCCCAAGTACCGCGACGTGGCGGTGGATGCGGTCGGGCTGTGTGCGGGCAAGGCGCAGCTGATGCTTAAAGGGCCACTGGAATGGCTGGGTGATTTCCCGGCGGCCGGTTGGCACCTGACGGCCGCGCAGCTGCGCAAGTACGCCGCCAGGGGCCGACCGTTCCCCAAGGAGCGCTGGTTGGCGGCATCCTGCCACAGTGCCGAAGAGCTGGCGCTGGCTGAGCAGATGGGCGTGGACTTTGTCACCCTGTCGCCAGTGCAGGCGACCCAGACTCACCCAGAGGCGGTGCCGTTGGGATGGGATGAGGCGCAGCGGTTGATTGCCGGGTTCAACAAGCCGGTTTACCTGCTGGGTGGGGTAGGGCCGGGTGAGCGCGAGCAGGCCTGGGAAGCCGGGGCACAGGGTGTAGCCGGGATCCGGGCGTTCTGGCCCGAGGTTTGAGTCCCCTGTAACCGGGGCCGCTGCGGGGCCCATTCGCGGGCTTGCCCGCTCCCACAGGAAACTCACANGGGCAAGCCCGCGAATGGCTGCAAAGCAGCCCCAGAAGTATCAGCCTTTGGGTTTCTCGGCGGGCTGCCACAAAACCTCAGCCACCCCCTGGCGCCGCCCGATGATCCGCGCCGCCACGAACAATAGATCGGAAAGCCGGTTGATATACGCCAAACCAACGCCTTCCAGCGGCTCCATGGCATTCAACTGCTGGCACCGGCGCTCTGCACTGCGCGCGAGGCTGCGGCACACATGCGCCTGCGCCACCAGCGCCGAACCACTGGGCAGAATGAAGTTTTTCAGCGGCCCCAGCTCTTCGTTCCACACATCGATGGCCGCCTCCAGGCGCTCCACTTCCGCCAGGTTCAATGCCTGGTAACTGGGCATCGCCAGCTCGCCACCCAGGTCGAACAAGCGGTGCTGACACGGCGCCAGCACTGTGGTCACTTCATTCAGCCCCTGCTCGGCGAGCCTCGCCAGCAGCAACCCCAACTGGCTGTTCAGGCTGTCCACCTCGCCAATTGCTTCGATCCGCGGGTGGTCCTTGGGCACCCGACGGCCGTCGCCCAGGCCGGTTTCGCCTTTGTCGCCGGTGCGGGTATAGATCTTCGAAAGGCGGTAGCCCATGTCATTGCTCCGTTCTGGCCGGCACCGCCGCTGCCGGCTGGGTGAGGGGCAGGCGTAGGGTAAAGCAGGTGCCTTGGCCTGGCGTGGATTGCACTTCCATCTGCCCCTTGTGGTTGTTGGTGATGATGAAGTACGAGACCGACAGGCCCAGCCCGGTACCCTGGCCGATTTCCTTGGTGGTGAAAAACGGCTCGAAGGTGCGCTTGCGCACTGCCTCGGGCATGCCGACGCCGTTGTCCTCGACCTGGATTTCTGCCCATGGCGGGTTTAGCCGGGTGCGCAGTGTGATGCGTCCGGGCTCGCTAGGTTGCGGGCGTTGGTGGATGGCCTGGGCTGCATTCTTCAGCAAGTTGAGCAGTACTTGTTCCAGCTCGTTGGCGGTGCATGGGACCGGCCCCAGGTCGGGGTCGAACTGGCGCACGATGGCTTGCCCCTTGAAGTCGAAGCCAATGGCCAGATCGAAGTCATTGCCGGCAATTTCAAGCGCCTGATCGATCAGTGCCGGCAGCTCGCATGGCACCAGCTGGCGGTTGCTGCGGCGGCTGAAGCTGAGCATGTGGGTGACGATCTTCGCCGCCCGGGCACCGGCCTGCTGAATGCCGTCGAGCAGTTGCGGCACCTCGCGGCTGTCCAGGTAGCGGTTGATCGTGGCCAGGTCGATGCCCAGCTCTTCGGCCTGTTCCTGGTTGCGCGGCAGGTCGGACGACAGGCGTCGGCGAATGTTCTGCACGTTGTGCAGGATAGCGCCCAGCGGGTTGTTGATTTCGTGCGCCATGCCGGCAGCCAGCCCCCCGACCGAGAGCATTTTTTCTGACTGCACCATCATCTCTTCCAACGACAGACGCTGGGTGATGTCGTCGATACGAATGACCACGCCGCGCCCGCCGCCGCCCGTCAGTGGGTAGAAGGTCAGGGCGTAGTGGCGCAGGTCGTCGCCCTTGGGCCAGGTTACCCGCTCGATCTTCGCCACTCGATGTTTTTCCACGGTTTCCTTCAGTTGCGGGAGGAACGGCTTCAGCGGCTCGAACGCAATGAACACCGGCTGGTTAAGTGCCTCGTCCAGTGGCGTGCCGGAAAGCACCGTGGCTTCGTGGTTCCATTGGGTCACGTAGAGCTGTTCGTCGAGGGCGATCAGTGCCGAGGGCATCGAGTCGATGATGCTGTTGAGGTAGTTCTGAAAACCGGTGAGCTTTTTCTCGATCTTGCTGCGTACCTGTACTTCCAGTTCCAGCTTGCGGTTGGTGTGGCGGGTTTCTTCGGCAAGGCCCTGAGCCTGGTCGTAGGCACTCTGGAACTCGTCGCGGGCGCTCTTGAGCTGCTGCTCGCGGGCCTCGATGCGCGACAGCATGGTGTTGAAGGCCTCGGCCAGGCTGCCGATTTCATCGTCATTGCCGCGCTGGGCACGCAAGGCGTAGCTCTCTTCGCGGGTAACCTGGCGGCTGAGCTCCTCAAGCTGGTTGATCGGCTGGGTGATCAGGCGTTTGATCTGCCGGGCGATGACGATCCATAGCAGGACACTGAACACCAGGATGCCCAGGCTGGCGCTGAGTGTGCCGGTGTAGAAGGCCGTGGGCAGTTCGCTGCTGGCTACCAACAGCAAATGTGCCGGTGGGTTGGCATCGCGGGGGATGCGGATCAACTGAGTGCTGCGAAACTCCATCAGGCGCCAGCCGTCGATGTTGCGAAAACGCTTGGGCAGGGCCAGCGGCTCGCCATGTTGCAACTGCGCCAGCATTCGGCCATCGCCACCGTAGATGGCGGCGGCGCGAAGCGGTGTGTAACTGTCCAGTTCCTTGAGCAGGGCACGGGCCGTGTCCGGGGTGTCGCCGGCGCGGGCTGCAAGCTGTGGATTGGCCACCAGCCGGCCGATGGTGTGCATAGCCTGCGGCGCCATGCTTTCCTGGGTGATCCAGTAGGCGGCGCTGATGAAGGTGAGGTTGGCCATCAGCAAGATGGTCACCAGCAGTACCAGCAGGGCCGCCAGCAGCTTCTGCCCGACCGGGAGGTTTTCCAGGCGTTGGCGCAAGGTCATGGGCAAGGCAATGTCCGTATCCGGTGGAAGGGCCGCGTCAGTCGCAAGGCAAGCCACGCACGCGCAGGTTTTCGACCAAGCGCTGCAGCAGGTGTTCCAGCTGCGGCAGTTGCAGGCCATGACGGCCCGCAGCGCGGCAAGCATGGCCGAGCAGGTAGTGCAACTCGGTGCGCCGTCCTGCATGCACGTCCTGGTACATGGAAGAGTAGTTGGCTGCGGTGGCGAGGATTACCCGCTGAACTTCTTCGTCCAGCCCCTCGGCTGCTTGCGGCTGGCCGCAACGGCGCAGCAGTCGGGCCAGTTCGACGCACAGGGCTTGCACTTCACCCAGGTGCCCCAGCAGCCCGCCATTCTGGCAATCGTGAAGTACGGTCAGCGGGTTGATGGCGCAATTGAGCGCCAACTTGCGCCACAGGCGGGTCAGTATGTCTACTGTCCACTCAGCGGGGATACCGGCCTCGTGCAGGTCATCGAACCAGGCGGGGAGCATGGGGCTTCGTGGGTCGCCTAGCCAGTTGAAGCCATGGCCGGCAAAACGCACTTGCCAGTCCCCCTCGCGGAAGGCGCCTTCGGTGCTGGAGGCGAAGATGCAGCGAGCGTGCGGCACCAGGTCGGCGACTTCATCCTGGCTGCCCAGGCCATTCTGCAACAGCAGCACTTCGGCGCTCTCGGCCAGCCGAGGTGCTAGACCGGCAATCGCCGGGGCAGCGTCATAGGCCTTGCAGGCCACCAGCAGCCGGTGGATCGGGCCTTGCGCTTGCGCCGTTTCGGCCGGTATGGCGTAGCGCCGGGTTTGGTCCTGCTCGACCAGGGTCAGGCCACCGGCCTGCTGATAGGCCTGCAGCCGTTGCCCGTCACGCAGGATCAGGCGCACAGCCTTGCCGGCGCGTGCCAGCCGGCAGGCCCACAGACTGCCAAGGCTACCGGCGCCGAGAATATGCCAGGTGCTGCTCATATGCGTTTCGCAACCCGTTATAATGAGCCCGCATTTTAACCTTCAAACCCAGCGCGCTCCATCTTCAGCCTGAGCGCGCTTTTATTTTGGGAGAACAACCATGCCTTCGTTCGACGTGGTATCGGAACTGGACAAGCACGAAGTGCAGAACGCGGTCGACAACGCCATCAAGGAACTGGACCGCCGCTACGACCTCAAGGGCAAAGGCACCTTCGAGTTCAAGGACAAAGAGCAGACCGTGATGCTCACTGCTGAGGAAGAGTTCCAGCTCGAGGCGATGCTGGAGATCCTGCGCCTTGCACTGGTCAAGCGCAAGATCGACGTGAAGTGCCTGGAAACCAAGGACCCCTACGCCTCCGGCAAGGAAAAGAAACAGGAAGCCAAGTTCCGCGAAGGCATCGACAAGGACCTGGCAAAAAAGATCGTTGCCACCATCAAGGATGGCAAGCTGAAAGTACAAGCCGCCATCCAGGGTGAGCAGGTACGGGTAACCGGCAAGAAACGTGACGATCTGCAGGAAGCCATTGCCCTGCTGCGCACCAAGGAATTCGACATGCCGCTGCAGTTCAACAACTTCCGCGACTGATGTGGGGGTGGCCCGGAACCCCGATGGCCAAATGATGTCCATGGGGGCCGGGGTTGCGTAATAACACGCGCGGCCTGTTCTACCGTGTACTTGCCGCTCGGCATCAGGAGATGAATATGGATTTGAACGCTGAGGTCGACCAGCTCGTCCGCCAATCCCAGACGTGGATCCCTTTGATCATGGAATACGGCAGCCGTGTGCTGCTGGCACTGCTGACCTTGGCGGTTGGCTGGTGGATCATCAACAAGGTCAGCGCCCGCCTCGGCAAGCTGGTTGGCCTGCGCAACGCCGACCTGGCGCTGCAGGGCTTCATCAGCACCCTGGCGAACATCGTGCTGAAGGTGCTGCTGTTGGTCAGCGTGGCTTCGATGATCGGCATCGAGACCACCTCGTTCGTCGCCGCCATCGGTGCCGCAGGCCTGGCCATCGGCCTTGCCTTGCAGGGCAGCCTGGCGAACTTCGCCGGTGGTGTGTTGATCCTGATGTTCCGCCCGTTCCGTATCGGTGACTGGATCGAGGCGCAGGGCGTTGCCGGCACCGTCGACAGTATCCAGATCTTCCACACCGTGCTGCGCACCGGTGACAACAAGACGGTCATCATGCCCAATGGCAGCCTGTCCAACGGCATCATTACCAACACCAACCGCCAGCCGACGCGCAAGGTGGTGTTCGATGTGGGCGTTGACTACGAGGCTGACCTGCAGAAGGCCCGCAATGTGTTGCTGGAGCTGGCAAAGGACCCGCGTGTTCTGCAAGACCCTGCACCGCAGGCGGTCGTGTCGACGCTGGGCGACAGCTCGATCACCGTATCGCTGCGCTTGTGGACCAAGACCTCCGATTACTGGGACGTGATGTTCATGCTCAACGAGTATGCGCGTGACCGGTTGAAGGCCGAAGGGATCGATATTCCGTTTCCGCAGCGGGTTATTCGCGTGGTGCAGGAGACTGCAACGCAGTAATACCGCGTTAAAGCCGGGGCCGCTTTGCGCNAGGACATGCGTGTTCTGTGTAGGAGCGGGCTTGCCCGCGAAGGGGCGCAAAGCGGCCCCAGCTTTTTCCGACCCTGATTACACTTGCTCACAGCAATTTCCAGTCATTTCTGGCATATAGCGTGACCCCGCCCGCCACACCCGATACGTCATCATGAAACCACTGCTGTATATCACCCCTCTGCGTGCCTTGCTGTTCGGCCTGACCCTGGCCCTGTTCGAACTGCTGACCTACCTGGCCAGCGACGCGGTCATGCCGGCCATGCCTGTCGTGGTCAACGACCTCGACGCCAGCCCCGAATACATACCCCATGCCCTCAACCTGTACCTGCTGGGCGGCGTAGTACTGCAATGGCTGATCGGCCCGTTGGCCGACCGTTATGGACGGCGCCCGCTGCTGCTGGTCGGTTGCGCATTCTTTGGCCTGGCCTGCCTGGCCACCTTCTGGGTCCAGGACATCGGCCTGTTCAACCTGCTGCGCCTGTTGCAGGGCATTGGCCTGGGCTTTGTGGTCACGGTCAGCTACCCGGCCCTGAACGAGGCTTTCAGCGAGGCTGATGCTGTACGCATGATGGCCCTGCTGGCCAACATCGCCTTGCTGTCGCCCCTGCTCGGGCCGCTGGTGGGCACCTTGCTGCTGCAATGGCTGGATTGGCGCTGGCTGTTCGTGGCGTTCGCCATCGGCGCGGTGCTGGCCTGGCTGCTGTTGTACCGGCTGATGCCGGAAACCCTGGGCGTGGAGCGCCGTGACGGCTCGCGGCTGGCGTTCACGCCGATTCACCTGCTGCCACTGTTGGCAGGTTATGGCCAACTGCTGGGCAACCGCCGCTTCGTTGCAGGCAGCGCCGCCCTTGGGTTGGTCGGATTGCCGCTGATTGGCTGGATTGGCCTGTCGCCGGTGCTGCTGATTCACGATGAGGGATTGAGTACCCTGGAGTATGCCTTGTGGCAGTTGCCGGTCTTTGGCGGGCTGATCCTCGGTAACCTGATCATCAACCGCATTGCCGATCGCTACCCGCTGCCAGCCCTGGTGCGTGGTGCGCTCTGGCCATACCTGGCGGGCCTGTGCCTGATGGTGCTGGCGACCTGGTACTGGCCGAGTGTGACCAGTGTGGTGGCTGGCATGTCGCTGTATGCGCTGGGGTTGGGCGTGGCCAATGCGGTGCTGTACCGCATGACGCTGTTCTCCAGTGAGCAGAGCAAGGGGCTGGTTTCGGCCATGCTGGGGATGATCACCATTGCCTTGCTGGGGCTCGGCGGTGCGCTGCTGGCGATGATTGGCGCCGGTGCCAGCTTGCTGCATTTTGCCCTGGCGGCGGGGGTGGCGGGGGCGTTGGCGCTGTGGCCGCTGTGGTTTGTGGTGGGGGGGCGGCCTGGGGAAGGGGCTGTTGCTTGATAAGCGGTATTGCCTGTGCCGGCCTCTTCGCGGGTAAACCCGCTCCTACGAGGCAGCGCGGGC
>NZ_JBQENN010000054.1:0-12048 GCF_052044625.1 Pseudomonas sp. 22515
ATTGAGTAGGAGGCGGGTTCACACCCGCCGTCCTCTCACACCACCGTGCGTACGGTTCCGTACACGGCGGTTCAAGCTATGCGGCTAAGCCGGTTGATCGTATCCAGTATCGAGACCAGTCCGAGTCGATCCCATAGTTTCTTCGGCAGCGCCTGATTCATATGTGGCGCCCCCGAGTTCCACCATGGGCCTCGGCCGTTATAGGCCGATTTACAGGCACGCTCCTCGCTTAAGCCCAGACGCATCAGGTTGCGCGCCCTCGTAGAGGGCTGTTTCCATTGGCGCCAAATGGCACAGCGGAGTTTGTGCCTGATCCAGCCATCCAGCTCCTCAAGTGGCCGCTTGCTCTGGCTGAGCTTGAAGTAACCCGCCCAACCTCGTAGTACGGGGTTTATCCGCTCGATGGTGTTTGCCATCTTGCGGCCCCGCGCGCCGCATAGCAGCTCTGCGAGCCGGTCGCGCAGGCGACTCAGGCTCACCGTTGCCACCCGCAACCTTGGCTGCTGATGCCAGCTCATCCCATAACCCAAGTAATCACACTTCCAGGCTCTCGCGACTCGACTCTTCTTCTGATTCACCGTCAGTTTCAAACGTTGACTCAGGAAGCGCTCGACACTAGCCAGTACCCGTTCGCCAGCCCGAGGACTGCGCACATAAATGTTCGCGTCATCGGCATAGCGCACGAAGCGATGGCCCCGCCGCTCCAGTTCGCGGTCAAATTCATCGAGCAGGATATTCGACAGCAGCGGCGAGAGCGGGCCGCCTTGCGGCGTCCCTTCCTGCCGTGGACTGACGACACCGCCTGACATGACTCCCGCTTCAAGGTAGCGACGGATAAGCCTAAGTACGCACTTATCTTTGACCCGGCGCTCGATACAGGCCATGAGGATGTCGTGGTTGACCCGATCAAAAAACTTCTCCAGATCGACTTCCACGCACCACCGGTGCCCCGATGCCACATGGGCACGGGCCATCTCGACAGCTTGATGCGCGCTCCTGCCCGGACGGAAGCCGTAGCTAAAATCCGAGAACAAAGGATCGAAGAATGGCGTGAGTTGTTGCAGCAATGCCTGCTGGATCAGGCGATCCACGACGCTGGGAATTCCCAGTTGCCGCGTGCCGCCCTGCGGCTTGAGAATTTCAACCGCACGTACGGCTTGGGGATGGTATTCACCGGCCAGCAATCTGCCTTTGAGGATTGGCCAATACTGATTCACATAGCCTGCAAGGTCGGCGACCGTCATGCCATCGGCACCCGGCGCTCCCTTATTGCTGACTACGCGCTTATACGCACGTCTGAGGTTGGCCGGTGCGAGCACCCGCTCCATCAGCGTGTCCGGCTCTGCGTTCGTCCACGCCGATGACGCCGTCGATACCTTTGCGCTGTCAGGCATCATCCTCGGCTTCTGGCCGGGATTCGGAGTGACAGATTCCGTTTTAGGAAATTTCTGCATTGCGGCTACCAACGAGACAGTGACGCCTACTGGCGGCATAACCTGTTCGGCCCTTGGTGACGCGGTTAACCGCCACTTACTACGGCCTCGGCTGACTTCTGCACGCTCATCCCGTCGCCTCTCGACGCTCGGTAGCACCAAGGCAAGCGTACAGATCTCCCAGGGTAATTCGCGTGACCTTCCTGCTTATGCCTGTCGGATTTACGTCGCAGCGTTCCGTGCAAGTATTGGGCTTTGACGATTATGGCCGTCTTGCCCCGCTGCGCCGCCTGATCCGCTTCCTGTTCGTCAGGCCAGCATTTTGCCTCGGGCTTCCTTCAGATTCGTAGTCGCCCACGACACCCTTGCCTCTGGCTAACACTTCCCCTTGCCGGGTGTGTAGAGGACTTTCACCCCCAAGTCACCAGCGAGGCCACCACAGCCAAGCTGGTTGCGCTATCGCGCAACGCGCCATGCCTGGCGCACCATAAAAAAACCCGGCTTGCGCCGGGTTTTTTGCGTCTCGCAAGAAGCATTACTTCTTGGAGCGGCCTTTGAAGCTGTTGTCGCGAGTGTCGATGTCGATCCACTCGTCGATCTGGATGAAGTCAGCAACCGAGATCTCGGTACCGTTCGCCAGCTTGGCAGGCTTCATGACTTTGCCGGAGGTGTCACCGCGAGCAGCGTTCTCGGTGTAGACAACTTTACGGCTGATGGTGGTCGGCAGCTCAACCGACACCAGACGGCCTTCGAAGAACACGGCTTCGCAGACGTCTTCCATGCCTTCTTCGATGTACGGCAGAACGGCTTCGATGTCCTCGGCGTTCAGCTCGTACATGGTGTAGTCGGTGGTGTCCATGAAGGTGTACTCGTCACCATTGATGAACGACAGGGTCGCTTCTTTGCGATCCAGGATCACGTCGTCCAGCTTGTCGTCCGCACCGTATACGGTTTCGGTCTTGTAGCCGGTCAGCAGGTTCTTCAGCTTGGTCTTCATGATCGCGCTGTTACGGCCCGACTTGGTGAACTCAGCTTTTTGAACCAGCCACGGGTCGTTGTCGATCCGCAGGACGGTACCGGGTTTCAGTTCTTTACCAGTTTTCATTACGAAGTATCCGAATCTGGATGGATTTATAAAAATCGAGGCCGCGTATCATAGCGAATTTCGGTAAAAGTGTACTAGCGCTGTGGCAAGGTCCGGCTGAGCGGCCTGTCGCGCCCCCCAAAGGCGGGCATGCTGCTGCAGTTCCGGCCAATGCTGGCGGGCCGCCCGCCAGGCCTGGCCCATGTCGATATTCATGTTCCAGGCACGCCACAGGCCCAGCAGGGCTGCATCGGCATCGTCTGACAGGCCGCAGCGATAATGCGCGAGGAACGCTTCGAGCTTTTCCCAATGGGCATTCTCGTCCTGCACATAGATGTGCCACAGCATCGGCTGCCCCGCCCACTGCGCACGCACGAACGAGTCTTCGCCACGCACGGCATTGAAATCGCAGCTCCATAACAGCCGGTCGAAGTCGTCCTGGCTGACGAAAGGCAGCACCTGAACGGTCAGCGCCCCACGGGTGCGCACATCACCCACGTGCAGCGGCCCCTCGCCCAGCCACTGGCTGAGCCCCGCGACGATGCGCCCTTGCGGGACCAACAGGTGGCAGGCCTGGTCAGCTGTAGCCAGGGCATCAAGCCAGTTGCCCAGCTGCGGGTTTTCATAGGCAAACAGCGAGATCAGCAGCGCACCCGGCACAAGGTCTACACCAAGCCCCTGCAAAAAGGCACGGCGCGCCTCCGCCGACTGCTGGAACGCGTCACGCCGGGCCAGCAGCGAACCCTCGCGCAGCAAACCACCCGTTTTATCAGTAAAACCCGGGAAGAAAAATACCTTGCGCAAACCGTTGGGCTGCGGCGAAGGCAAACCATGGCAACCCTCCACCCAGTCCTCGGCACTCAGGTACTCGAGGTTGAGCCAGAGCGGCGGCTGCGGAAGGGCGCGCATGGCCTCGACATACGCTGTGGGCAACTGGCAGGCAAACGCGCCGATCACCACATCGGCCGGCGCCACCGGCAACCACGCTGCCGGCCAGTGGCGCACATCCACACCGTGCTGCCACTGTTGCGCCGCCGTGGCGTCGGCGCCAGGGCACATGGGCGTGAAAGCGTTGAGGTCATCCACCCACAGGCGCACCGCCAGGCCGTGCTCGGCCACCAACTGCCGGGCCAGGCGCCAGGTCACGCCAATATCGCCGTAGTTGTCGACGACGCTGCAGAAGATGTCCCAGGTGGCTTTCATGCGCCCCTCCCGTGCGGGTGCAAAAACCGCGAATTCTGCGCATAAATTGGCGCAGACAAAAGCACCTGCGCAGAAAAATGCCCAAGCGCATGCGACAATGCACCCCTACCACGCTGCCAGGAGGCTGCCATGCCGCGCCACCGTGAACTGAAGATCACCCTCAAGCCGTTGCCGTTGATCATGTGCGTTGCCTTGGGCCTGTGGCTAGGCGCCATGGCCATTGCCGTGAGCCTGTGGCTGGCCCAGCAGTTGTGGCCACAGCAGGTGCAACCTCTGGCCCAGGTTGTAGCCCCGCACGCAGGCCGCCCCGTTGCAACGCCTGCACCGGCCACTGCCCAGGATGCCCAGGCCGAGATGTTCGAACGCTACAAGGACATCCTGCACAAACAGGCGCTGCAACAGGCCGCCGATGCCGCACAGGGCAATCCGCGCAACCTCAACAGCCCCAAGTGCCAGTTCTGGCTACAGCAAAACCGTACCGCGCCCACCGAAAAAAGCCAGGCCAACGTGCTGGAGTTCTGTTACTGACCATGGACAAGCCCCAGCTGCTGGCGCTGATTGTCGCCACCCTCGCGCATGACCTGGACGTGCTGACCCGCGCGGCGCAAACCGCCTACGAGGCCGCCACCGCCGAAGAGAACATTGCCGAGAACAAGTATGACACGCTGGGCCTGGAGGCCTCGTACCTGGCTACCGGCCAGGCCCGCCGCAGTGCCGAGATCCGGCAGGCGCTGGTGATCTACCAGCAGTTAATGCTGCGTGATTACAACCCGGCGCGCGGTGTGCAGGTAAGCAACCTGGTGACCCTGGAAAATGAAGATGGCGGGCAGCGCCGGCTGTTTCTCGGGCCTGAGGCAGCGGGGTTGAAGATTGGCGAGGGTGACGGACTAGTGACGGTGATTACCCCACGATCGCCGCTGGGGCAGCAACTGCTGGGCAAGCGCGTGGATGACGAGGTGAACCTGGGCGCACAGGTATCGTTCATTGTCGATGTTGTCTGAACCGGCCTCTTCGCGGGCACGCCCGCTCCCACAAGGCCCCCACTGTCTTCAGGACTGTGATATCCCTGTGGGCACGGGCGGGCCCGCAAAAGGGCCGGCACAGGCAATAATTCTCTAAAGCACCTGCAAGGCATCGAACCGCCCCGCCAGCCCCTGTTCGGCAAACTGCTGCACCACAAAATCGATGAACGCCCGGGTCTTGCCCGGCAACAGCTTGTGCTCGGCGAAATACAGGCTGATATGCCCATCGTCCACATACCAGTCCGGCAACACCCGCAGCAGGCGCCCGGCCAGCAAATAGGGCACGGCAAACGGCAGGCTCACCAGGGCAATGCCCAGCGCCTGCTCGGCCACCGCGCACGCCGCGTCCGAATCGCTCATGGTCATCGCCTGACGCAATTGCAGCGGCTGCTGCGCCTGCCAACGGCTGGTCAACGGCCACGAGCGCACCCGCCCGGTCTGCGGTGACCGCACCAGAATGCCGTCATGGCGTTGCAGCACCTGCGGGTCTTCTATCGGCGCGTGCCGCTGCAGATAGGCCGGCGCCGCCACCAACACCCGGTGCGCAGGGGTCAGCTTGCGCGCCACCACCCCCGGCGGCAGTTCGAAACCACCGCCAATCGCTGCATCGAAGCCCTGGCCGATCAGGTCGACCTGGCGGTTGTCGAAATGCCAATCCGGGGTAATCGCCGGGTAACGGCGCAAGAATTCCCCCAGCAACGGCAGCACGTACAAACGCCCGAACACGGTGCCCATGCTCACCCGTAACGACCCAGCCGGCTGGCCTTCTGCACTGGCCAGGTTGGCCACGGCGTACTGAATGGTGCGAAAGCTGTCACTGACCTCGCCAAGAAAACGCTGCCCCGCTTCGGTCAAGGTCAGCTTGCGGGTACTACGCTGGAACAACCGCACACCCAGGCGCGCTTCCAGCTGCGCAACGTGCTTGCCCACGGCAGCCGGGGTAAGGCTCAGGCGCCTGGCGGCTTCGGCAAAACTGCCGACCTCGGCACTGCGGATGAAGCACTCCAACGCGCTGAATGATTCCATGGCCATGATTAGCAACCAAAGGTTTACTCTGCTGATAGTGATTACCATCTTATCAGTAGGCAATCGAGCGCCGATACTGTGCCCATCCAAGGCATTTCGGCCTGGCTTCCAGCAGGAGAACAGCATGTCCAAGCAACTTACACTCGAAGGCAAAGTGGCCCTGGTTCAGGGCGGTTCCCGAGGCATTGGTGCAGCCATCGTGCGGCGCCTGGCCCGCGAAGGCGCGCAAGTGGCCTTCACCTATGTCAGCTCTGCCGGCCCGGCTGAAGAACTGGCTCGAGAAATTACCGAAAACGGCGGCAAAGCCTTGGCCCTGCGGGCTGACAGCGCTGATGCCGCGGCCGTGCAACTGGCGGTGGATGACACCGTAAAAGCCTTGGGCCGGCTGGATATCCTGGTCAACAACGCCGGCGTGCTGGCAGTGGCCCCGGTGACAGAGTTCGACCTGGCCGACTTCGATCGCATGCTGGCCGTGAACGTACGCAGCGTGTTCGTCGCCAGCCAGGCCGCCGCACGCTATATGGGCCAGGGGGGTCGTATCATCAACATTGGCAGCACCAACGCTGAACGCATGCCGTTTGCCGGTGGTGCACCGTACGCCATGAGCAAGTCGGCACTGGTTGGCCTGACCCGCGGCATGGCACGCGACCTCGGGCCACAGGGCATTACCGTGAACAATGTGCAGCCCGGCCCAGTGGACACCGACATGAACCCGGCCAGTGGCGAGTTTGCCGAGAGCCTAATTCCGCTGATGGCCATTGGGCGGTATGGCGAGCCGGAAGAAATTGCCAGCTTTGTGGCATACCTGGCCGGCCCTGAAGCCGGGTATATCACCGGGGCCAGCCTGACTGTAGATGGTGGGTTTGCAGCCTGATTGAACGGTTGCCTGTGCCGCGACAACGCCGGCACAGGCTAGCCTTTCTGTGCCCCCAGGCACTGCTCCATCACGTCCAGAAAAGCCCGGGCAGCCGGTGTGGGGCTGGACGACCACACCGCATACAAGTGCCGCACCGGCGCATCCACCAACCGCGCCACTGCTACACCTTCGATGCCTTGAGCCACCCGCTCGGGCACCAGGCCGACGGCCATGCCCCGCTGCACGAACTTCTCCACCAGACGAACATGCCCGATCTCGAACTGCACCCTGCGCTGCAACCCCACCGCCTGAAACGCCTCGTCGGTCTGTCGTCGCGCCCCGGTGCCTTCGGGGAAATCCACCAACACTTCACCTGCCAGGTCAGCCAGCGCCAGCTGTGCCCTGCCCGCCAGGCGATGCCCCAACGGCAACACCGCCACCAGTTCTTCCCGAGCCAGCAACCGATGCTGCACCCCCTGCAGCACCTCGCCCTGCCACAGCCCGATAAAGCCCACGTCCAGGCGCCGCTCGAGCACATCAGCGATCAGCAATTCGCTCTTGGCCGTGAGCCAGCGTACATCCACATCCGGGAAACGACCGTGAAACACCGCCAACAGGTCGACCAGGTCCAGCGCAGTGAGCGAGCTGATTTCACCAATCGCCAGCCGCCCGCGCACCTGGCCGCAGGCCGCTGCCACGTCATCGGCAATGCGCCGGGCCGCCTCCACCGCGGGCCGTGCACTGAGTACAAAGGCTTCCCCCGCAGGTGTCAGGCGTACCCGCCGCGAACTACGCTCGAACAGGCTCACCCCCAGCTGCGCCTCCAGCCGCGCCACTTGATGGCTAAGCGCCGACTGCACCACATGGCAGCGCTCCGCCGCGCGGGTAAAACTGCCGGTGTCGGCCACGGCAAGGGCATATTCGAGCTGCTTGAGGTTCATCGATCTATCTGCTTTCAAGATGAATAGGTTGAAAACTATACATTGGTGTCATGCCTGACACTTGCTGATAATCATCACCACACACCACTGCCCCCACGAGAATTGCATGCACACCCCCACTCTCAGCCGCGCCTTGATCCTGCTGATGGCTACCGCCACAGGCCTGGCCGTGGCCAGCAACTATTACGCCCAACCGCTGCTGCACAGCATCGCCCAGCAGTTTGGCTTGAGCACCGCCAGCGCCGGCAGCATCGTGATTGCCGCGCAGCTCAGCTATGGCGCCGGCCTGTTACTGCTGGCACCGCTGGGCGACCTGTTCGAGCAGCGCCGGCTGATTACCGTGATGACCGTTGTCTCCACACTGGGCCTGGTCATCAGCGCCTGTGCACCCAGCCTGCCCTGGCTGCTGCTCGGCACGGCGCTGACCGGGCTATTCTCGGTGGTGGCACAGATCCTCGTGCCGATGGCTGCGACCCTGAGCGAGCCGCATCAGCGTGGGCGCGCGGTCGGCACGCTGATGAGCGGCCTGCTGCTGGGCATCCTGCTGGCGCGTACTGCTGCCGGCTTCATGGCCGAGCTGGGTGGCTGGCGCAGTATCTACGTGCTGGCCGCCGTGCTGATGGCAGTTACCGCCGTGGCGCTGTACCGCAGCCTGCCACAGCACCACAGCCACGCCGGGCTGAAATACCCGGCACTGATCGGCTCCGTGTTCCGCCTGTTCATCGAAGAGCCCGTGCTGCGCCTGCGCTCGCTGCTCGGTCTGTTGGCATTCAGCCTGTTCGCCCTGTTCTGGACACCCCTGGCGTTTCTGCTGGCGAAAGGCCCCTACCACTATTCGGATGCAGTGATCGGCCTGTTCGGCCTGGCCGGTGCGGCGGGTGCGTTGTCGGCCAACTGGGCCGGGCGCCTGGCAGACCGCGGCAAGGGCGCGCTGGGTACCACCGTGGGCCTGGTGGTGTTGCTGCTGTCGTGGGTGCCGCTGGGGTTTGCCGAACAGTCCCTGCTCGCCTTGCTGCTGGGGGTGCTGATGCTCGACCTGGCGGTACAGCTGGTGCATGTGAGCAACCAGAACGCAGTGATCGCCCTGCGGCCCGAGGCACGTACGCGGCTGAATGCCGGTTATATCACCTGCTACTTCATTGGCGGGGCGCTTGGGTCGTTGCTGGGCACCCAGCTGTTCCAGCGCCAGGGCTGGATGGGGATCGTGGTGGCCGGGCTGGTGATTGGCGTGCTGGCGTTGCTGGCCTGGGGATGGGCCGAACGCAAGCGCAAGAATGCCTTGCAGGTGGCCTGAAAAACGCTCGCTGGATTCTTCGCGGGCACGCCCGCTCCCACAGGTGCCTCACAAACCTCAGGGCACTGATACGCCTGTGGGTACGGGTGTGCCCGCCAAGAGGCCAGCCACGGCGACAAAGTACCGCACTACCCTCCGTCGCAATGCCGTTGACTTGCCTGCCGGGGCAGCGCTCATTAAGCGCTGGAATGCCCTTTCCCTGACAGGATGAATTTATGACAAGACTCACGGTACAGTCCGGCGATTTCTTGCAAGGTGAAGGCGAGTATCGCAATGGATCGCTCACACTCAAGACCGCGCGCAGCCCCTCACCCGGTGAGCGGATTTCCCTGGCACGCATCAGCGACTTGCGGCTGGCCAGCCTGGAAACCAACCGCAGCCTTGGCAGCGCCTTGGGCTGGGGCGTGGCCGGCGCCCTGGTGGCAGGGCCAGTAGGGCTGCTGGCCGGGCTGTGGTTGGGTGGCAAGGAAGAAGAAGCGACCTTCCTGGCCACCTTCAAGGATGGACGCAAGCTGATGGCCATTACCGATGGCAAGACCTGGTCGAAGATCGATGACAACTGGCGGCAGCACAAGCGGCCGATCAAGACAGGCTGACTGAATACGCCGGGCCTGGATCGTTTTATGTAGAGGGCGGCTGGTAAGATGCCGCCTTTTTCATGGCCTGTACCGGCCTCTTCGCGGGTAAACCCGCTCCTACAGGGGTATCACCAACCGGTGTATCACCTCCTGGTGCATCACCAACCGGTGTATCACCTCCTGGTGCATCACCAACCGGTGTATCGCCACCCGGTGCATCACCCACGGGTGTATCCCAACCGGTGTATCACCAACCAGTGTAGGAGCGGGTTTACCCGCGAAAGGGCCATTACAGGTATCGCGCATCCAGGAGCCCCACCGCATGCCCCCGCATCACCCCCGCCTGCCCCTGAGCCTGCTCAGCCTGGGCCTGGTCCTGCAGTGCCCCTCTGTGCTTGCCGAAGACAGCGTGGTGCTGGCCCCGTTGCAGGTCTCCGACACCTACGCCAATGATGGCTACCAGGCACGCCAGGCCGCGGTGGGCGGCTTCCAGCCCGCGCCACTGCTCGACACCCCCGCCTCTGTCAGCGTGTTCAGCCAGCAGTTGCTGGAAGACCGCCAGGTACGCAAGCTTAGCGAAGTGTTGCAAAGCGATGCCTCGGTCGGCGAAAGCTATGCCCCCATCGGCTACTACGAAAACTTCAATGTGCGCGGCTTCGAGCTGAACGCCGCCAGTAGCTATCGCATCAATGGCCAGACCATTGCCGGCGAACAGAACGTAGCCCTGGAAAACAAGCAGCAGGTGGAATTGCTCAAGGGCCTGTCCGGGCTGCAGACCGGCGTGTCGGAGCCGGGCGGCTTGATCAACTATGTGACCAAGCGGGCCCAAGACATACGCAGCGTCACGGTATCGACCAACGAACAAGGCGAACGCTATCTGGCCACCGACCTTGGCGGCTGGTTCGGCAGCGAAAAGCAGTTCGGCCTGCGCGCCAACCTGGCCCATGAAGACATCCGCACCTACGTCGACCACGCTGACGGCAAGCGCGACTTCGCCTCGCTGGCATTCGACTGGCAGATCAACCCGGATGCCACCCTGCAGCTGGATGCCGAGTATCAACACCGCGAACAGTCGTCGGTGCCGGGTTACCAGCTGCTCGGTGGCACTGAAGTGCCCCACGGCATCGACCCGGAAGACCGCCTGGCCTACCAGCATTGGGCAAAGCCCGTGCAGAACGACTCCCTGAACCTGGGCGGCCGCTTCGAATACCGCTTCAACGATACCTGGACCGGCACCTTGAGCGCCTCCCGCAGCAAAGTGGTGATCGACGACTACAGCGCGTTTGCCTGGGGTTCGAGCGAGGGGGCGTTTTTCAGCAGTAATGGCGACTACGACATCTATGACTTCCGCAGCCCCGACGATACCCGCCGTACCGACGAGGCACAGGCCATGCTCAACGGGCACTTCGATGCGCGGGGGGTGGGGCACGAGCTGACCGTGGGTACCAGTGCGCAGCGACGCACACTGGATCAGCGCCCGTACTACAACGAGTGGCTTGGTACCGGCAACATCCATACCAGCGCCCCGGACCTCGATCCGTCCGACAAACCCGTCGGCGCCAGCGAACGCCGGCTGGACAGCCGCCAGTACGGCTTGTTCGTCAGCGACCGCATCAGCTTCAACGAGCAATGGCAGACTGTGTTGGGCGCCCGTGAAGTGCGCCTGGATGAAAAGACCTGGGACGAGAACGGCGTAGCCGGGCGCCATACCCGCCAATACGAGCTGCTGCCCAACGCTGCGCTTATCTACAAACCGCAGCCGAACACCACGGTATACGCCAGCTACGCCAAGGGCCTGTCTGCCGGAGGCACAGCACCCTGGTTCGCCAGCAATGCAGCTGAGATCCTTGCGCCTACCACCTCCCGCCAACTGGAACTGGGCCTCAAGCACGACTGGCAAGGCCTGAGCCTGAGTGCCGCCCTGTTCCAGATCCGCCAGGCGTACCAGTACGCGCGCCCGGACGGCACCGGCAACTTCACCTACGTGCAGCAAGGCCAGCAGAAAAATACCGGCCTGGAACTGGGCGCCAGCGGTCGGGTGACCCCGAACCTGCAGGTACAGGCCAGTGCGGCAGCCATTCGGGCGCGGGTGCAGAACAGCGGCACCGAAGCCTATGAAGGGCACCAGGCGATCAACGTGCCTAAATTCCGGGCGGCGCTGCATGCGGAATATGCCCTACCGGTTCCGGGGCTGGCGCTGCTGGGCGGGGCGCGGTATAGCGCCAGCAAGTATGCGAGCCAGGCGGGCAATGTGGAGGTTGGCGGGTATACCGTGTTCGACCTTGGCAGCCGCTACAGTACCCGTGTTGGCGGGTATGACACGGTGCTGCGGCTGACGGTGGATAACGTGCTGGACAAGCGATACTGGCGCGATGTGGGCGATTACCTGGGGGATAACTACCTGTTCCAGGGAGCACCGCGTACCGCTCGGCTTTCGGCTTCGATCAGCTTCTAGATTGCCGGGGCCGCTCTGCGGCCCTTTCGCGACACAAGGCCGCTCCCACAGGTGTGGACTGCCCCCAAGGGGTTGGATTGGTGTCCAACTTCTTGGGAGCACTCCAATTGCCTGTGGGAGCAACTGTCTTGCTCAATTTCTAAAAGCTGGCGCGAT
>NZ_JBQENN010000055.1:0-10899 GCF_052044625.1 Pseudomonas sp. 22515
GGCCGGGCCTGCTGGCCAATTACCACCTGCCGTTCACCGTTGCTGCCGCCACCGTATTCGCGGGCAAGCCCGCTCCTACAAACACACACGCATCCGTGGTTGGGCACAGGTCGTCGTAGGAGCGGGTTCACCCGCGAAAGGGCCGGGCCTGCTGGCCAATTTCCACCGGCCGTTCACCGTTGCCGCCGCCACCGTATTCGCGGGTAAACCCGCTCCTACACACACGCGCATCGGTGGTTCGGCACAGGTCGTCGTAGGGGCGGGTTTACCGGCAAATAGGCCATCAGGCCCCGTGCAAAAAAATCAAATTTTTTCTGTTTGCCCCTTGAAAGCGTTTCCCTCGGCCATATCTTTTGAGTACGCGATGCCGAAGCCGGGTCGCGTAATGACTTACTTGCTGAATCTCAGGAGTTTATGACCATGACTACTGCTTTCTCTCTTGCTCCACTGTTCCGTCATTCCGTTGGTTTCGACCGTTTCAACGACCTGTTCGAATCCGCGGCACGTAACGAGGCCGGTAGCAGCTACCCGCCCTATAACGTGGAAAAGCATGGCGATGACCACTACCGCATCGTGGTTGCTGCAGCTGGTTTCCAGGAAGAGGACCTCGACCTGCAGGTCGAAAAAGGTGTCCTGACCGTGACCGGTGGCAAGCGCGACAATAGCGCCGCTGAAGTGACCTACCTGCACCAGGGTATCGCACAACGCGCCTTCAAGCTGTCGTTCCGCCTGGCAGATCACATCGAAGTGAAGGCTGCCGGCCTGGCCAATGGCCTGCTCAGCATCGACCTGCTGCGCATCGTGCCTGAAGAAGCCAAGGCCAAGCGCATTCCGATCAATAGCGAAAAACCAGCGCTGAACTGACCGCGCGGCACTGAAAAAAGGGCACCTCCAGAGGTGCCCTTTTTCGTGCTTCTCACGCGGTCCCGTGTAGGCGCGCGGCCGTCATGCGATCAGTAATCTGCCGGCGCCTCCAGCAACATCTGCCGAAACTCCAGCAACGGTAATGGCCGGCTGTGCAGATAACCCTGGTACAGATGGCACCCCAGCCGCTCGAGAAACGCCAGCTGTTCGGTCAGCTCTACCCCTTCGGCAATCACCGCCAGGTCCAGACTGCGTGCCATGGCGACAATGGCGCGGACAATTTCTGCGTCGTTGGGGTCGACCGGTGCATCGCGCACGAAGCTCTGGTCGATTTTCAGCGCATCGACCGGCAGGCGCTTCAGGTAAGTCAGCGAGGAATAGCCGGTGCCGAAGTCATCCATGGCAAAACTTACCCCGTAGCGCTTCAGCTCGCGCATCTTGCTGATGGTGTCCTCCAGGTTCTGGATGACGATGCCTTCCGTGATTTCCAGCGTCAGCATCTGCCGCGGCAGGCGGTAATCGTCCAGGCTGCGCAGCACCCGCCCGACAAAGTCGTTCTGGCGGAACTGTCGCGGGCTTATGTTCACGCACAGGCTGAAATCATCAGCGTCGATCAACCCGTCGGTGAGCATGCGGGCGCAGGCGTCGCAGGCTTCGTCGAGAATCCAGCTGCCAACTTCCAGGATCAGGCCGCTTTCTTCCAGTACCTGAATGAACTGCGAGGGCGGTTGCTGGCCCAGTAGCGGGTGGTGCCAGCGCAGCAATACTTCAGCACCGACGATGCGGTTGTCGCGGGCATCCACCTGCGGCTGGAAGTGCAGCGCCAGTTCGCCACGGGCCAGGGCCAGGCGCAGGTCGTTTTCCATGCGCAGGCGCTCGCTGGCGGCCTTCTGCATGGTGGTGTGGAACAGCTGTGTGGTGTTGCGACCGGAGTCCTTGGCCCGGTACAGGGCGATATCGGCACGTTTAAGCAGGTCGGCCGGTGTGGTGCCGTGGTCGGGGATCAGCGCCACGCCGATGCTGGGCGTTACCTGCAGGCGCTGGCCATCCAGTGACATTGGCTCGGCCAGCAGTTCGCGAAGGGTGTCGGCCAGCTCGCGCACTTTCTCCTCCACGTGTTCGCGACTCCCTTCCAGGCCGCTGAGCAGCACCACGAATTCGTCGCCCCCCAGACGCGCCACGGTGTCCTCCAGGCGCACGCTGGCCTCAAGGCGGGCGGTGATGATCTTCAGCACAGTGTCGCCCACCGGGTGGCCCAGCGAATCGTTGATGTGCTTGAAGTGGTCGAGGTCGAGGAACAGCAGGGCGCCACGCAGGTTATGACGCTTGAGCAGGGCGATCTGCTGGCTCAGGCGGTCCATCAGCAAGGCGCGGTTGGGCAGGTTGGTCAGCGGGTCGTGATAGGCCAGGTGGCGTATCTGCGCCTGGGCGTTCTTCAGCTGGCTGACGTCGCGGGCGGTCAGCAGCAGGCAATCCACTTCGTTGAGGGTGATCGGTTCCACCGAAACCTCGACCGTGAGGATATCGCCACGCTTGTTGCGCCCGAGCATCTCGCGGTGGTGTACCCGGCCGCGCTCGTGCAATTCGGCCAGCAGCGCGCTGCGCTGCTTGTCGTCGGCCCAGATGCCGATCTCATACACCGTGTGGCCGATCACGTCGGCAGTGCTGTAGCCGGTCAGGCGGCAGAAGCCGTCGTTGATCTCCAGGTAGCGGCCGCTGTGGCGTTCGGTGATGGTGATGGCATCGGGGCTGGAGTGGAAGGCCTTGGCGAACTTTTCCTCGCTGGACTTCAGCGCGGCTTCGGCGCGTTGTTGCTGGGTGATGTCGCGCAGGGTGGTCACGCTGCAGGGCTGGTCGTCGACGGTGATCAGGCGGCTGGAAATCACACAGGTCATCGGGGCGCCATTGCGGTGATTGAGTACCACGGCGACGTTGCTCAAGGCCTGTTCTCGGATCACCTGCTCGATACGTTTGGCGCGCTCGACGGATTCGGCCCACAGGCCGATTTGCTCTGCGGTACGCCCAAGCACCTGCTCGCTGCTCCAGCCGAAGGTCTGGGTGAACGCCGGATTGATCTCGATGAACTGGCCAGTGTCCTGGCGGGTGACGCAGATCGGGTCGGGGCTGACCTGGAACAGGCTGGCAAACTTCTCTTCCGAGGCGCTCAGGCGCTGTTCGCGCTCCACCTGATCGGTGATGTCGAGCAAGGTGCCCGCCATGCGCAGGGGGATGCCCTGGTCGTCGCGGTACAGCCGCGCGCGGCTTTCGATGTAGCGTGAAGTGCCGTTTTCCAGCTGCACCCGGTAGGTGATCTGATAGTTGCCGGCAGGCCCTTCGCGCAGGCTGCGGTAGGCCTGTCGCATCGAGTTGCGCTCTTGCTCAGGCACACCTTCGAAGAACGCATCGAACGATTCATGAAAAGGGATGGGCGGCAAGCCATGCAGCTGCGCCGCGCGGGCTGAGCCATAGAGCATGCCGCTTGGGATGTGCCAGTCCCATGTGCCCAGTTGCGCCGAGTCCAGGGCCAGGTCCAGCCGCTCCTGGCTGTCCTTCAGGGCCTGCTCGGCACGCTTGCGTTCGGTGGTGTCGACGAATGTACTGATCAGGAAGGTCACGCCTTCCAGCTCGATGCCCTGGGTGCACAGGATGCCGTCATGCACCTTGCCGCTGGTCGCGCGAAATTGCACCTCCATGATCAACGGGCCGCCGTTGGCGCGGGTCGACTCCATGATCTGGTGGCGCTGTTCGGGGTTGACCCACAGGCCCAGTTCCAGGCTGGTCTTGCCGATCACCTGGCTGCCGGGCCAGCCGAACATGTTTTCGAAGTGCTGGTTGACCTCGAAGATCATGCCATCGTGGCGACGGGTCAGCAAAATGGCGTTGGGGCTCAGGTGGAACAGCGTGGCGAAGCGCTTTTCCGAATTGATCAGTGCTGTTTCCCGTTCGCGCTGGCGGGTGATCTCGCGGATCACGCCGATCATCTGCGGTCGGCCGTGCGGGTCGTGGGTCAGGCTGCCGTTGATCTCCAGCCAGTGCAGGCTGCCGTCCGGCCAGCGGATACGGTGGCGCATGGCTTGCTCCACCGGCTCGCCATTGACCACCGCCTGGAACACCTGACGCGTGCGGGCGCGGTCCTCCTCGGGCAGCAGGTCGAGGTAATCGATATCGGCGGGCAGTGGCCGTTGTGGATCGAAACCGAACAGGGCCTGGGTGCCCCGCGACCAACTGACCCTGCCGCTTTCGATATCCCATAGCCAGGCACCCAGGCGCGCACCGTTGAGCGCTGCCAGCAGTTGCGGGGCGTTCTGCCAGGCCTGCTCGGACTCCTGGGGATCAGCTGCAGGTATGCGCGGCAGGCGCAAAAAGCGGTTTGCTGATTTGGGCATCGGTACCAGACCTTTGGCGTATGACGTGTCCTTGGAATCGGAATAGCTGGCTGACAGCCAGTCATGCGGGCCCTGAGTGACTGTCGAGCAGGGCCATGAATGCCCTGGCCGCATTCGATAGCGTACGCTCCGTGTGCAGAATGTAGCCTAGCTGGCGCGACAGCTGTATGCCGGGCAAAGCGATGGGTGAAACCTGTTCGTCGAGCATGGTGCGTGGCAGCACGCTCCAGGCCAGGCCGATCGATACCATCATCTTGATAGTTTCCAGGTAGTTGGTGCTCATGGCGATGTTCGGCGTCAGGCCCTGGCTTTCGAACAGGCGCTGGACAATATGGTGGGTAAAGGTATTGCCGCCGGGAAATACCGCCGGGTGGCGGGCGACGTCAGCCAGGCTGACCGCCTGGTTGTTGGCCAGCGGGTGCTCGGGGGCGGCGACAAAGTCCAGGGCGTCATCCCACACCGGCACGGCCTTGACCAAGTGGTGTGGCTCGGGCGCCAGGGTGATCACGGCGATTTCGGCGCGGCCATGCAAAATCTCGTCGTAGGCCTGTTCCGAATCCATGAACTGAATATCCAGTGCCACTGCGGGGTACTGGCGGGTGAAAGTCCGTAACAACGGGGGCAGGCGGTGCAGGCCGATGTGGTGGCTGGTGGCCAGGGTCAGGCGACCGCTCACGGCCCCGGTCAGATTGGTCAGCGCCCGTCGGGTATCATCCAGGACGTTGAGGATCTGGTAGGCCCGCGGCAGCAGTGCGCGCCCGGCTTCAGTCAGGGTTACCTCGCGGCCCAGGCGGTCGAACAGGCGCACGTCCAGTTGCTGCTCCAGGCCGGCGATGCGTTTGCTGATGGCCGGCTGGGTCAGGAACAGGCGTTCGGCTGCGCCCGAAAAGCTACCGGTTTCGGCAATGGCGATGAAGGCACTGAGGTTGGCCAGGTCCATGGTGTCGTATTCCTTTGGGTTATCCAAAGCATAAAAATTATGAATTTGAGTTATTCAATCTAACCCCCTAGCATCGTCCGTACAAGCCAAGGGGTCTTTGGCATAGAAAGACGCTGATGAGGAACAGTCTGATGGCTGGCAAAACGCTCTACGACAAACTCTGGGAAGCCCATGAGGTCAAGCGCCGTGATGACGGCTCGTCCTTGATCTACATCGACCGCCACATCATCCACGAAGTGACGTCGCCCCAGGCCTTCGAAGGCCTGCGCCTGGCCAATCGCAAACCGTGGCGTATCGACGCCAACATCGCCACGCCGGACCACAACGTGCCGACCACGCCAGAGCGCAAGGGCGGTATCGAGGCGATCGTCGACCAGGTTTCGCGCCTGCAGGTGCAGACCCTCGACGAGAACTGTGACGAATACGGCATCGTCGAATTCAAGATGAATGACGAGCGCCAGGGCATCGTCCACGTCATCAGCCCGGAGCAGGGCGCCACCTTGCCGGGCATGACCGTGGTCTGCGGTGACTCGCACACCTCCACCCACGGCGCTTTCGGTGCCCTGGCCCACGGCATCGGCACCTCCGAGGTCGAGCACGTGCTCGCCACCCAGTGCCTGGTCGCCAAGAAGATGAAGAACATGCTGGTGCGCGTGGAAGGCCAATTGCCGGCCGGCGTCACCGCCAAGGATATTGTCCTGGCCGTGATCGGCAAGATCGGCACTGCCGGTGGCAACGGTCACGCCATGGAATTCGCTGGCAGTGCCATTCGCGAATTGTCGATGGAAGGCCGCATGACCATCTGCAACATGTCCATCGAAGCCGGTGCCCGCGTTGGCTTGGTGGCGACCGATGCCACTACCGTTGCCTACGTCGAAGGGCGCCCGTACGCGCCGAAGGGCGAGCAGTGGAAGCAAGCGGTCGAATCGTGGAAAAACCTGGTGTCGGATGACGATGCCGTATTCGACACCGTGGTCGAGCTGGATGCCAGCCAGATCAAGCCACAGGTCAGCTGGGGCACTTCGCCCGAGATGGTTCTGGCCGTCGACCAGCGCGTACCGGATCCGGCGGCCGAAGCCGACCTGGTCAAGCGTGGTTCGATCGAGCGTGCCTTGAAGTACATGGGGCTGACCGCCAACCAGGCGATCACCGACATCAAGTTGGACCGTGTGTTCATCGGCTCGTGCACCAACTCGCGAATCGAGGACCTGCGCGCTGCGGCGGAAATCGCCAAGGGTCGCAAGGTGGCCGCCAGCGTCAAGCAAGCCATCGTCGTGCCAGGTTCGGGCCTGGTCAAGGCCCAGGCCGAGCGTGAAGGCCTGGACAAGATCTTCCTCGAAGCCGGTTTCGAATGGCGTGAACCAGGCTGCTCGATGTGCCTGGCGATGAACCCGGACCGCCTGGAAAGCGGCGAGCATTGCGCGTCCACCTCCAACCGCAACTTCGAAGGCCGTCAGGGCGCCGGTGGCCGTACCCACCTGGTCAGTCCGGCCATGGCCGCCGCTGCCGCGGTAGCCGGCCACTTCATCGATGTCCGCGAGTTGATCCAAGGGAGCGCAGCATGAAAGCCTTTACCCAGCACACTGGCCTCGTCGCACCGTTGGACCGTGCCAATGTCGACACCGACCAGATCATCCCAAAGCAGTTCTTGAAATCGATCAAGCGCACCGGCTTTGGCCCGAACCTGTTCGACGAGTGGCGTTACCTGGACGTGGGTCAGCCCTACCAGGACAATAGCAAGCGCCCGGTCAACGAGGAGTTCGTGCTCAACCACGCGCGCTACCAGGGCGCCAGCGTGTTGCTGGCGCGGGAGAACTTTGGTTGCGGCTCCAGCCGTGAACATGCCCCTTGGGCGCTGGACGAGTACGGCTTCCGCAGCATCATTGCGCCAAGCTTTGCCGACATTTTCTTCAACAACAGCTTCAAGAACGGCTTGCTGCCGATCATTCTGAGCGATGAGGAAGTCGACGAGCTGTTCAAACAGGTCGAAGCCAACCCGGGCTACCAGCTGACCATCGACCTGCAGGCGCAGGCGGTGACCCGCCCAGATGGCAAGGTGCTGCACTTCGAAATCGATGCATTCCGCAAGCACTGCCTGCTCAACGGTCTGGACGATATCGGCCTGACCCTGCAGGACAGCGACGCGATCAAGGCCTTCGAAAGCAAGCACCGCGCCAGCCAGCCTTGGCTGTTCCGTGATGCCTGAAGTTCGTAGGTGACAGTGCGGGCCTCTTCGCGGGCAGAGGGTTACGCGGTCGTTGTAGGCGCGGGTTTACCCGCGAAGAGGCCGGCACAGGCAACAAAAATCTAAAGGAACGAGACATGACCAGCACCCAGCACATCGATGTGGTCCAACGCCAGTTCGGCGAGCAGGCCAGCGCCTACCTCAGCAGCGCCGTGCACGCCCAAGGCAGTGAATTCGCCCTGCTGCAGGCTGAGCTGGCAGGGCAGGCCCATGCCCGCGTGCTGGACCTGGGCTGCGGTGCCGGTCATGTCAGCTTCCACGTCGCCCCGCTGGTTGCCGAAGTGGTCGCCTACGACCTCTCGCAGTCCATGCTCGACGTGGTCGCCAGCGCCGCCGCCGAGCGTGGTCTGGCCAATATCATGACCGAACGCGGCGCTGCCGAACGCCTGCCGTTCGCCGATGCGTCGTTCGACTTTGTCTTCAGCCGTTATTCGGCACACCACTGGAGCGACCTGGGCCTGGCCCTGCGCGAGGTGCGCCGGGTGCTCAAGCCCGGTGGTGTGGCGGCGTTCATCGACGTGATGTCGCCGGGCAGCCCGCTGCTCGACACTTACCTGCAAACGGTCGAAGTGCTGCGCGACACCAGCCACGTGCGCGACTACTCCGCCGCCGAGTGGCAACGCCAGGTCAGCGAAGCCGGCCTGCACGTGCGCAGCCACACCCGCCAACCGTTGCGCCTGGAGTGGAGCACCTGGGTTGAGCGCATGCGCACCCCCGAGCCGATGCGCGTGGCCATCCGCCAGTTGCAGCAAGCCATGGGCGAAGAAGTACGGCAGTATTACCAGATCGAGGCCGACGGCTCATTCAGCACGGATGTGCTGGTGTTGTGGGCCGAGCGTTAAGCAGTTTTCGGTGGGGCCCGCTTGGCCGCACCGCGTGAATGGATAGAGGAAAGCATGAGCAAGCAGATTCTGATTCTCCCAGGTGACGGTATCGGCCCGGAAATCATGGCCGAAGCGGTCAAGGTACTGGAGCTGGCCAACGACAAGTTCCAGCTCGGCTTCAGCCTTGCGCACGACGTGATTGGCGGTGCCGCCATCGACAAGCACGGTGTGCCGCTGGCCGACGAAACCCTGGAGCGTGCGCGCAAGGCCGATGCGGTGCTGCTGGGGGCTGTTGGCGGGCCGAAGTGGGACAAGATCGAGCGAGACATTCGCCCGGAGCGCGGCCTGCTGAAGATCCGTTCGCAACTGGGCCTGTTCGCCAACCTGCGTCCAGCCATCCTTTACCCGCAACTGGCCGATGCCTCGTCGCTGAAGCCGGAAATCGTGTCGGGCCTGGACATCCTCATTGTCCGTGAGCTGACCGGCGGCATCTACTTCGGTGCCCCGCGTGGCCAGCGCGAGCTGGAAGGTGGCGAACGCCAGGCCTACGACACCCTGCCGTACAGCGAAAGCGAAGTGCGCCGCATTGCCCGTGTCGGCTTCGACATGGCCCGCGTGCGCGGCAAGAAGCTGTGCTCGGTGGACAAGGCCAACGTTCTGGCCTCCAGCCAGCTGTGGCGTGAAGTGGTCGAAGACGTGGCCAAGGACTACCCGGACGTGGAACTGAGCCACATGTACGTCGACAACGCTGCCATGCAGCTGGTGCGTGCCCCCAAACAGTTCGACGTGATGGTGACCGACAACATGTTCGGTGACATTCTGTCGGATGAAGCTTCCATGTTGACCGGTTCCATCGGCATGCTGCCTTCGGCGTCTCTGGATGCCGACAACAAAGGCATGTACGAGCCTTGCCACGGCTCGGCACCGGACATCGCGGGCCTTGGTATCGCCAACCCACTGGCGACCATTCTGTCGGTGTCGATGATGTTGCGTTACAGCTTCAATCAGTCGGCTGCCGCCGAGGCGATCGAGAAGGCCGTGAGCCTGGTTCTGGACCAGGGGCTGCGTACCGGCGACATCTTCTCGGAAGGCTGCCGCAAAGTTGGTACGCAGGAAATGGGCGACGCAGTAGTCGCAGCGCTGCGGAATCTGTAATCTCTCTGGCCCGCCCCCCAAAATTCCCGGTGGCGGCCCACTTTTAGCAAAGGTGTAGTTGCGATGAAACGTGTAGGTCTGATCGGTTGGCGCGGTATGGTCGGTTCCGTGCTCATGCAGCGGATGCTGGAGGAGCAGGATTTCGACCTTATCGAGCCGGTGTTCTTCACTACCTCCAATGTTGGTGGCCAGGGTCCGAACGTGGGCAAGGATACAGCGCCCCTCAAGGACGCTTATTCGATTGAAGAACTCAAGACCCTCGACGTGATCCTGACCTGCCAGGGCGGCGACTACACCAACGAGGTCTTCCCCAAGCTGCGTGAAGCCGGCTGGCAGGGTTACTGGATCGACGCCGCTTCGTCCCTGCGCATGCAGGATGACGCGGTGATCATCCTTGACCCGGTCAACCGCAAGGTCATCGACCAGCAGTTGGACGCCGGTACCAAGAACTACATCGGTGGCAACTGCACTGTCAGCCTGATGCTGATGGGCTTGGGTGGCCTGTTCGAGGCCGGTCTGGTCGAGTGGATGAGCGCCATGACCTACCAGGCGGCTTCGGGTGCCGGCGCGCAGAACATGCGCGAGCTGATCAAGCAGATGGGTGCTACCCACGCGGCAGTGGCCGATGACCTGGCCAACCCGGCCAGCGCCATCCTCGATATCGACCGCAAGGTTGCCGAGACCATGCGCAGCGAAGCGTTCCCGACCGAGAACTTCGGCGTGCCGCTGGCGGGCAGCCTGATCCCGTGGATCGACAAGGAACTGCCGAACGGTCAGAGCCGCGAAGAGTGGAAGGCCCAGGCCGAAACCAACAAGATCCTCGGTCGCTTCAAGAGCCCGATCCCGGTCGACGGCATCTGCGTGCGCATCGGCGCCATGCGCTGCCACAGCCAGGCGCTGACCATCAAGCTGAACAAGGACGTGCCGATCGCCGACATCGAAGGCATGATCAGCCAGCACAACCCTTGGGTGAAGCTGGTGCCGAACCAGCGTGAAATCAGCATGCAGGAGCTGACCCCGACCAAGGTCACCGGCACCCTGAACATCCCGGTTGGCCGCCTGCGCAAGCTGAACATGGGTTCGCAGTACCTGGGCGCGTTCACCGTGGGTGACCAGCTGCTGTGGGGCGCCGCCGAACCGCTGCGCCGCATGTTGCGGATTCTGCTGGAGCGTTGATCGTTCAGGCTTTACCTGAAAAATACCGCACTGGTGACAGTGCGGTATTTTTTTATGCCTGAAGGTTTGCATTTGAGTCGCGGGCCTAATCGCCGGATAAGTCATGCCGCTGTTTAATGGCGAAATGTCTGCTCTGACAGTGCCCTTGCCCTTGCCCTTGCCCTTGCCCTTGCTCTTGCCGTTGCCGTTGCCGTTGCCGTTGCCGTTGCCGTTGCCGTTGCTTCTAAGTGCGCGGTAGTTCAGGCGACGCAGATTGCGACTTCAGGAGGCCGAGCGCAGGGCTTGCGGAGGGAGGTGACGGGCATGGAT
>NZ_JBQENN010000056.1:0-8664 GCF_052044625.1 Pseudomonas sp. 22515
TCCTCACCGGGAATGCCGAATACATACTCGACACCTTCGTTTTCCAGGCATTGCACAACGACATCGGCGGCCTTGGCCATTTGGGGTACTACCTCAAAATCTTTGTGGGATTGCAGATTTATTAAGCTGCGTGACTGAGATGTTGCAGGATGTCTCAGTGGCGCGCATCGTAGGCCCTCTGGTTAATAATAATAAATATATTGTTATGATGCTTAGCATCACAGTTCGTTATGAATGCATCTCGCATGAAAGGTAGCACCCCTCAATGAACCTCAAGGCATTGCGCTGCTGTGTCGAAATCGTCCGGCAAGGCAGCTTCACCAAGGCCGCGCAGCACCTGCACATCGCCCAGCCCGCGCTGAGCATGGCCGTCACCCGGCTGGAAGAAGAACTGGGGGTAACCCTGTTCAACCGCACCACACGCAAAGTGATCCTCACGGCAGAAGGCGAGCAGTTCTTGCCGCGCATTGCCTCTGCCCTGCGCGAAATGGACGTTGCCCGGCAAGAACTGCGCGACATGGCCGACCTCAAGCGCGGCGAATTGCGCCTGGGTATCCCGCCGATGTTCGGCCTGCACTACGTCCCCGGGTTGATGAACGCCTTCCGCAAGTCGTACCCGGGCATTGCCATGACCGTGTTCGAAGGCAGTGCCGAAGACATTGGCCATCGCCTGGAGCAACGGGAAATCGACCTGGCGCTGCTGGAGTCCCGGCGTGTACCGCCGGATAAGGAGTCGATCCTGCTGGGCAGCGACGAGATGCTGGCGTGCATGCACCCGGATCACCCCTATGCCGGTAAGGCCTACCTCACCGCCGAAGACCTGCGCAATACCGACATGGTGGTGTTCGATCGCACCTTCGTTCAACGCCATCTTCTGGATGCGTTCTTCGCCGAACATGGCATCACTTACCAGGTGGCGCTACAGAGCAACTTCGTCTCGCTGGTGGTGCAGGCCGCGCTGGACAACATGGGGGTGGCGACCCTGCTGCGCTCGGTGCAGCAACGCACGCCAGGCATCGTCGGCGTGCCGTTCCGGCCAGCACAGCAGATGAGTTTCCGCTTGTGCTGGCGCTCGGGGGAATACCTGTCGCTGGCCAGCAAGCGGTTCATCGACTTTGCTGCACAGACGCATTACCTGGAGCGGTGAGGGCCAGTCTTCTGGGCGAGATGAGCAATCACCTGCTCCGCAGCACGCCCCAGGCAGCCTTTGAAAAAGTGATTGGCACCGGCGTATACCGACACTGCCCGTTGCTCAGGGCCAGCCCATTGCAGCAGGTTGGCCAGCGGTGCCATTTCATCCTGTTCACCATGGAGTAACAGGCAATCCCCAGGCAGCGGCAATGGCTCGTAATAGCGCCCTCCCGGTACATCCCCCACCGGCAGCCCCATCAATGCGACTGCCTGCAACTGCCCTTCCAGCGCACAGGCAACCCGGGCGAACACGTAGGCCCCAAAGGAAAACCCGACCAGCGCTACCGGCAGCTCGGGCTGTTGCTGGTTGAAGTGACGGATGACCGCGATGCAATCCTCGGCTTCACCGATGCCCTGGTCGTGCGCGCCTTGCGTCTGCCCCACCCCACGAAAGCTCGGCCGTACCACTTGCCAGCCGGCTGCGCGCAGCTGCCGTGCCAGGGTCAGTGGCACGATATGCCGTGGGCTACCGCCCAGCAGCGGTTGCGGATGGCTGACCAGCACCAGCCCTTTGGGTGGTCCGTCGGGGTAGTCGATCAACAGCTCGATCTGGCCGACGGCCCCATCGATAAGCAGCGGGTTGCGCGGGGTATCTGACATTGCAGTTGTCCTTGTGAACCGAATGTGTGGCGCGTGTACTCACCGTTTGCCGAGCGTTGGCGCGTCACCGCCCGCAGTCTAAAAGAGCAGGCGTACCCGCTGCCACAGGGTCCCGTCACTTCAGCCAGGGGCGTAGCAAGCGCGCCCGCACTGAGCAGGAAACGGGCTGCAACGTCGCGGCAGACGGGGCAGCATCCTCGACGTTGCAGCCATCGATTGACTATTATCCCGCCTTGAACGTTTCAGCATGTTTCAATAGGGATACAAATGTCAGTCCAGGAACGCCCCCCGCTCCCCAGTAAACACACCGTCGCCAAGATGGAAGCCGCCATGGCACTGGGCAGCTTTGCCATCGGCACCGGCGAATTCGCCATCATGGGCCTGATGCCCGACATTGCCAGCAATTTGCAGTTGAGCGAGCCGCAGGTGGGCCATGCCATCAGCGCGTATGCGCTGGGGGTGATGGTTGGCGCACCGACACTGGCCATTCTCGGTGCCAAACTGTTGCGCAAGCACATGCTGCTGCTGTTGATGCTGCTGTATGCCGTGGGCAACCTGGCCACGGCCTTTGCCCCCTCGTTCGGTGGCCTGGTCACATTTCGTTTCATCAGCGGCCTGCCCCACGGCGCCTACTTCGGCATTGCCGCAGTGGTCGCCTCGAGCATGGTCGCCAAGGATCAGCGCGCGGGGGCGGTTGCCCGGGTAATGATGGGCCTGACCTTGGCCATGTTGCTCGGCAACCCGGTTGCCACCTTCCTGGGCCAGTACTTCGGTTGGCGTTCGGCATTCGTGCTGGTCGGCGCGATCGCCCTGTGCACCATCGCCCTGGTCTGGCGTTTCGTGCCCCAGCGCCACGACGAAACACGCAGCGACCCGCGCAAGGAGCTACAGGCCTTTGCCCTCCCACAGGTATGGATGGCGCTGGCCATCGCTTCGATCGGTTTTGCCGGCATGTTCTGCGTGTTCAGCTACCTGGCACCGACCATGCTGCACGTGACCCAGGTGTCGCCACAGTGGATTCCGTTTGGTCTGGCGGCGTTCGGCGTGGGCGGTATCGTCGGCAACATCGCTGGCGGCAAGCTGTTCGACCGCCTGCAGTTCCGCGCCGTGGGCTTGGTACTGATGTGGTCGGTCGCCGTGCTGCTGTTCTTTACCTTCGCCGCCCAGGCGCTGTGGAGCCTGCTGCTGGGCATCGGCCTGGTGGGCACCATGATCGCGCTGGCGGCACCGCTACAGATCCGCCTCATGGACATTGCCCATGAGGCACCTAGCCTGGCAGCGGCGTCGAACCATGCGGCGTTCAACCTGGCCAATGCCCTGGGGCCATGGCTGGGAGGCATGGCGATCACTGCCGGCATGGGCTGGACCAGCACCGGGTACATCGGCGCCGCGACTGCGCTGGTTGGCCTGGGCATCTACCTGGTGGCGCGGCGGATGAAAGGCGGGCATTGAAGCCGGCAGGGTCATAAAGGGTTACCCTACCCCTTTATGCACCCGCCACTGCCGAGTCATTCATGTTCGATTGGGAAGACCTGCGCCATTTCTCCGCCTTCAGCTCGGCCGGCTCGCTGTCGGCCGCTGCCAAGACCCTGGGTGTCGACCACGCCACCGTGGCCCGGCGCATCGCCTCGCTCGAAGCTTCGCTCAAGCTCAAGCTGGTCGACCGACGTCCCCGCGCCTATGCCCTCACCCACGAAGGCCAACGTGTTGCGGAACTCGCCGAGCAGATGGCCATGTCCTCTTTTGCCCTGGCACATTTCGCCAGCGCCGGCCAACAGACAGTGGAAGGCGAAGTGGTGCTCTCGGCACCACCGGCGCTGCTGGGCAGCATCGTTGCCCGGCGCCTGGGCGAGCTGTACCAGCGCTACCCACAGCTGCGCCTGAAGCTGGTAGGCAGCAAATCCAAGGCATCCTTGGTCCGCCGCGAAGCTGACATCAGCATCGCCCTGGCCAGGCCGACAGAGCCAACTCTGGTGGTCAGCCTGCTGGGGCACCTGGATTACCGGCTGTATGCCTCGCCCGGTTACCTGGCCAGCGCAACGGTCAGGCGCTACATCGGCTACGACGAGTCTCAGGCCCGTTCCCCACAACAGCAATGGCTCAACCTCCAGGCCGGCCAGCAGCCGTTCGCATTGCACAGCAATGACCTGCGCATCCAGGCCCAAGCCTGTGCCGGCGGCATCGGCATCGCCTGCCTGCCCGCGTTCATGGCACAGGAACACGGTCTGAAAGAAGCAGGCAGCGCCCAACAGACCATGAGCATCGAAATCTGGCTGGCCGTGCATGAAGACGTGCGCGCCACACCGCGGATCAAGGCGGTTACCGACTTCCTTCAGCAACAGGTGCGGCCGCTGCTACGCTTGTGAATTCTTGCAGATGGCGCATGCATCAATACGGAATTTTCGCACAACCCTGCCCGCGTTAGGCTAACTCCATCACTCACGCCCTTGAAGGAGACGACGATGCAGTACGTAAAGCTGGGTAGCACTGGGCTGGACATTTCAAGGCTGTGCCTGGGCTGCATGACCTTCGGTGAACCCGACGCCGGCACTCATCCCTGGACCTTGGGCGAAGACGCCAGCCGGCCGATCATTCGCCATGCCGTCGAGCAAGGCATCAACTTCTTCGACACTGCCAACAGCTATTCCGCCGGCACCTCGGAAATCATCCTCGGCAAACTCCTGAAGGAGTTTACCCGCCGCGAAGAAACCGTGATCGCCACCAAGGTGTTCTTCCCTGCCAACATGTGGGAAGGCGCCAGCCGGCCCAATGAGCAAGGCTTGTCACGCAAGGCGATCATGGCCAACATCGACGCCAGCCTCAGCCGCCTGGGCACAGACTACGTCGACCTTTACCAGATCCACCGCTGGGACTACCACACCCCCATCGAGGAAACAATGGAAGCTCTGCATGATGTGGTCAAGGCCGGCAAGGCGCGCTACATCGGTGCATCGTCGATGTATGCCTGGCAGTTTGCCAAGGCGCAGCAGGTAGCCGCCAGCCATGGCTGGAGCCGCTTCGTGTCGATGCAGAACTACCTCAACCTGATCTACCGCGAAGAAGAGCGAGAGATGATCCCGCTATGCCTGGATCAAGGCGTCGGCCTGATGCCCTGGAGCCCGATGGCGCGCGGCCGCCTGACACGACCGCAGGGGCAGCAAACCCAGCGCACGCGCACCGATGTGTCCGGGCAGTCGTTCTATGAAAAGACCGAGGTGGAGGACGGCCGGGTAATCGATGTGGTCGAGCAGATCGCCAGCGAACGGGGGGTGCCGATGGCCCAGGTTGCGCTGGCCTGGGTGCTGGGTAGGGCCGGCGTTAGCGCCCCTATCGTCGGCGCCTCGAAGCCCGCCCACCTGGACGATGCCCTGGGCGCACTGTCACTGCAGCTGAGCGAGGACGAGGTGGCGCGCTTGCAGGCCCCTTACGTTCCCCACGCGGTCACCGGCTTCAAGTAGCAATGGCTTGCGGCAGTTCGATGCGCACCCGCAAGCCCCCTGTGGCGGCGGCCAGCGCGGTGATGCTGCCACCGTGCAAGGCGATGGCACGCTGGGCGATCGCCAGCCCCAGGCCGAAGCCGTCGCTGCTGTCGGTGCCACGGTCGAACGGTTCGAAGATGCGCTGCAGGCGCGCCGGGTCGACGCCCGGGCCATGGTCGCTGACGCACACCTGCAACCATTGCCCACCTGGTGCCGGTGCGGCCTCCACCAATACCGCCGTGCCGGGCTTGGTGTAGCGCACGGCATTGCGGATGACGTTCTCGAAAGCCCGGTACAGGAGCTCTTCATGGCCATGCATGAGAAACGCGCCCTGAGCCAGCAAGGACACCTGGCACTGCTTCATGCCTGCCTCGAAACGGGCATCCTCGACGATCTGCGCCAGCAGTTCGACCACATCCACGCTGGCGAAGTCATTGTTGCCTTGACGGGACTGGGCACGGGCCAGGGTCAGCAGTTGCTCGATCAGGTCGTCCATGCGCCGCGACTCGCGCTCGACCCGCTCCAGCATGTCGGGCCGGTCGGGTTGCTGGCGCATCAGGCCGATGGCGGCATGCATGCGGGTAAGCGGTGAGCGCAGCTCATGGGAAATATCATGCAGCAGGTTCTGCTGGGCCTGCACCAGGGCCTTGAGCTGGCCGGCCATGCGGTCACAGTCCTCGGCCAGGTCGACGATTTCGTCACGGCGCTTGCCCAGCCGCGGCCTGACCCGCACATCAAAACGGCCTTGGGCAACCTGGCCCATGGCCTCGCGCAGCCAGGTCAGCGGCCGGGTCAGGTAAAAGCTGCACAACAGCGCGAACAGCGCGCTCATCACCGCCCCAGTCACGAACGGGCCAAGGTTGCGTGGGCGCGGTGCCATACCGACACGGGTGGCCACCGAAGCGCGCAGCACCAGCGGGCGGCCGTCACGGTCGAGCAGTGCCTGCTCGAAACGCGCCACGTGCACCGTTTGGCCAGCCAGCAAGCGGCCTTGATCGTCGTAAAGGCCTACTTGCACATCCTGCGGCTGTGGCGACACGTCCAGCAACTGGCGGCCGGCCCGCTCGCCATACCGTTCGAGCAATTGCAGCTCGGTGGCCAGCAGCGAACGCAGCCCGGGGGTATCGCCGCGCAGTTCATTGAGCATGAAGGCCCCCGCCCCCACCAGGAAGGTCAGGGTGTTGGCCAGCCAGAACGCCAGGAACAGCTTCCAGAACAGACGCCGGCGCATCATTCGACGATCAGCATGTAGCCCATGCCGCGCACGCTCTGGATCCAGCTGCTGCCATCGGCACGCGGGCCAAGTTTTTGCCGGATGCTGCTGACGTGCACGTCGATGCGTCGGTCATAACGGGTCAGCGGCCGGCCCAGGGCATTGAGCGACAGGTCCTGCTTGCTGACCAGCTGACCGGCCTGGCGCGCCAGGGCTTCGAGCAGGCTGAACTCGGAGCCGGTCAATTCCAGCGTGGCTGCGCCCCAGCGTGCCTCGCGCCGCCCCGGCCACATTTTCAATGCACCGCTGCGTACCTGTTCAGGTACCTCGGGCGCGCTGGTTTCACCCATCAGGTGTGGCTTCACGCGGCGCAGTATCGCCCGCAGGCGCGCCACCAGCTCGCCAGGAGAGCTGGGCTTGGGTACATAGTCGTCGGCACCCAGCTCCAGGCCGGCGATGCGGTCGATGTTGTCGCCACGGGCCGTCAGCAGCAGTACCGGCACCTGGCTGCGCGCGCGCACGCGGCGTAACACTTCGATGCCCGAAATGCCGGGCAGCATGACGTCCAGCACCACCACCTGGAAGTCACCGGACAACGCCTGGGCCTCGCCTTCTTCGCCGGTGTCCACGGCCGTTGCCTGGAAGCCTTCGCGCGCCAGGTACAAAGAGAGCATTTCGGTCAGTTCGCGGTCGTCGTCGACCAGCAGCACAGGGATCATCAGGGCCAGATATCGCAATTGCAGGGGGGGTAATGATCGCCCTACGCGCCGGCACTGTCACCGCCGGCCGGTCGGACTTTACACATCTTTACCCTCGGCTAACCGCGCCGTACACAGCCCGCCCGTATCCTCATCGCCCGCTGCTTGCGGGTTGCCCGCGCTCGCCTCCCTCCAAATCCGCTTGTCTGGAACCCCCGATGAACTACCCGCGCCTGTTGCTCTCCATCCTGCTGCTGAAAGCCACGCTGGCCCAGGCCTCACCGTTCAGGATCGCCGACATTCGCGTCAACGGCCTGCAGCGGGTTTCCGCTGGCAGTGTGTTCGGTGCCTTGCCGCTGAACGTTGGCGACCAGGCCGACGACCGCCGCCTGGTGGACTCGACTCGTTCCTTGTTCAAGACCGGGTTCTTCCAGGACATCCAGTTGAGCCGCGATGGCAATGTGCTGATCATCAACGTGGTCGAGCGCCCGTCGGTGTCGAGCATCGAGATTGAAGGCAACAAGGCGATCAGCACCGAAGACCTGATGAAGGGCCTGAAACAATCGGGCCTGGCCGAAGGCGAGATCTTCCAGCGTGCCACCCTCGAAGGTGTGCGTAATGAGCTGCAGCGCCAGTACGTGGCCCAAGGGCGCTACTCGGCCGAGGTCGACGCCGAGGTGGTGCCGCAGCCGCGCAACCGAGTGGCACTGAAGATCAAGATCAACGAAGGCACCGTCGCCGCCATCCAGCACATCAACATCGTGGGCAACAACGTATTCGATGATGAGACCCTGGGGCAGCTGTTCGAGCTGAAGACCACCAACTGGCTGTCGTTCTTCAAGAACGACGACAAGTACGCCCGTGAAAAACTCTCCGGTGACCTGGAGCGCCTGCGTTCCTACTACCTGGACCGCGGCTACATCAACATGGACATCGCCTCCACCCAGGTGTCCATCACGCCGGACAAGAAGCACGTCTACATCACCGTCAACATCAACGAAGGCGAGAAATACACCGTTCGCGACGTGAAGCTGTCCGGTGACCTCAAGGTGCCGGAAGACCAGGTCAAGTCGTTGCTGCTGGTGCAGCCGGGCCAGGTGTTCTCGCGCAAGGTGATGACCACCACGTCCGAGCTGATCACCCGCCGCCTGGGTAACGAAGGCTACACCTTCGCCAACGTCAACGGCGTGCCGCAACCAAACGACCAGGACCACACCGTCGACATCATGTTCGTGGTCGACCCGGGCAAGCGTGCCTACGTCAACCGCATCAACTACCGCGGCAACACCAAGACCGAAGACGAAGTGCTGCGTCGCGAAATGCGCCAGATGGAAGGTGGCTGGGCGTCGACCTACCTGATCGACCAGTCCAAGACCCGCCTGGAGCGCCTGGGCTTCTTCAAGGAAGTCAACGTCGAGACCCCGCAGGTGCCTGGCACCGACGACCAGGTCGACGTCAACTACAGCGTCGAAGAGCAGGCCTC
>NZ_JBQENN010000057.1:0-8326 GCF_052044625.1 Pseudomonas sp. 22515
ATTGAGTAGGAGGCGGGTTCACACCCGCCGTCCTCTCACACCACCGTGCGTACGGTTCCGTACACGGCGGTTCAAGCTATGCGGCTAAGCCGGTTGATCGTATCCAGTATCGAGACCAGTCCGAGTCGATCCCATAGTTTCTTCGGCAGCGCCTGATTCATATGTGGCGCCCCCGAGTTCCACCATGGGCCTCGGCCGTTATAGGCCGATTTACAGGCACGCTCCTCGCTTAAGCCCAGACGCATCAGGTTGCGCGCCCTCGTAGAGGGCTGTTTCCATTGGCGCCAAATGGCACAGCGGAGTTTGTGCCTGATCCAGCCATCCAGCTCCTCAAGTGGCCGCTTGCTCTGGCTGAGCTTGAAGTAACCCGCCCAACCTCGTAGTACGGGGTTTATCCGCTCGATGGTGTTTGCCATCTTGCGGCCCCGCGCGCCGCATAGCAGCTCTGCGAGCCGGTCGCGCAGGCGACTCAGGCTCACCGTTGCCACCCGCAACCTTGGCTGCTGATGCCAGCTCATCCCATAACCCAAGTAATCACACTTCCAGGCTCTCGCGACTCGACTCTTCTTCTGATTCACCGTCAGTTTCAAACGTTGACTCAGGAAGCGCTCGACACTAGCCAGTACCCGTTCGCCAGCCCGAGGACTGCGCACATAAATGTTCGCGTCATCGGCATAGCGCACGAAGCGATGGCCCCGCCGCTCCAGTTCGCGGTCAAATTCATCGAGCAGGATATTCGACAGCAGCGGCGAGAGCGGGCCGCCTTGCGGCGTCCCTTCCTGCCGTGGACTGACGACACCGCCTGACATGACTCCCGCTTCAAGGTAGCGACGGATAAGCCTAAGTACGCACTTATCTTTGACCCGGCGCTCGATACAGGCCATGAGGATGTCGTGGTTGACCCGATCAAAAAACTTCTCCAGATCGACTTCCACGCACCACCGGTGCCCCGATGCCACATGGGCACGGGCCATCTCGACAGCTTGATGCGCGCTCCTGCCCGGACGGAAGCCGTAGCTAAAATCCGAGAACAAAGGATCGAAGAATGGCGTGAGTTGTTGCAGCAATGCCTGCTGGATCAGGCGATCCACGACGCTGGGAATTCCCAGTTGCCGCGTGCCGCCCTGCGGCTTGAGAATTTCAACCGCACGTACGGCTTGGGGATGGTATTCACCGGCCAGCAATCTGCCTTTGAGGATTGGCCAATACTGATTCACATAGCCTGCAAGGTCGGCGACCGTCATGCCATCGGCACCCGGCGCTCCCTTATTGCTGACTACGCGCTTATACGCACGTCTGAGGTTGGCCGGTGCGAGCACCCGCTCCATCAGCGTGTCCGGCTCTGCGTTCGTCCACGCCGATGACGCCGTCGATACCTTTGCGCTGTCAGGCATCATCCTCGGCTTCTGGCCGGGATTCGGAGTGACAGATTCCGTTTTAGGAAATTTCTGCATTGCGGCTACCAACGAGACAGTGACGCCTACTGGCGGCATAACCTGTTCGGCCCTTGGTGACGCGGTTAACCGCCACTTACTACGGCCTCGGCTGACTTCTGCACGCTCATCCCGTCGCCTCTCGACGCTCGGTAGCACCAAGGCAAGCGTACAGATCTCCCAGGGTAATTCGCGTGACCTTCCTGCTTATGCCTGTCGGATTTACGTCGCAGCGTTCCGTGCAAGTATTGGGCTTTGACGATTATGGCCGTCTTGCCCCGCTGCGCCGCCTGATCCGCTTCCTGTTCGTCAGGCCAGCATTTTGCCTCGGGCTTCCTTCAGATTCGTAGTCGCCCACGACACCCTTGCCTCTGGCTAACACTTCCCCTTGCCGGGTGTGTAGAGGACTTTCACCCCCAAGTCACCAGCGAGGCCACCACAGCCAAGCTGGTTGCGCTATCGCGCAACGCGCCATGCCTGGCGCACCATAAAAAAACCCCGGACTAAGCCGGGGTTTTCGCACACACCAGCAATCAGAGCAGCGAACGGCCCTTGTTGGCGGCAATGCGCATACGCAGTGCATTGAGTTTGATGAAGCCAGCAGCATCTGCCTGGTTGTAGGCACCACCATCTTCTTCAAAGGTGGCGATGTTGGCATCGAACAGCGAATCGTCCGACTTGCGGCCAACCACGGTCACATTGCCCTTGTACAGTTTCAGGCGCACCACACCATTCACGTTGACCTGCGAAGCATCGATCATCTGCTGCAGCATCAGACGCTCCGGGCTCCACCAGTAGCCGGTGTAGATCAGGCTGGCATACTTTGGCATCAGCTCATCTTTCAGGTGAGCGACTTCGCGGTCCAGTGTGATCGACTCGATGGCACGGTGTGCCTTGAGCATGATGGTACCGCCAGGCGTTTCGTAGCAACCGCGCGACTTCATGCCGACGTAACGGTTTTCGACGATGTCCAGACGGCCGATGCCGTTGGCACCACCGATACGGTTCAGGTCTGCCAGGACGGTGGCCGGGGATTTCTCGACGCCGTCGATGGCAACGATGTCACCATTGCGGTAGGTCAGCTCGATGTAGGTAGCCTGGTCCGGGGCGTTCTCAGGCGAGACACTCCAGCGCCACATGTCTTCTTCGTGCTCGGTCCAGGTATCTTCCAGGACACCGCCCTCGTAGGAGATGTGCAGCAGGTTGGCGTCCATCGAGTACGGCGACTTCTTCTTGCCGTGGCGCTCGATCGGGATGCCGTGCTTCTCGGCGTAGTCCATCAGCTTTTCGCGGGACAGCAGGTCCCACTCACGCCATGGGGCGATGACCTTGACGCCTGGCTTCAGGGCATAGGCACCCAGCTCGAAGCGCACCTGGTCGTTACCCTTGCCGGTGGCGCCATGGGAAATGGCGTCAGCGCCGGTTTCGTTGGCGATTTCGATCAGACGCTTGGCGATCAGCGGACGGGCGATGGAAGTACCCAGCAGGTACTCGCCTTCGTAGACGGTGTTGGCGCGGAACATCGGGAACACGAAATCACGCACGAATTCTTCGCGCAGGTCGTCGATGTAGATCTCTTTAACGCCCATTGCCTGGGCCTTGGCACGGGCCGGTTCGACCTCTTCGCCCTGCCCCAGGTCAGCGGTGAAGGTCACCACTTCGCAGTTGTAGGTATCCTGCAGCCACTTGAGAATCACCGAAGTATCAAGGCCGCCGGAATACGCCAGTACGACCTTTTTTACGTCCGCCATGCCATCACTCCACGGGGTTGTACGGAAAGGGACCGATTCTACCGGCGTTGCGGATAAATTTACAGTGGGGCGACAGCTTCTGACGACAAAGCGACAAGAACTTTCGTAGGGGCGACGGGCGGTCGGTTGCGGGATGTGGCATGAGGCATGAGGCATGAGGACCATGGAGGGGCGTCGAACCGCAGCGTGCATGCCTTCAGGCGTTCAGCGCCTGTGAGACCGAGCGCCGCGAGGTGTCCGCCTCGACACAGGCGCTGAAAATGTTGTGACGAACCCCTGTTGGCCTTGATGCGAGCCCATGACATGCACCGACCAGATCTCAGGGCGCCTTCGCCCCCGGGACGCCCGAGGCAGGTGCAACAACAGGCGCCGCTTGCTCAACCTGCTTTTCCACCGGTTTCTCAACCACCGCCACCCGATCCAGCTCGATATTCACCCGCCGATTACGCGCCCGATTCGACGCACTGTTGTTCTTCGCGAGCGGATAACGTTCGCCATGGAAGCGCACAGTGATCTGCTCCTCCGGCACACCGTTAGCCTTGAAGTAATCGGCAACGGCCAATGCCCGACGGCGCGACAGGTCGCGGTTGGTAAGGCGGTTGCCACTGTTGTCGGAGTGGCCGTTGAGCTCGACATGATTCACCGTCGGGTCGGCTTTCATGTAATCGAGGATCACGTCCAGCCGCGCCTTGGCTGCTGCATCCAGCTCGATACCGCCCCCGGGGAAACCCACCTGGGTCTGGCGCACCTGGTCGTAGTTCATCGGCAACAGTTTGCCAGCACAGACCTGATAGTCATTGTAGGCTTTGGCGAAGCTGACCGGCAGCACTCGCACCTCCATCGGCCTGCCCGCCTCACCGGTGTAGTTGCGCACGACGGTGCTACGCCCGTCGAGCAAGCCGTTGATCAGCCGGCTGGCCTGCCCTTGGGAGGAGCTGAACAGCACACCACTGCGGGCCATACGCACATTGCCCAGGTTGATATCGCCACGCCCTGGTTGCCACGGCGCTGCCGCGGCCAGCAGGCTGGCGGTGCCTGCACCCAGTACGTTGCTGTCCGACCGCAGCTGGAACACCGGCTGCTCGCCTGCCCGACGCACGAACGTACCGCTGCCGAAACCTTCGATCGGCTGGCTCAGACGGCACTCGAACTGGTCACCCTCGACCTTCCAGGCAATATTTTCCATGCGCGTCTGGAAAGTCAGTGCGCCGGCCGGCAGGCTGGCGAACAGGGTCAACAGGGCTAGGTAACGCTGGCGCACGGGCGGCTCCACAAATTCTGGCGGCTTACCTGCAGGCTATCGGACGCTGTCCGGAAAACTTGATAGCCGTGCTCGCCCCGGGGTTTTCCGGTAGGATTGGGGCTTGAGTTCGACCCGCCTGGAATCCCCAATGTCCGATCGCCTGACCCTCCTGCGCCCCGACGACTGGCACATCCATCTGCGCGATGGTGCCGTCCTGCCCCACACCGTTGGCGACGTGGCGCGTACCTTCGCCCGTGCCATCATCATGCCCAACCTCGTGCCGCCGGTGCGCAATGCCAACGAGGCCGGCGCCTACCGTGAGCGCATTCTGGCTGCCCGCCCGGCCGGCAGCCGCTTCGAGCCGCTGATGGTGCTGTACCTCACCGACAACATCAGCCCCGAGGACATCCGCGCGGCCAAGGCCAGCGGTTTCGTGTACGCCGCCAAGTTGTACCCGGCCGGCGCCACCACCAACTCCGATTCCGGCGTGACCAGCATCGACAACATCTTCCCGGCCATAGAGGCAATGGCGGAAGTGGGCATGCCGCTGCTGGTCCATGGCGAAGTGACCCGCAGCGAGATCGACGTGTTCGACCGCGAGAAGCGCTTCATCGACGAGCACATGCGCCGTGTGGTCGAGCGCTTCCCGACGCTGAAAGTGGTGTTCGAACACATCACCACCAGCGATGCCGCGCAGTTCGTCACCGAGGCCCCGGCCAACGTGGGTGCGACCATCACCGCCCAGCACCTGCTGTACAACCGCAACCACATGCTGGTCGGCGGCATTCGCCCGCACTTCTACTGCCTGCCGATCCTCAAGCGCAACACCCACCAGGTGGCCTTGCTGGACGCAGCCACCAGCGGCAATCCGAAGTTCTTCCTCGGCACCGACTCGGCACCTCATGCCCGTCACGCCAAGGAAGCAGCCTGCGGTTGCGCGGGTTGCTACACCGCCTATGCGGCCATCGAGATGTACGCCGAAGCGTTCGAGCAGCGTAACGCGCTGGACAAGCTGGAAGGCTTCGCCAGCCTGCACGGCCCGGCCTTCTATGGCCTGCCGGCGAACACCGACACCATTACCCTGGTCCGCGAAGAATGGACCGCTCCGGAAAGCCTGCCATTTGGCGAGCAAACCGTAGTCCCGCTGCGCGCTGGCGAAAAACTGCGCTGGCGCCTGCTGGAGAAAAACGCGTGAGCGAAGACCTTTACGAAGACGACCTGGACACCCAAGGCAGCAGCGGTCCTCGCCACCCGATGGCCGAGCGCTTCCGCGGCTATCTGCCGGTCGTGGTGGATGTTGAAACCGGTGGTTTCAACAGCGCTACCGATGCATTGCTGGAAATTGCCGCCGTCACCATCGGCATGGACGAGAAAGGCTTCCTGTTCCCCGAACACACCTACTTCCACCGCGTGGAGCCGTTCGAGGGCGCCAACATCGAGCCGGCCGCACTTGAGTTCACCGGGATCAAGCTGGACCACCCGCTGCGCATGGCGGTCAGCGAGGAAAGCGCGATGACCGACATCTTCCGTGGCGTGCGCAAGGCACTCAAGGCCAACGGCTGCAAGCGGGCAATTCTGGTCGGCCACAACAGCAGCTTCGACCTGGGTTTCCTCAATGCAGCAGTGGCGCGCAATGACCTGAAGCGCAACCCGTTCCACCCGTTCTCCAGCTTCGACACCGCCACCCTGGCGGGCCTGGCGTATGGCCAGACCGTGCTGGCACGAGCCTGCCAGAGCGCTGACATCGATTTCGACGGGCGTGAGGCGCACTCGGCACGTTATGACACCGAGAAAACAGCTGAGCTGTTCTGCGGCATCGTCAACCGCTGGAAAGAAATGGGCGGCTGGCGCGATTTCAACGATTGATCTGCCAAAGGCATTCGCGGGCACGCCCGCTCCCACAGGTTCACCTTTGCCTTCAGGCATGCAGAAAATCGGTGGGAGCGGGCGCGCCCGCGAAGAGGCCGGCACAGGAAGAATTGAGTAGGAGGCGGGTTCACACCCGCCGTCCTCTCACACCACCGTGCGTACGGTTCCGTACACGGCGGTTCAAGCTATGCGGCTAAGCCGGTTGATCGTATCCAGTATCGAGACCAGTCCGAGTCGATCCCATAGTTTCTTCGGCAGCGCCTGATTCATATGTGGCGCCCCCGAGTTCCACCATGGGCCTCGGCCGTTATAGGCCGATTTACAGGCACGCTCCTCGCTTAAGCCCAGACGCATCAGGTTGCGCGCCCTCGTAGAGGGCTGTTTCCATTGGCGCCAAATGGCACAGCGGAGTTTGTGCCTGATCCAGCCATCCAGCTCCTCAAGTGGCCGCTTGCTCTGGCTGAGCTTGAAGTAACCCGCCCAACCTCGTAGTACGGGGTTTATCCGCTCGATGGTGTTTGCCATCTTGCGGCCCCGCGCGCCGCATAGCAGCTCTGCGAGCCGGTCGCGCAGGCGACTCAGGCTCACCGTTGCCACCCGCAACCTTGGCTGCTGATGCCAGCTCATCCCATAACCCAAGTAATCACACTTCCAGGCTCTCGCGACTCGACTCTTCTTCTGATTCACCGTCAGTTTCAAACGTTGACTCAGGAAGCGCTCGACACTAGCCAGTACCCGTTCGCCAGCCCGAGGACTGCGCACATAAATGTTCGCGTCATCGGCATAGCGCACGAAGCGATGGCCCCGCCGCTCCAGTTCGCGGTCAAATTCATCGAGCAGGATATTCGACAGCAGCGGCGAGAGCGGGCCGCCTTGCGGCGTCCCTTCCTGCCGTGGACTGACGACACCGCCTGACATGACTCCCGCTTCAAGGTAGCGACGGATAAGCCTAAGTACGCACTTATCTTTGACCCGGCGCTCGATACAGGCCATGAGGATGTCGTGGTTGACCCGATCAAAAAACTTCTCCAGATCGACTTCCACGCACCACCGGTGCCCCGATGCCACATGGGCACGGGCCATCTCGACAGCTTGATGCGCGCTCCTGCCCGGACGGAAGCCGTAGCTAAAATCCGAGAACAAAGGATCGAAGAATGGCGTGAGTTGTTGCAGCAATGCCTGCTGGATCAGGCGATCCACGACGCTGGGAATTCCCAGTTGCCGCGTGCCGCCCTGCGGCTTGAGAATTTCAACCGCACGTACGGCTTGGGGATGGTATTCACCGGCCAGCAATCTGCCTTTGAGGATTGGCCAATACTGATTCACATAGCCTGCAAGGTCGGCGACCGTCATGCCATCGGCACCCGGCGCTCCCTTATTGCTGACTACGCGCTTATACGCACGTCTGAGGTTGGCCGGTGCGAGCACCCGCTCCATCAGCGTGTCCGGCTCTGCGTTCGTCCACGCCGATGACGCCGTCGATACCTTTGCGCTGTCAGGCATCATCCTCGGCTTCTGGCCGGGATTCGGAGTGACAGATTCCGTTTTAGGAAATTTCTGCATTGCGGCTACCAACGAGACAGTGACGCCTACTGGCGGCATAACCTGTTCGGCCCTTGGTGACGCGGTTAACCGCCACTTACTACGGCCTCGGCTGACTTCTGCACGCTCATCCCGTCGCCTCTCGACGCTCGGTAGCACCAAGGCAAGCGTACAGATCTCCCAGGGTAATTCGCGTGACCTTCCTGCTTATGCCTGTCGGATTTACGTCGCAGCGTTCCGTGCAAGTATTGGGCTTTGACGATTATGGCCGTCTTGCCCCGCTGCGCCGCCTGATCCGCTTCCTGTTCGTCAGGCCAGCATTTTGCCTCGGGCTTCCTTCAGATTCGTAGTCGCCCACGACACCCTTGCCTCTGGCTAACACTTCCCCTTGCCGGGTGTGTAGAGGACTTTCACCCCCAAGTCACCAGCGAGGCCACCACAGCCAAGCTGGTTGCGCTATCGCGCAACGCGCCATGCCTGGCGCACCA
>NZ_JBQENN010000058.1:0-6790 GCF_052044625.1 Pseudomonas sp. 22515
GCCCAGGTGCAGCGCACCCCCGATGCCATCGCCGTCACCTGCGAGGGCCAGGCCCTGAGCTATGCCCAGCTCAACCAGCGTGCCAACGCCCTGGCTCGGCGCCTGGTCGACGACGGGGTCGGGCCTGACGTACTGGTCGGCCTGGCTGCCGAGCGCTCGCTGGACATGGTCGTTGGCATCTTCGCCATCCTCAAGGCTGGCGGTGCCTACGTGCCGCTGGACCCGGCCTACCCGGCCGACCGTTTGGCCTACATGATCGAAGACAGCGGCCTGCAGCGCGTGCTGGCCCAGCCCCAGGTGCTGGCCAGCCTGCCGGTGCCGGCAGGCGTGCGCGTGCTCAGCCTGGAAAGCAGCGATGACAGTACCCAGGCCGACCCGCTGGCCTGCTCGCCGGTCACGGTCAGCCCGGACAACCTCGCCTACGTGATCTACACCTCCGGTTCCACCGGCAAGCCCAAGGGCGTGCTGCTGCCGCAGCGCAACGTGCTGCGCCTGTTCACGGCCACCGACGCCGACTTCCGCTTCGGCAGCGACGACGTGTGGAGCCTGTTCCACTCCTATGCCTTCGACTTCTCGGTGTGGGAAATCTTCGGCGCCCTGCTGTACGGCGGGCGCCTGGTGATCGTGCCGCAGCACACCAGCCGCTCACCCGAGGCCTTCTACCAGTTGCTGGCCGATGAGCAGGTCACGGTGCTGAACCAGACCCCGTCGGCGTTCAAGCAACTGATGGCGGTGGCCACCACGGCTGAGCCGCAGCGGCCACTGGCATTGCGCAGCGTGGTGTTCGGGGGCGAGGCGCTGGACGTCAACAGCCTGGCACCGTGGTTCGAACGCTTCGGCGACCGCCAGCCGCAGCTGGTGAACATGTACGGCATCACCGAAACCACCGTGCATGTCAGCTACCGGCCGCTGTCGCGGGCCGACCTGGGCAAGGCGGCCAGCAGCCCGATGGGCGTGCCGATCCCCGACCTGTCCTGGTATGTGCTCGACGGCGACCTGAACCCGGTAGCCAAAGGCTGCATCGGCGAGCTGTACGTGGGCCGCGCCGGCCTGGCGCGCGGCTACCTCAAGCGCAGCGACCTGAGCGCCACGCGCTTCGTGCCGGACCCGTTCGGTGCCCCTGGCGGGCGCCTGTACCGCACCGGTGACCTGGCGCGCTACCACGCCGACGGGGTGATCGAATACGCCGGGCGCATCGACCACCAGGTGAAGATCCGCGGCTTCCGCATCGAGCTGGGGGAAATCGAAGCCCGCCTGCAGGCCCAGCCGCAGGTGCGCGATGCCCTGGTGCTGGCCCAGGAAGGCGCGACCGGCCAGCAGCTGGTGGCCTACCTGATCCCCGCTGCCGAGGTAGCGCTGGAGCAGCAGGCCGGGCTGCGCGCGCAGCTGCGCGAACAGCTGAAGGAAGCGCTGCCGGACTACATGGTCCCGGCGCACCTGCTGCTGCTCGACCGGTGGCCGCTGACAGCCAACGGCAAGCTCGACCGCAAGGCCTTGCCCAAGGCCGATGCCAGCCTGTTGCAGCACGGTTATCGCGCCCCACGCAGCGAGCTTGAACAGCAGCTGGCAGCCATCTGGCAGGACGTGCTCAAGCTTGAGCAAGTGGGCCTGGACGACCACTTCTTCGAACTGGGCGGCCATTCATTGCTGGCCGTGAGCGTGGTATCGCGGGTGCAACTGGAACTCGGCCTGAGCCTGACCCCGCAACTGATTTTCCAGCACCCGACCCTGGCGAGCTTCGCCGAACAGCTGGCCCAGGCATCTGCGCCGGCGGACACACAAACACTCAGCAAGCTGTCGGCTCTGCTGGACGAAATGGAGGAGGTGTGATGGACACCGCAGTCGCCACGAAAATTGCTCAGCGCTTCATCAATCTGCCGCTGGAAAAGCGTCGCCAATACCTGCAGAAAATGCTTGAAGAGGGCGTGTCCCCGGCCAACCTGCCCATTCCGCTGGTGCGCGACGACACCACCGTGGTGCCGTTGTCGTTTGCCCAGGAGCGCCAATGGTTCCTGTGGCAGATGGAGCCTCAGGGCACTGCCTACAACATCGGGGTCAGCCTGCGCCTGCATGGCCCGCTGAACCTGCAGGCCTTGCAAGGCAGTTTCGATGCGCTGCTGGCGCGGCACGAGAGCTTGCGCACCACGTTCACCCATGACAGCCGCGACGGTGGCCCACGCCAGCAAATCGCCCCACAGCTGACGGTAGCGATCGAATGCCGTGAGCGCGGTGTGGGCGATGAGCAGGCGCAGATTCAGGCCTTCGTCGAAGCCCATCGGGAGCAGCCGTTTGACCTGCAACACGGCCCCGTGTTGCGCGTGGCGTTGCTGCGCCTGGCGGCCGAGGACCATGTGTTCAGCCTGGTGGTGCACCACATCGCCGCTGACGGCTGGTCGCTGAAGGTCATGGTCGATGAACTGCTGCAGGGTTACAGTGCCTGCTGCCAAGGGCATGCCGTGGCTGTTCGGCCGCTGCCCATCCAGTACGCCGACTATGCCATCTGGCAACGGCGCTGGATGGAGGCCGGTGAGCGCGAGCGGCAGCTGGCCTATTGGCAAGCGCAGTTGGGTGGCCAGCAGCCGGTGCTGGAACTGCCCACCGATCGGCCCCGCCCGGGGCTGATGAGCTACCGCGGCGCACGGCACGACTTCAGCTTGCCGGCCGAACTGTGCCAACGCCTGCAAGACCTGGCCCGCCACGAAGGGGTGACCTTGTTCGTGCTGTTGCTGGCCGCGTTCCAGGCCTTGCTGCAGCGCTACAGCGGGCAGCAGGACATTCGCGTGGGTGTGCCCATCGCCAACCGCAACCGGGTAGAAACCGAAGGGTTGATCGGGTTTTTCGTCAACACCCAGGTGCTGCGCGCGCAAATCGAGCCGCAGCAGACCTTCCGCGCGCTGTTGCAGCAAGCCCGCCAGGCCGCCAGCGACGCCCAGGCCCATCAAGAGCTGCCGTTCGAACAACTGGTCGAAGCCTTGCAGCCGGGGCGTAGCCTGAGCCACAGCCCGTTGTTCCAGGTCATGTTCAACCACCAGCGCCAGGGCAATGGCCAGCAGGCCGCCAGCGACACAGCGCTGCGTATCGAGGCTTTGCCTGGTGAAACGCGCACCGCGCCGTTTGACCTCACCCTGGAAACCTTCGAAGCGCCAGGGCAGATCGGCGCTTCTTTCAACTACGCCACCGATCTGTTCGATGCCACGACCGTGGCGCGCATGGCCGGGCACTGGGTGCAATTGCTAGACGGCATCGTGGCCGACGCGGGTCAGCGAATCGCTGCGTTGCCACTGCTCAGCGACAGCGAGCTGGACGTGATCGGCCAGGCCTGGAATGACACGGCGGTGCCGGTTGCCGACGCCTGTATCCAGCACCTGATCGAGCAGCGTGCCCATGCCACGCCGCATGCACCGGCCTTGCAGTTCGATGACCAGACGTTGAGCTACCAGCAACTCAACGAACACGCCAACCGCCTGGCCTGGCGCCTGATCGAAGGCGGCGTAGGGCCGGACGTCAAAGTCGGGGTGGCCCTCGAACGCTCGCCACAGATGCTCGTCGCCTTGCTGGCCGTGCTCAAGGCCGGGGGTGCCTATGTACCGCTGGACCCTCACTACCCGGACGAGCGGCTGGCCTACATGATGGAGGACAGCGGCATCAGGCTGCTGCTGACCCAGCCGTCGCTCCAGGCACGCCTGCCGATACCGGCCACGGTCCAGTGCCTGTTGCTGGCGCCCGAGCACCCGCTGGGCAGTGGCTGCAACGTGGCAGCCTACGGTGTGCACAACCCGCAGCCGCACCTGTCGGCCGAGCACCTTGCCTACATGATCTACACCTCGGGCTCCACCGGCAGGCCAAAAGGGGTGATGGTGCCCCACGGCGCGCTGGTCAACTTCATCGCCAGCATGGCCAAGGCGCCGGGGCTGGCTACCGGCGACCGCCTGTTGTCGTTGACCACGTTCTCGTTCGATATCTTCGGGCTGGAGGTGTACCTGCCGCTGGTGCAGGGCGCCTGCGTGGTCCTGGCCGGTCCGGATACCGCACAGGACCCGCAGCGGGTGCTGGAGCTGGTAGCGCAGCAGTCAGTGACCGTGCTGCAGGCCACCCCTTCGACCTGGCGCATGCTGCTAGACAGCGGCCGCGGCGAGGTGCTGGCCGGCTGCACGAAGCTGTGTGGCGGCGAAGCGCTGAGCGATGACCTGGCCCAGCGGCTGCTGGCCCTGGGCGGGCCGTTGTGGAACCTGTACGGGCCCACCGAAACCACCATCTGGTCGGCGCTGCACCGCTTGCAGCCCGCCAGGCCGCAGGCGTTGCTAGGCAGGCCGTTGGACAATACCCGGCTCTACCTGCTGGGTGAGGACCTGGCGCCAGTCCCTGTTGGCGTTGCCGGCGAGCTGCTGATTGGCGGGGCGGGGCTGGCGCGCGGGTATTACCAGCGGCCAGGGCTGACCGCCGAGCGTTTCGTCCCCGACCCGTTCGCCGGGAACGGTGAGCGGCTGTACCGCACCGGCGACCTGGCGCGTTACCGGGCCGAGGGTGTGGTGGAATACCTTGGGCGAATCGACCAGCAAGTGAAGATGCGTGGCTATCGTATCGAACTCGGTGAAATCGAGGCACAACTGGCGCGTCATCCCGCCATTCGCGAAGCGGCGGTAGTCGCCCGGCCGGGGCCTGGGGGTCAGCAGCTGGTGGCTTACCTGGTGCCGCAGGACGTGGCCGTGGTCGACGATGCACAGGCGCGGGAGGCACTGGGCGAGGCGCTGAAGCGGCAACTGCGCAGCGCGTTGCCGGAGTACATGGTGCCGACCTGGACGACGTTCGTCGCAACCTTCCCCCACACCCCCAATGGCAAGCTTGACCGCAACCGCCTGCCAGCCCCTGACCTGAGTGTCGCCCGGGTGGCCTACCTGGCACCGCAGAGTGAGCTGCAGCAGCAAGTGGCGCAGATCTGGCAGGAGGTGCTGCACGTCGATCAGGTCGGCCTTGCCGACAACTTCTTCGACCTCGGCGGGCATTCACTGCTGGCCACCCAGGTCACCGTGCGCCTGCGTGAGCAGTTGAAGCTGGAAACAGCGGTCAAGGCGCTGTTCACCACCCACGACCTGCAAACCTACTGTGCCGAGATCGCTGGTGCTCAGCCGCACACCCAGGCGGTCAACGATGCCTTGGCTAAATCCTTGGAGGCCCTCAAACGTCTATCAGCCGAAGATCTGGAAAATCTGATCTCTTGACAGGGGAAGGGCGTGCAAAAGTTAATCGAATCGGTAGCAACACTGTCGGCAAAGCAACGCAAGGCGCTGGCGGTGCTGCTCAAGCAGCAAGGTGTCGATCTGTACAGCGTGGCACCTGTTTTTCGACGCGATCCGACCGAGCCGCTTTCGCTGTCCTTCGCCCAGGAGCGGCAGCTGTTTCTTTGGCACCTTGAGCCAGACAGCGCCGCCTATCACCTGCCCAGTGCGCTGAACCTGCGCGGCGCACTGGACCTGGCTGCCCTGCAGCAAAGCTTCGATGCGCTGGTGGCGCGCCACGAGTCGCTGCGCACCACCTTCGCCACTGACGGTGAGCGCACCACACCAGTGATCCATGCCCCCGCGCCGGTGAGCATTGCCAGGCACACCCTGGCCCTGGCGCCCGGCGAGGACCGGGCGGCGCGGCTGCGCACCTGTATCACCGAAGAAATCCGCCAGCCGTTCGACCTGGCCCAGGGCCCGCTGCTGAGGGCCAGCCTGCTGTGCCTGGGGCCGGACGATCATGTGTTGCTGATCACCCAGCACCACATTGTCTCGGATGGCTGGTCGCTGGCGCTGATGGTGCAGGAGCTGGTGCACCTGTATCGCGCGTACAGCAGCGGCCAGCCTGCCAGCCTGCCGGCGTTGCCGATCCAGTACGCCGACTATGCCGCCTGGCAGCGCCAATGGATGGATGGCGGCGAACGGCAGCGCCAGCTAGCCTACTGGACCGCCCAGCTGGGCGGTGAACAGCCTGTGCTGGCGTTGCCCAGCGACCGCCCGCGGCCGTTGCACAGCAGCTACCGTGGCGCCCGCATCGACCTGCCACTGAGCCCGGCACTGGCCGATGGCCTGCGGCAACTGGCACGGCGCGAAGGGGTGACCCTGTTCATGCTGTTGCTGGCGACCTTCCAGTGCCTGTTGCACCGCTATACCGGGCAGTCGGACATCCGCGTCGGCGTGCCGGTCGCCAACCGCACGCGCAAGGAAACCGAAGGCCTGATCGGCTTCTTCGTCAATACCCAGGTACACAAGGCCGACATCGATACGCACCAACCGTTCGTCCGCCTGTTGCAGCAGGTCAAGGCCACTGCGCTGGAGGCCCAGGCGCACCAGGACTTGCCCTTCGAGCAGCTGGTGGATGCGCTGCAGGTCGAGCGGAGCCTGAACCGCAGCCCGTTGTTCCAGGTCATGTTCAACCATCGCAGCGCCGAGCGCCGGCTGCCAGGGGCCACACAGCTGCCAGGCCTGAGCGTGGAAGTGCTGGCGTGGGAAGAAGTGAACGCCCAGTTCGACCTGACCTTGGACACGGTCGAGACCGCGGATGGCCTGTGGGCATCGCTGACCTACGCCACCGACCTGTTCGACGCACCAAGCGTCGAGCGCATGGGGCAGCATTGGCAGCATCTGCTGCACAGTGTTGTCGCCCAGCCGCAACAGCCGGTGGGCGAGTTGCCGATGCTGAGCCCGCAGCAGACGCAAGCGGTGCTGCATGACCTTAACGACACCGCCACCGACTACCCCGGCGACTGGCGCGTGCACCAGCTGTTCGAGGCGCAGGCGCGTCGCCAGCC
>NZ_JBQENN010000059.1:0-6291 GCF_052044625.1 Pseudomonas sp. 22515
CAGCGCTTGACGGGCATCCATGCCCGTCACCTCCCTCCGCAAGCCCTGCGCTCGGCCTCCTGAAGTCGCAATCTGCATCGCCTGAACTACCGCGCGCTTAGAAGCAAAAGCCAAAGCAAAAGCCAAAGCCAAAGCAAGAGCAAGAGCAAGAGCAAAAGCTGGAGCTGGAGCTGGAACTGGAGCAGAAGCGACTGCCACGCATGGCATCACTTCCTCAATGGATCATCCCAGAAATGCCGCTCGGCCTCTTGCTGGATATCCGCCCGACTCAACCCCAAGTCGCGCAAGGTTGCATCACTGAGGCTGGCCAGCTCCTGACGCTGTCGGTACAACTGCAGCCAGCGCGCCGGACGCTGCAAGGCCGCATGCCACAGGTAGCTCAGGGAAAAGGCAGGTTGCTGGATGCTGCTGACATGACCTTTCATCGTGAAGCCCTCCGTGTTGATGGCCTCAGTCTCACGCCAGGCATAAGATCAATCCAACGAATGTTTCTGATGCGATGCATCTCGGAGATTGATGCAATGTCCCAGTACCAGAGCCTCGACGCGGATGTCCTGCGCACCTTCGTCGCCATTGCCGAGCAAGGCGGCTTTACCCGCGCAGGCGAAGTGGTCAACCGCACCCAGTCAGCGGTCAGCATGCAGATGAAACGCCTGGAAGAAGACATTCTGCAGCGCCAGCTATTCGAACGTGATGGCCGTCAGGTGCGGCTGACCGCCGAAGGCCAGGTACTGCTTGGGTATGCCCGACGCATTCTCAAGTTGCATGGCGAGGTGTTCAACACCCTGCGCATGCCACACATGGTTGGGCTGGTGCGCATCGGCACACCAGACGACTACGCCATGCGCTTCCTGCCGACCATCTTGTCGAGCTTTGCCCAAGCCTACCCGCTGGTGCAGGTGGAAGTGCATTGCGATTCGTCCAAGCAGTTGATGCTGCGCCAGGACCTGGACCTGACCATCGTCACCCGCGAGCCCGGCAACGAGATTGGCCAGTTGCTACGCCAGGAACGCCTGGTCTGGGCCGCGGCAGAAGGCTTTTGCCCGCACGAACAGCGGCCGATGCCGGTGGCGCTGTTCAACACCGACTGCTTCTGTCGCGCCTGGACCTGCAATGCGCTGGAGGCACAGGGCATCGATTACCGTATTGCCTACACCAGCCCAAGCCTGGCGGCAATCTTTGCCATCGTCACCGCCGGGCTGGCAGTGACCGCGCAGCTGCAGAGCCTGATCGGGGGCAACATCCGCATTCTGGGTGAGAGCGAAGGGCTGCCACAGTTGCCCATGGCCAATGTAATGCTGGTGCGCAGTACGCAGACCCCCTCGCCAATCACCGACTGCATGGCCGACTACATCGTTGAGGGTTTCAAGTGATCGAGGGCCGAAAAACGGCCCCAACCTCTCAAAGCTCGAACCCCAGCATCACCGCACAGACCACCAGGAACACACAGAACATCGCCCGCAATACCTTCTCCGGCAACGCGTGGGCCAGCTTCACGCCCCAGCTGATGCTGAGCAAGCCCCCCACCGCCAAGGGAATCCCTACCCCCCAGTCAACACTATGGTGCACGCCATAGGTCACCAGCGTGACCAAGGTACTCGGCGCCGCCAGCGCCAGTGACAGCCCCTGCGCCACCACCTGAGTAGCGCCGAACACACTGGTCAGGATCGGTGTGGCCACCACGGCCCCACCCACCCCGAACAAGCCGCCCATGGTGCCGGCAAAGCTGCCCAGCACACCCAGCCACGGCCAGGCATGACGCAGCTCGGCACTCGGCGGCAACACCTTCATGAACATCCGCACCACGTTCCACACCGCCAACGCTACCAGGAAGCCGACAAAACCCAGGCGCATGGAATGCGCATCAAGCCCCACCGCCCAGATCGACCCCAGCCAGGCAAACAAGAAGCTGCACGCCGACAGCGGCAACGCATGGCGCAACGCGATGCGGTTGCGCTGGTGATACCGCCACAGCGCCAGCAGCACATTGGGCACCACCATCACCAACGCGGTCCCCTGCGCCAACTGCTGGTCCAGGCCAAACAGCACGCCCAACGCCGGAATCGCAATCAGCCCGCCACCAATGCCGAACAAGCCCCCCATGGTGCCCAGGGCAGCGCCCAGCACGATATACAACAACCACTCGATCATCAGGGCCTCGTCCGCCTGTACCAATAATGCGAGCATGCTAACGAGTGTGCGCTGGCGGGGAAACGCACAGCAGCGCACAATGGCTGTGCGTTTTTCGCAAAAGCAAGGCAGCCATGAACCCCGATACCCTGACCGACCAATTGAGCCTGTTCCTCGATGTGCTGGAAACCGGCAGCTTTTCTGCCGCCGCCCGTCGCCACCCGCTGACCCCGTCTGCGGTAGCACGGCGTGTCGACAACCTGGAAAGCGCCGTCGGCAGCCGCCTGTTCACCCGCAGCACCCACGCGGTGCGGGCCACGCCTGCAGGCAACGCCTTTGCCGAGCGGGCCAGGCGCATCATCGAGGAGTTGCGCCTGGCCCGGGCTGAAGCGGTGTCACTGAGCAATGCCCCGGAAGGCCTGATCCGCATCGACGCCCCTGCCGCGTTTGGCCGCCGCCACCTGGCCCCGGCCATTGCCGACTTCCTGGTGGCCTACCCGGGCCTGGACGTGCAACTGCGGTTGATCGACAGCTTCGTCGACCTGCAGGGCAGCCACCTGGGCGAGGTCGACCTGGTGCTGCGCGCCGGCCCTTTGGCCGACACCCGTCTGGTCGCCACGCCGCTCGCCTACATGGTGCGCATTGCCTGCGCCAGCCCCGCCTACCTGGCCAGCCGCGGCATCCCCACCTGCCCCAGCGAACTGCCCGGGCATGACGGGCTGGACTGGGATGGCCTGGCGCCGCCGTTCGCCTGGCGCTTCAGTGTGGCCGGGCAAACCCGCCTGTACCGCCCCGCGCGCATGCGCATGGCTGCCAACAATGCCGAAACCCTGCTGTTCGGCGCCCTCGCCGGCCTGGGGATAGCCCACCTGCCCACCTGGCTGATCAGTGAGTACCTGCTGCGCGGCGAGCTGATCCCGTTGTTTTGCGACGGCGGCATGCCTGAAGCCGAGACCAGCGGCATTTATGCGCTACGCCTGGCACATGAAACGAACTCTCGCAGCCGTTTGCTGCTCGAATTCCTCAAGAGCCGCTTCAGCCCGATTCCACCCTGGGACCTGGCCTTGCGCAGTGAACTGCGCGATTAATTCGCGCACTGATGATCAGCGTGCCAGAATTTTCCATTGATGACTTTCAAGGACCTGCATGAACGCCGACACCCAAGCCTCTTGTGACGAGCTGCTGCTGGACAACCAGGTCTGTTTCGCCCTGCACTCCACCTCGTTGCTGATGACCAAGGTCTACAAGCCGCTGCTGCAGGCGCTGGGCCTGACCTACCCGCAATACCTTGCCATGCTCGTGCTCTGGGAGCGTGACGGCCTGACCGTGGGCGAAATCAGCCAGCACCTGCTGACCGACCCAGGCTCGCTGACCCCGCTGCTCAAGCGCCTCGAAAGCGAAGGCCTGCTGCAGCGCAACCGCAGCCGCGAAGATGAACGGGTAGTGATGGTACAGCTGACCGACAAAGGCCGCGCCCTGCAACAGCAGGCCAAAGAGGTGCCGCCGTGCATTCTCAAGGCCAGCGGGCGGAGCCTTGAGCAGTTGCAGAAACTGCAAGCCGACCTGCTGAACCTGCGCGAAAACCTGCAGAAAAACCTCTGAGCGCTATGCTGTGAAATGGCCGTTCCGATGAACGGCGATGATTTATCTTGCGCATTAACTAATTGCGCGCTAATTTAAATCCCACACCAACCCCCGCCCTCCTGCAAACGGGAGCGCACAGCACATTAGCGAGGCTCAAGATGCAAAAGGTCACTCCGCTGTACATCGCAGAAGCAACCTCCACCGGTGGGCGCGACGGCAAATCCCGCTCCAGCGACGGCAAGCTGGAAGTCAAGCTCAGCACCCCCAAAGAGCTGGGCGGCGCGGGCGGTGACGGCACCAACCCCGAGCAGATGTTCGCCGCCGGTTACTCGGCCTGCTTCATCGGCGCCTTGAAGTTCGTGGCCGGGCAAGAGAAGAAAGCCCTGCCGGCAGATGCCTCGATCACCGCCAAGGTGGGCATCGGCCAGATCCCGGGCGGTTTCGGCCTGGACATCGACCTGCACATCAACCTGCCGGGCCTGGCCCAGGCCGATGCCGAAGGGCTGGTGGAAAAGGCGCATCAGGTGTGCCCGTACTCCAATGCCACCCGCGGTAATGTGGATGTGCGCCTGCACGTAACCGTCTAAGGCGCAAAGGCTGGCCGCTCCCACAAAAGCGCGAGCACAAGCACGCGCTGAGGATTGGGAAAGCACAGGATTGAGTAGGAGGCGGGTTCACACCCGCCGTCCTCTCACACCACCGTGCGTACGGTTCCGTACACGGCGGTTCAAGCTATGCGGCTAAGCCGGTTGATCGTATCCAGTATCGAGACCAGTCCGAGTCGATCCCATAGTTTCTTCGGCAGCGCCTGATTCATATGTGGCGCCCCCGAGTTCCACCATGGGCCTCGGCCGTTATAGGCCGATTTACAGGCACGCTCCTCGCTTAAGCCCAGACGCATCAGGTTGCGCGCCCTCGTAGAGGGCTGTTTCCATTGGCGCCAAATGGCACAGCGGAGTTTGTGCCTGATCCAGCCATCCAGCTCCTCAAGTGGCCGCTTGCTCTGGCTGAGCTTGAAGTAACCCGCCCAACCTCGTAGTACGGGGTTTATCCGCTCGATGGTGTTTGCCATCTTGCGGCCCCGCGCGCCGCATAGCAGCTCTGCGAGCCGGTCGCGCAGGCGACTCAGGCTCACCGTTGCCACCCGCAACCTTGGCTGCTGATGCCAGCTCATCCCATAACCCAAGTAATCACACTTCCAGGCTCTCGCGACTCGACTCTTCTTCTGATTCACCGTCAGTTTCAAACGTTGACTCAGGAAGCGCTCGACACTAGCCAGTACCCGTTCGCCAGCCCGAGGACTGCGCACATAAATGTTCGCGTCATCGGCATAGCGCACGAAGCGATGGCCCCGCCGCTCCAGTTCGCGGTCAAATTCATCGAGCAGGATATTCGACAGCAGCGGCGAGAGCGGGCCGCCTTGCGGCGTCCCTTCCTGCCGTGGACTGACGACACCGCCTGACATGACTCCCGCTTCAAGGTAGCGACGGATAAGCCTAAGTACGCACTTATCTTTGACCCGGCGCTCGATACAGGCCATGAGGATGTCGTGGTTGACCCGATCAAAAAACTTCTCCAGATCGACTTCCACGCACCACCGGTGCCCCGATGCCACATGGGCACGGGCCATCTCGACAGCTTGATGCGCGCTCCTGCCCGGACGGAAGCCGTAGCTAAAATCCGAGAACAAAGGATCGAAGAATGGCGTGAGTTGTTGCAGCAATGCCTGCTGGATCAGGCGATCCACGACGCTGGGAATTCCCAGTTGCCGCGTGCCGCCCTGCGGCTTGAGAATTTCAACCGCACGTACGGCTTGGGGATGGTATTCACCGGCCAGCAATCTGCCTTTGAGGATTGGCCAATACTGATTCACATAGCCTGCAAGGTCGGCGACCGTCATGCCATCGGCACCCGGCGCTCCCTTATTGCTGACTACGCGCTTATACGCACGTCTGAGGTTGGCCGGTGCGAGCACCCGCTCCATCAGCGTGTCCGGCTCTGCGTTCGTCCACGCCGATGACGCCGTCGATACCTTTGCGCTGTCAGGCATCATCCTCGGCTTCTGGCCGGGATTCGGAGTGACAGATTCCGTTTTAGGAAATTTCTGCATTGCGGCTACCAACGAGACAGTGACGCCTACTGGCGGCATAACCTGTTCGGCCCTTGGTGACGCGGTTAACCGCCACTTACTACGGCCTCGGCTGACTTCTGCACGCTCATCCCGTCGCCTCTCGACGCTCGGTAGCACCAAGGCAAGCGTACAGATCTCCCAGGGTAATTCGCGTGACCTTCCTGCTTATGCCTGTCGGATTTACGTCGCAGCGTTCCGTGCAAGTATTGGGCTTTGACGATTATGGCCGTCTTGCCCCGCTGCGCCGCCTGATCCGCTTCCTGTTCGTCAGGCCAGCATTTTGCCTCGGGCTTCCTTCAGATTCGTAGTCGCCCACGACACCCTTGCCTCTGGCTAACACTTCCCCTTGCCGGGTGTGTAGAGGACTTTCACCCCCAAGTCACCAGCGAGGCCACCACAGCCAAGCTGGTTGCGCTATCGCGCAACGCGCCATGCCTGGCGCACCA
>NZ_JBQENN010000060.1:0-1593 GCF_052044625.1 Pseudomonas sp. 22515
TGGTTCGCGGGCACGCCCGCTCCCACATGGGCCGGGGCAGCCCGCCCTCCCTGCTTACCGGCTGAGCCGGTACACCCGCTCCAACAAACTCGACGCCCCGGCCTGCACAAACTTCGGGCTCTCCTCAATCACCTCCACAGCCTCCAGTTGCTCCACCTGCCACCCCGCAAACCCCTGCCTCAGCTCTTCATCCCTGACCGAAAACGGCGGCCCGGCCAACAATGACTGGTCATACTCCAGCGTCACCACCAACCCCCGGCAGCTTGTCGGCAGCAACCCCGACAACAGCTGCATATACCGCGCACGCATCTGCACCGGCAGCGCAATCACCGCCGCCCGGTCATACAGCCCCACGCAGTCAGCCACATCCTCTGCCCGCAAGGCAAAAAAGTCGCCACACCACAGCTGCACATCTCCACTGCGCCAAACCTCGAATGCGCCCTGCTGCCGCACCTCGGCCTCAAGCCCGTGCTCACGGAAAAAATCCTCCACCGCCCGCCGCGACAGCTCCACACCCAATACACGATGGCCCTGACCGGCCAGCCAGGCCAGGTCCAGGCTCTTGCCACACAACGGCACCAGCACGCGGCTGCCGGGCGCCAACTGCAGCTGTGGCCAATACGTCTGCAGATAGGGGTTCACCTGCGCCTGGTGAAAGCCGATCTGGTTATCGGCCCACCGCTGCTGCCAGAACGCTGGTTCCATGATTACTCCCGATTTTTAGATGATTTGTCGGTAAAACTTGGTTTGGATTTCGATCTGTAGTTAATCGATGATGGTTGCATCTTAACCTTCAGGACCCCGCCATGCTGCCCAGCCTGTTCATTTCCCATGGTTCCCCCATGCTTGCCCTGCAACCCGGCGCCAGCGGGCCGGCACTGTCCGGGTTGGCCAACGCCCTGCCACGGCCGAAAGCGATCGTGGTGGTGTCGGCACACTGGGAAAGCCGCGAGCTGCTGGTCACCGGCAGCGCACAGCCGGAAACCTGGCATGACTTCTACGGTTTCCCACCGGCCCTGTATGCGGTGCAGTACCCGGCGCCGGGCGAGCCCGGGCTTGCTGGCCAGGTCAGTGAGCGGTTGAAGGCTGCGGGGTTACCCGCGCACCTGGACATGCAACGCCCATTCGACCATGGCGCCTGGGTGCCACTGTCGCTGATGTACCCGGATGCGAGCATTCCCGTGGTGCAGGTTTCACTGCCCAGCCACATGGGGCCGGCGCTGCAGCTAAAAGTGGGCCAGGCACTGGCGGGGTTGCGTACCGAGGATGTACTGCTGATAGGGTCAGGCAGCATTACCCACAACCTGGGTGAGCTGGACTGGCATGCAGGGCCGGATGTGATCGAGCCATGGGCGCTGGCGTTCAGGGATTGGGTGGTAGACCGGCTGCAGGAGGATGACCAGGCGGCGTTGATGGATTACCGGCAGCAGGCGCCGTTTGCGGTGCGCAACCATCCCAGTGATGAGCATTTGCTGCCGCTGTTCTTTGCCCTCGGGGCCGGGAGCAAGTTCGGCGTGGTGCATCAGGGGTTTACCCTGGGCGCGCTGGGGATGGACATCTATCGGTTCGACTGAAGGGCCTCTTCGCGGGCAA
>NZ_JBQENN010000060.1:1603-6105 GCF_052044625.1 Pseudomonas sp. 22515
CCCGCCAAAGGGCCGGTACTGGCAAAAAAAATCCCCGACCTAAGCCGGGGATTTTTTCGTTACGCCAGGATCAATCCTCGCGGTAGCGACGCAGCTTCAGCTGCTTGCCAGCCACGCGGGTGTCCTTGAGCTTGGACAGCAGCTTCTCGAGGCCGTCTTCCGGCAGCTCGACCAGGCTGAAGCTGTCGCGCACCTGGATGCGGCCGATAGCGTCACGCGCCAGGCCACCTTCGTTGAGGATCGCCCCCAGCAGGTTCTTGGCAGCGATGCCATCACGGGCACCCAGGGCGGTACGGCAACGCACGCGGCCTTCGGCCAACGGCAGCGGTGCACGGCGCTCACGATCACCACGGTCAGGACGCTCGCCACGCTCACCGCGCTCGGTACGCTCACCACGCGGGGCGAAGCTCGGCACCAGTGGCTGCTCGCGCTCTACCGCCGCCAGGTCCAGCGCCTGGCCATTGGTGGCCTTTCGCAGCAGGGCCGAAGCCAGAGCACGCGCGCTGCAACCCAGGTCGGTGGTCAGGCGGTCGAACAGCTCGCCGTGGGTGGCTTCTGCTTCGGCTACCAGCGGCGCCAGGCTCGAGGTCAGCTTCTTGATGCGGGCATCCAGCACGGCCTGGGCATTCGGCAGGCGCGCTTCGGCAACCTTCTGCCCGGTAACACGCTCGATCACCTGCAGCATGCGGCGCTCACGCGGGGTAACCAGCAACAGTGCACGGCCATCGCGACCGGCACGGCCAGTACGGCCGATACGGTGTACGTAGGACTCTGGGTCGTACGGCATGTCAACGTTGAACACGTGAGTGATGCGCGGTACGTCCAGGCCACGGGCAGCGACGTCGGTGGCGACGACGATGTCCAGGCGGCCATCCTTGAGCGAGTCGATCACGCGCTCACGCTGGTTCTGGGCGATATCGCCGTTCAGTGCAGCAGCCTTGTAGCCTTTGGCTTCCAGCGCGGCGGCCAGGTCCAGGGTGGCTTGCTTGGTACGCACGAAGGCGATCAGCGCGTCAAACTCTTCCACTTCCAGCAGACGCAGCACAGCCGGGATCTTCTGGTCCGCGTGGACCATCAGGTGGGCCTGCTCGATCGCGGTAACGGTCTGGGTCTTGGTCTGGATCTTGACGTGCTTGGGTTCACGCAGGTGACGCTCGGCGATCGAACGGATCGACGACGGCAGGGTAGCGGAGAACAGTACGGTCTGACGGGTAGCCGGGATTGCGTCGAAGATCACTTCGAGGTCGTCCATGAAGCCCAGCTTCAGCATCTCGTCGGCTTCGTCCAGTACCAGGTACTGTACGGTCGACAAGACTTTTTCGTCACGACGCAGGTGGTCGCACAGACGGCCCGGGGTGGCCACGACGATTTGCGCGCCGTTGCGGATCGCACGCAGCTGTGGGCCCATCGGGGCACCACCGTAGACGGCGACAACGTTCACGCCCGGCATCTGCTTGGCGTAGGTTTCGAAAGCGGTAGCAACTTGCAGCGCCAACTCACGGGTTGGCGCCAGGATCAGGGCTTGCGGTTCGCGCTTGCTCACATCGATCTTGTTCAGGATCGGCAGGGCGAAGGCAGCGGTTTTGCCGGTGCCAGTCTGCGCCTGGCCGATCATGTCGTGACCGGCGAGGATGATCGGGATCGATTGTTGCTGAATGGCGGACGGCTCTTCGTAGCCGGTAGCCACAACGGCAGCAACAATGTTCGGGTTAAGATCGAGAGCGGCGAAGCCGCCGGTTTCCTGGGTCATGGGTCTGCCTCTAGGTGCATCCGCAAAGACCCATGCTCCAAAGCTGCACATGCCTTGAAAGACCGTCAGGTCACCCAGGCAGCTTTGGCGGCGGGGATTTGCGAAAACGATTGAAAAAGAAAACTTGGGAAGGTCCGCCTAGCGGACGCGCAGCCGAAGCTGGACTCGGAGGATTTGCACCACCTGATTTTGAGGTCCGCTAAAAGACCGGCGCGTACTATACCTGAAATAGTCGCGTACGTGAGGAATATTTTCATGGAGGCAGGGCCAGTATCGGGCCATCAAGCACGACAGGCTGAATCGATAATCCCCTGAAGCCTGGCGCGCTCGGTGTCGGCGCGCGTCAGCCACTCACGTCGCCGGCCGAATCTCGCGGATCAGCCCCTCGAGGCTGTACCCCAAACGCGGCGCCAGCGCCTCGGCCCGGGCCCTCAAACCGTCCAGGTCCAGCGACTGCTCCAGGTCTGCCGGCACCAGCAAAATCACATTGCCCTCCTTCACAGGCAGTTCCCAGTAATGCCGGTGGTACAACCCGCGCAACAACGCCGCGCCCAGCGGCCTGCCATCATCGGTGGCCCACTGGTTGATCACCAGCCAGCCGCCCGGGTTCAGGTGCTGCTGGCAGTTCTCCAGAAAGTTCCACGCCAGGTGCCCGACCCCAGGACCATGGTCGGTGTACAAGTCAACGAACAGCAGGTCGGCCTTCTCTGCCGTGGGCAGCAGCTCCAGGGCATCGCCGATGCGCACATACAACCGCGGGTCGTCGTCCAGGCCCAGGTAATCCATGGCCAGGCGCGGCACATCCGGGCGCAGCTCGATGGCCTCGATGTCTTCCAACGGCAGGAACTTCATGCAGGCCTGGGTCAGCGTGCCGGCGCCCAGGCCCAGAAACAGTGCACTCTCAGGCAGTTCGTGGCACAGCGCCCCCACCAGCATGGCGCGGGTGTAGTCGTACTCCAGCCAGCTGGGGTCGGCGGTGAACACACAGCTTTGCTCAATCGCATCGCCGAATTCCAGAAAGCGGTAGTCGTCTACTTCGTACACGCTGATGACGCCAAACGCATCTTCCACCCGTGCCAGCAGCCGCTCTTGCCGTTCCGCCGTCATGTCCACCACCCGCCTGCGCAAAAACGCGCATTGTCCGCCAACACCCTTGATGCAACAAGCGCAGCGCCAACTGTTACCATGGCCCATAGCCTACAACCGACAAGACCGAGCCCAAGATGAACCAACCGTGGAGCCCCGACAGCTGGCGTGCCCTGCCGATCCAGCAGCAACCGACCTACCCCGATGCCGCGCACCTGCTGAAGGTTGAACAGACCCTGGCCAGCTACCCGCCGCTGGTGTTCGCGGGTGAGGCGCGCGAGCTGCGCCGGCAGTTCGCCGAGGTCACCGAAGGCCGTGCCTTTCTGCTTCAGGGCGGTGATTGCGCCGAGAGCTTCGCCGAGTTCTCGGCTGCAAAAATCCGCGACACCTTCAAGGTGTTGCTGCAAATGGCCATTGTCATGACCTTTGCCGCCGGCTGCCCGGTGGTGAAAGTGGGGCGTATGGCCGGGCAGTTCGCCAAACCGCGCTCATCTGGCGATGAAACCATTGGCGACATCACCCTCCCCGCCTACCGTGGCGACATCGTCAACGGCATCGGTTTCGACGCCAAAAGCCGCATTCCGGACCCGGAACGCCTGCTGCAGGCCTACCACCAGGCCACCGCCAGCCTCAACCTGCTGCGCGCGTTCGCCCAGGGCGGGTTTGCCGACCTGCACCAGGTGCACAAGTGGAACCTGGACTTCATCGCCAACTCGGCGCTGGCCGACAAGTACCACCAGTTGGCCAATCGCATCGATGAAACCCTGGCGTTCATGCGTGCCTGTGGCCTGGACAGTGCGCCGCAACTGCGCGAAACCAGCTTCTTCACGGCTCACGAAGCGCTGCTGCTGAACTATGAAGAAGCCTTCGTACGCCAGGACAGCCTGACTGGCGACTACTACGACTGCTCGGCGCACATGCTGTGGATCGGCGACCGCACCCGCCAGCTCGATGGGGCCCATGTGGAGTTCCTGCGTGGCGTGCACAACCCGATCGGGGTCAAGGTTGGCCCGAGCATGAACCCCGAAGAGCTGATCCGCCTGATCGACACGCTCAACCCGGCGAACGACCCGGGGCGTTTGAACCTGATCGTGCGCATGGGCGCGGGCAAGGTTGGCGACCACTTGCCGGAGCTGATCCGCACTGTCGAGCGCGAGGGGCGCAAGGTGCTGTGGAGTTCCGATCCGATGCACGGCAACACCATCAAGGCCAGCAGCGGTTACAAGACCCGCGATTTTGCGCAGATTCTGGATGAGGTGAAGCAGTTCTTCCAGGTACACCAGGCCGAGGGCAGCCATGCTGGCGGTATCCATATCGAGATGACTGGGCAGAACGTCACCGAATGCATCGGCGGTGCGCGGCCGATCACCGAGGATGCGTTGTCTGACCGGTATCACACCCATTGTGATCCGCGGATGAATGCTGATCAGTCGCTGGAGTTGGCATTCCTGATTGCCGAAACCCTCAAGCAGGTACGGCGCTAAGCGCTTTTCGCTTTTCGCTTTTCGCTTTTCGCTTTTCGCTTTTCGCTTTTCGCTTTTCGCTTTTCGCTTTTGATCTTGCTTCTAAGCGCGCGGTAGTTCAGGCGATGCAGATTGCGACTTCAGGAGGCCGAGCGCAGGGCTTGCGGAGGGAGGTGACGGGCATGGATGCCCGTCAAGCGCTG
>NZ_JBQENN010000061.1:0-1698 GCF_052044625.1 Pseudomonas sp. 22515
TTAGCTCAACGCCTCACAGCGCTTACACACCCAACCTATCAACGTCGTAGTCTTCGACGGCCCTTTAGGGGATTCAAGATCCCAGTGAGATCTCATCTTGAGGCAAGTTTCCCGCTTAGATGCTTTCAGCGGTTATCTCTTCCGAACATAGCTACCCGGCAATGCCACTGGCGTGACAACCGGAACACCAGAGGTTCGTCCACTCCGGTCCTCTCGTACTAGGAGCAGCCCCTCTCAAATCTCAAACGTCCACGGCAGATAGGGACCGAACTGTCTCACGACGTTCTAAACCCAGCTCGCGTACCACTTTAAATGGCGAACAGCCATACCCTTGGGACCGGCTTCAGCCCCAGGATGTGATGAGCCGACATCGAGGTGCCAAACACCGCCGTCGATATGAACTCTTGGGCGGTATCAGCCTGTTATCCCCGGAGTACCTTTTATCCGTTGAGCGATGGCCCTTCCATACAGAACCACCGGATCACTAAGACCTACTTTCGTACCTGCTCGACGTGTTTGTCTCGCAGTCAAGCGCGCTTTTGCCTTTATACTCTACGACCGATTTCCGACCGGTCTGAGCGCACCTTCGTACTCCTCCGTTACTCTTTGGGAGGAGACCGCCCCAGTCAAACTACCCACCATACACTGTCCTCGATCCGGATAACGGACCTGAGTTAGAACCTCAAAGTTGCCAGGGTGGTATTTCAAGGATGGCTCCATGAGAACTGGCGTCCCCACTTCAAAGCCTCCCACCTATCCTACACAAGCAAATTCAAAGTCCAGTGCAAAGCTATAGTAAAGGTTCACGGGGTCTTTCCGTCTAGCCGCGGATACACTGCATCTTCACAGCGATTTCAATTTCACTGAGTCTCGGGTGGAGACAGCGCCGCCATCGTTACGCCATTCGTGCAGGTCGGAACTTACCCGACAAGGAATTTCGCTACCTTAGGACCGTTATAGTTACGGCCGCCGTTTACCGGGGCTTCGATCAAGAGCTTCGCTTGCGCTAACCCCATCAATTAACCTTCCGGCACCGGGCAGGCGTCACACCCTATACGTCCACTTTCGTGTTTGCAGAGTGCTGTGTTTTTAATAAACAGTCGCAGCGGCCTGGTATCTTCGACCGGCATGGGCTTACGGAGCAAGTCCTTCACCCTCGCCGGCGCACCTTCTCCCGAAGTTACGGTGCCATTTTGCCTAGTTCCTTCACCCGAGTTCTCTCAAGCGCCTTGGTATTCTCTACCTAACCACCTGTGTCGGTTTGGGGTACGGTTCCCAGTTATCTGAAGCTTAGGAGCTTTTCTTGGAAGCATGGTATCAACCACTTCGTCGCCTAAAGGCAACTCGTCATCAGCTCTCGGCCTTGAAATCCCGGATTTGCCTAAGATTTCAGCCTACCACCTTAAACCTGGACAACCAACGCCAGGCTGGCCTAACCTTCTCCGTCCCTCCATCGCAATAACTGGAAGTACAGGAATATTAACCTGTTTTCCATCGACTACGCTTTTCAGCCTCGCCTTAGGGACCGACTAACCCTGCGTCGATTAACGTTGCGCAGGAAACCTTGGTCTTTCGGCGTGCGAGTTTTTCACTCGCATTGTCGTTACTCATGTCAGCATTCGCACTTCTGATACCTCCAGCAAGCTTCTCAACTCACCTTCACAGGCTTACAGAACGCTCCTCTACCGCATCATCATA
>NZ_JBQENN010000062.1:0-4487 GCF_052044625.1 Pseudomonas sp. 22515
GGCTGGCGACGCGCCTGCGCCTCGAACAGCTGGTGCACGCGCCAGTCGCCGGGGTAGTCGGTGGCGGTGTCGTTAAGGTCGTGCAGCACCGCTTGCGTCTGCTGCGGGCTCAGCATCGGCAACTCGCCCAACGCCGTTTCGGCGCTGCTCTCAAGCATCTGCTGCAACACCTGCAACAGGTGCTCGCCAAGTTGCTCGGCCAACCGGGCACTGAACCGTGCCCGATCGGCTTTCAACTGCAGCGACAGGTGCGTACCCAGGTTAACCACCAGCGTCAGCGGGTAGTTGGTCTGTTCGTGGTTCGCCACCTCACCAAACACCAGGCTGCTGGTGGTATCGGCCTGCAGCGCTTCGGACACCGGGTAATTCTCGAACACCAGGATGCTGTCGAACAGCGCTTCGCCGCCCTGCCCGGCCCAGCGCTGGATATCGAACAATGGCGTGTGATCGTACTCACGCAGGGCGATGTTCAGCGCCTGCACGGTGTCCAGCCAGTCACCCAGCGCTTGCTCCGGGCGGGGGCTGGCAATGACCGGCAAGGTATTGATGAACAGGCCGATCTGCTGCTCGATGCCCTTGAGTTCGGCCGGCCGCCCAGCCGTGGTCGCGCCAAAGGCGACGCAGGCCTGGCCGGTATAGCGCTGCAGCACCAGCAGCCAGGCCGCTTGCACCACGGTATTGACGGTGACCCTGCGCTCACGGGCAAAGGCGTCCAGGCGGGCGGTCTGCCGGGCATCCAGTTGCTGTACCCGCTCGACCTGCCCCTGCCCTTCGCTGCCGGCTGCCCAGTCCGTGGCCCTGGCCAGCAAAGTGGGTGCATCCAGGTCTTGCAACTGGCGGGTCCAGAACGCCTGGCGGGCTTCGCCATCCTGGCGCTGCAGCCAGGCGATATAGTCACGGAAGCGCCCCGGCCCTTGCTCCGGCACGCTGCCGTGGTACCGCTGCAGCACCTCGCCCAGCAGCCGGGTATTGCTCCAGCCATCCATCAGGATGTGGTGGCTGGTGTAGATCAGGTGATAACGCTGCGCGTCGAGGCGAATCAGGGTCAGGCGCAACAGCGGCGGCTTGCCCAGGTCGAAGCCGGCCGCGCAGTCTGCAGCAGCGAACGCCTCCAGCGCATCGGCAAGGTCGTCACGGCCACGCCAGTCATGCACCGCGAACGGCAATTGCGCCTCGCGCTGAATGATCTGCAACGGGCTGGCCAGCTCACCCCAGATGAAGCTGCCACGCAGCAGGTCATGGCAGTCGACTGCCGCTTGCCAGGCAGCACGGAAGCGCTCGGGATCCACGCCAGTCACATCGACCCGCAGCTGGTTGATGTAATCCCCGCCCTGCTGCAGCAGCGTATGGAACATCATGCCTTGCTGCATGGGTGAAAGCGGGAAGATGTCTTCGACCATCGCTGGCGGCAGCGGCAGGCTGTCGAGCTGGGCCTGGGTCAGGCCGGCCAGCGGAAAGTCCGACGGGGTCATACCGGCGTGTTCGCGCTGGCAGCAGTGTTCGACCAGGGCGCGCAGCTCGTGGCTGTATTCATCGGCCAGGCGCTGCACGGTGGCGACTTCGAACATGTCGCTGCTGAAGGTCCAGCCCAGGCTCAGCTCACCGGCGTAGACCTGGCCATTGAGCGTCAGCCAGTTACCCAATGGCGCGTCCAGGCTTTGCTCATCGCCTTTGGGGTCTGCGCAGGGCACCAGCAGCGCCTGCTCATCGGTTGCCAGGTGGCCATCCAGCTGGCCCAGATAGTTGAAGGTGATGCGCGGCACCGGCAAGGCACGCAGGCACTCACGGCTGGCAGCGTCTGCCAGGTAGCGCAGCACACCATAGCCAATGCCCTTTTCGGGCACGGCGCGCAGCTGTTCCTTGACCTGCTTGATCGACCCATCCAGCGTTGCCGCCGGGCTCAGCCGCAGCGGGAACAGGCTGGTGAACCAGCCGACCGTGCGGCCCAGGTCGAGGTTGTCGAACAGGGCTTCGCGCCCGTGCCCTTCCAGTTCGATCAGCGTCGAGGGTTCGCCGCTCCAGCGGCAGATTACCCGCGCAAGCGCAGTCAGCAGCAGGTCGTTGACCTGGGTACGATAAGCGGCCGGGGCCTGCTGCAACAGCTGTCGGGTCAGCGCCCCGTCCAGGTGGCTGTAGACCGTGTGGGCGTACCGGTTGCTCAGGGCGCCAGCGCTGTTGTCCTGCGGCAGGCTGCCGCTGGCATGGCTCAACTGCGCCTGCCAATAGCCCAGTTCGGCCTGCAACGTGTCGCTGCCGGCGTAGGCCTGCAGCTGTTCGGCCCAGGCCCTGAAGGCACTGGTCTTGGCGGGCAACTGTGGCACCTGCCCGGCCGCACACTGTTGGTAGGCCCGGTGCAAGTCCTCCAGCAGAATACGCCAGGACACCCCATCGACGACCAGATGATGGATCGCCAGCAACAGGCGCTGACTGCCGTCCGCCAAGGTTGCCAGCACCGCGCGCAGCATCGGCCCATCGGCCAGGTTGAGGCTGCGCTGGGCCTCGGTGCCCAATGCTTTTAGCTCACCGGCATCGGCCAGTGTCGCGCACCATAGCAAAGGTGGCTGTACCTGCCCGGCAGGCCGGTAGCTGGCCTGCCACTGCCCATCAACCTCGACGAAGCTCAGGCGCAGGCTGTCGTGGTGCGTGACCAGAGCCTGCAGCGCCTGCTCCAGTGCCTGTGCATCAAGCACTTGCAGCGGGCGGAACAGCACCGACTGGTTCCACTGCTGGCGGTCGGCAATGGCTGTGTCGAAGAAGGCATGCTGCACCGCCAGCAGCGGTGTGGGCCCGTGCAATGGGCGCTGGTCGGCCTGCGCCGCACACCCCACCTGGGCGACTGCGGCCAGGTCTTGTACCGTCTGGTGCTGGAACAGGTCCTTGGTGGTGAAGCGGATGCCCGCCTGACGGGCGCGGCTGACCACCTGGATCGAGACGATCGAGTCGCCACCGAGGGTGAAGAAGTTGTCGCTGCGGCCGACCCGCTCCAGCTTGAGCAGGTCCTGCCAGATCGCCGCGATCTGCTGTTCCAGCGGACCTTGCGGTGCACTGTAGGCCTGCTGCAGGGCGCTGTTGTCGGGCTTGGGCAAGGCCCTGCGGTCGAGCTTGCCGTTGGCCGTCACCGGCCAGGCCTGCACCTGCAGGATGTGCGTTGGCACCATGTAGTCCGGCAGGCTGCCCTTGAGCTGTTCGCGAAGGCTGTCGCGCAGTTCGGCGGCGTCCACTGCCATGCCCTGCTCCTCGGCCAGTACGTAGGCCACCAGCTGCTGGCCATGCCCGCTGTCCTGGGCCAGCACCACCGCCTCGCGCACCTGCGGGTGCTCCAGCACCCGTGCCTCGATTTCACCCAGTTCGATACGCAGCCCGCGCACCTTCACCTGATGGTCGATGCGCCCGCAGTACTCGATCACCCCGCTGTCGCGGTAGCGCGCCAAATCCCCGGTGCGGTACAGCCGCTGGCCGTGGCTGCCGAACGGGTCGGGCACGAAACGCTCGGCCGTCAGCGACGGGCGACGATGGTAACCACGCGCCAGGCCCTGGCCACCGAGCATCAGCTCGCCCATGGCCACCTGCGGCAGGGCTTCGAACGCCGGGCCAAGGATGTGCGTGTACAGGTTGGCGATCGGCTGGCCGATCGGCACGCTGTCACGCCCTTCGTCGACACAGGTCCAGTGGGTGACGTCGATCGCTGCCTCGGTCGGCCCGTACAGGTTGTGCAGGCGGGCACCGGGCAGGTGGCTGAACACCTGCTGCTGGGTGTCCACCGCCAGCGCCTCGCCGCTGCAGATCACCTGCCGCACGCTGTGGCAGCGCTGCAGGCCCGGCTCGCGGACGAACACCTGCAGCATCGACGGCACGAAATGCAAAGTGGTGACCTGGTGGCGCTCGATGGTGTCGATCAGCCGCTCCGGCTCGCGATGCTCCCCCGGCGCCGCCAGGGCCAGCCGTGCACCGGTCATCAGCGGCCAGAAGAACTCCCACACCGACACGTCAAAACTGAACGGGGTTTTCTGCAACACCGTGTCGGCGCCGTCCAGCGCATACGCCTGCTGCATCCACGCCAGCCGGTTATACAACGCCAGGTGGCGGTTGCCGGCGCCTTTCGGCCGCCCGGTCGAGCCGGAGGTATAGATGACGTAGGCCAGGTTCTCGGGGTGCAGCCGGCACGCCGGCACCTGCCGCGAGTACCCGCCCAGTTCGCCGGGCTGGTCCAGCAAAAGGACCTGCCCGGCAAACGCCGGCAGCTGCTCGCGCAAGTGCGCCTGGGTCAGCAGCAGTTCGATGCCGCTGTCTTCGAACATGTAGGCCAGCCGCTCGGCCGGGTAGTCCGGGTCCAGCGGTACATAGGCGGCGCCGGCTTTAAGGATCGCCAGCAGGCCAACGACCATTTCCAGCGAACGCTCGGCGGCGATACCCACCAGGCTTTCCGGGCCGACGCCCTGTTCGATCAGCTTGTGCGCCCATTGGCTGGACAGCTCGCTCAACGCCCG
>NZ_JBQENN010000063.1:0-4014 GCF_052044625.1 Pseudomonas sp. 22515
GTCATCGTCAAGATTCATTTCGCAAAACCCCTATCTGCACATGCAGGTAGGGGTTTTGTCTTTGTGGGCAAAAAAACTGGGCTGCCACTGCTTCTCTCTGTGGATGGCGATGCAAGGTCTCTCCTGCAGGCCCTTTTCCTATGCAAGCCAACAGCCCATGGCTATCATGCCTGCCTTATTCCAAGTCGAGACTGGCATGCTGAAGTTGTTGAATCTCCTCAAGGACGGTCGGTTCCATTCCGGAGAAGCTCTGGGGGCAGCCCTAGGGGTGAGTCGCAGCGCAGTTTGGAAGCAGCTGCAGCATCTGGAAAGTGAGCTGAACCTCACCATTCACAAGGTTCGTGGGCGCGGTTACCAGTTGGCCGCGCCACTGGCTTTGCTTGAGGCGCAGGCAATCGCCGAGTTCGCCGTGGGCGAACAGTGGCCGGTATTCATCCACGAAACCATCGATTCGACCAATGCCGAAGGCTTGCGCCTTGCCAGTGAAGGGCAGGCGGCTCCATTCCTGGTTCTGGCTGAGCGCCAGAGCGCCGGACGCGGTCGGCGCGGCCGGCAGTGGGTCAGCCCATTTGCTGAAAATCTCTATTACAGCCTGGTGCTGCGCGTCGATGGAGGCATGCGTCAGCTCGAGGGGTTGAGCTTGGTAGTGGGGTTGGCGGTAATGCGCACCTTGCAGGCGTTCGGTGTAAAGGATGTCGGGCTCAAATGGCCCAACGATGTGCTGGTGCGTGGGCAGAAAATCACCGGGATTCTCCTGGAGTTGGTGGGTGATCCTGCAGATGTCTGTCATGTGGTGCTAGGCATTGGTATCAATGTAAACATGCAGGTAAACGAACAGGTCGATCAGCAGTGGACCTCTATGCGGCGTGAGGTTGGTGCAGCCATAGATCGCAATCACTTGGTAGCGCTGCTCAGTCAGCAGCTACAGCACGAATTGGCGCGCCATCGCCGCTACGGCTTTGCTGCATTCCAGGAAGAGTGGGAGCAGGCGCACTTGTGGCAGGGGCGCAATGTATCGCTGGTTGCTGGTAGTACACGTATTGATGGCGTGGTTCTTGGCGTCGACGGGCAGGGTGGTTTGCGCCTTGAGGTGGACGGGATGGAAAAGAGCTTCAGTGGTGGTGAGCTCAGTTTGAGGTTGCGTGATGATTCTTGAGCTCGATTGCGGTAACAGCTTCATCAAGTGGCGGGTGATCCATGTCGCCGATGCTGTGATTGAAGGTGGTGGGATCGTCGATTCCGACCAGGCGCTGGTGGCCGAAGTGGCTGCGCTCGCTTCAGTACGCCTCACGGGATGCCGTATTGTCAGTGTGCGCAGCGAAGAAGAAACCGATGCGCTTTGCGCGTTGATTGCTCAGGCATTTGCCGTGCAGGCAAGAGTTGCCCACCCTGTCCGTGAAATGGCAGGTGTGCGCAATGGCTATGACGACTATCAGCGTCTGGGTATGGATCGTTGGCTGGCGGCGCTGGGGGCATTTCACCTGGCCAAGGGCGCGTGCCTGGTGATTGACCTGGGTACCGCGGCCAAAGCGGACTTCGTGTCTGCAGATGGCGAGCATCTGGGGGGCTACATCTGCCCGGGTATGCCATTGATGCGTAGCCAGCTGCGCACTCACACCCGTCGTATTCGCTATGACGATGCCTCCGCGGAGCGGGCATTGAACAGCTTGTCACCAGGTCGCTCGACTGTCGAAGCGGTGGAGCGCGGTTGCGTATTGATGCTCCAGGGCTTTGCCTACACCCAGCTTGAGCAGGCTCGTGTGCTATGGGGTGAGGAGTTCACCGTGTTCCTCACTGGCGGTGATGCGCCGCTGGTGAGGGGGGCCCTGCCACAGGCGCGGGTCGTGCCTGACCTGGTTTTCGTTGGCCTGGCAATGGCCTGCCCATTGGATTGAGGTGCCTATGCGCTGGTTGTTTCTGCTGTTACTGGTGCTCAACGTCTTTTATTACGTATGGCATCAGCAGGAAGCCCCGCTGAAGGTCAAGGAAGTCGCCCCATTGTCGCTGTACAAGGGGAATCAGCAAGAAATCCGACTGTTGCGTGAGACAGGTGTGTCGGCACCGCCCAAGCGTCGTGATGAATGCCTGGTAGTCGGAGGCGTGAAGGGGCAGGAGCAGTTGGATGCGCTGCGTCAGCGCCTGCTGAGTCTGGATATTGCCACCTCGCCGGTGGCAGGACAGCTGCCTGGGGCGGATGGTCGCTGGCTCAAGGTTTCTCCGGAAAGCGAGCGTTTGTTGGACCAAACGGTGCTCTTGGCTCTTTCCAATGATTTCAAAGACTTAAAACATAAAATTATTTTCTGCCAAGGTATTGCAACTGGCGAATAGCTTGATAGAATGGCGCCCGCTTCACAGGGAACACCACTCAGGTGGTAGAGCTGGAAGCGGTGTCAAAGCAGCTAAGTTTCAGATTTGATTGAAAAAATTTGAAAAAGCGCTTGACACTAGGACGGCAGACAAATAGAATGCCGGCCACATCTGGAGGGATTCCCGAGCGGTCAAAGGGGACGGACTGTAAATCCGTTGCGAGAGCTTCGAAGGTTCGAATCCTTCTCCCTCCACCAGTTTTAGCGAGAGCCGCAAGCTCCGCGGGTATAGTTTAGTGGTAGAACCTCAGCCTTCCAAGCTGATGATGCGGGTTCGATTCCCGCTACCCGCTCCAAGTTTGCCGGATTTTGCACAAAGTGTTTCGCTCTTGTAGCTCAGTTGGTAGAGCACACCCTTGGTAAGGGTGAGGTCAGCGGTTCAAGTCCGCTCAAGAGCTCCATATAAACAAGGCAGATATGAAAATATCTGCCTTTGTTTTATCAGCGCAAGACTATTTCTTCTGCGGAGGATTGTATCGATGGCTAAGGAAAAGTTTGATCGTTCCCTTCCCCACGTTAACGTCGGCACTATCGGCCACGTTGACCACGGTAAGACCACTCTGACCGCAGCTCTGACTCGCGTTTGCTCCGAAGTTTTCGGTTCGGCAATCGTTGAGTTCGACAAGATCGACTCGGCTCCGGAAGAAAAAGCGCGCGGTATCACCATCAACACCGCTCACGTTGAGTACAACTCGACCATTCGTCACTACGCTCACGTTGACTGCCCAGGTCACGCTGACTACGTGAAGAACATGATCACCGGTGCTGCCCAGATGGACGGCGCGATCCTGGTTTGCTCGGCCGCCGATGGTCCGATGCCACAAACCCGTGAGCACATCCTGCTGTCCCGTCAGGTGGGCGTTCCGTACATCGTGGTCTTCCTGAACAAGGCTGACCTGGTAGATGACGCTGAGCTGCTGGAACTGGTCGAGATGGAAGTTCGCGACCTGCTGTCCACCTATGACTTCCCAGGCGACGACACCCCGATCATCATCGGTTCGGCTCGTATGGCGCTGGAAGGCAAAGACGACAACGAAATGGGCACTACCGCTGTTAAGAAGCTGGTAGAAACTCTGGACAGCTACATTCCTGAGCCAGTTCGTGCTATCGACCAGCCGTTCCTGATGCCGATCGAAGACGTGTTCTCGATTTCGGGTCGTGGTACCGTTGTTACCGGTCGTATCGAGCGTGGTATCGTCCGCGTTCAGGATCCGCTGGAAATCGTTGGTCTGCGTGACACCACCACCACCACCTGCACCGGTGTTGAGATGTTCCGCAAGCTGCTGGACGAAGGTCGTGCTGGCGAGAACTGCGGCGTTCTGCTGCGTGGCACCAAGCGTGACGACGTTGAGCGTGGTCAGGTTCTGGTCAAGCCAGGTTCGGTCAAGCCGCACACCAAGTTCACCGCAGAAGTCTACGTCCTGTCGAAGGAAGAAGGCGGCCGTCACACGCCGTTCTTCAAAGGCTACCGTCCACAGTTCTACTTCCGTACCACTGACGTGACCGGTAACTGCGAACTGCCGGAAGGCGTTGAAATGGTAATGCCAGGTGACAACATTCAGATGACTGTTACCCTGATCAAGACCATCGCAATGGAAGACGGTCTGCGCTTCGCTATCCGTGAAGGCGGTCGTACCGTCGGCGCCGG
>NZ_JBQENN010000064.1:0-3793 GCF_052044625.1 Pseudomonas sp. 22515
AACACGATCATTGTAGGAGCGGGCTTGCCCGCGAAAGGGCCGGCACAGCCCCCCATCAAGCCGGGGTAAGACACTCCGGCGCATCCAGCTTCGGGTCATTGACGAAATTGGCCAAGGCCCGCTCACGCAACGTCGCAGGTGGGCTGGCCAGCAGCTCGTGCAAGCGGGTAACCGGCGTGTCCGGGTCGAGCCAGGCCGCCTGTCCGGCCTCGTCCAGTATCAGCGGCCGACGCTGGTTCATGGCCGCCTGGGTCACCACCGCGCAACTCAACCATACCTGGTCCTGCACCGGGTAGGCCTCCCACACCGCCGCAAAATACAGCGACGCGCCCTCCCCCGGGGTCAACCAGAACGGGCGTTTGCGCACGTTGCCACGCCATTCGTAAAAGCCGTTGGCCGGCATCAGGCAGCGACGCTGGCGAAATGCATCGCGAAACATCGGTTGCTCGGCCAGCGTTTCGGCCCGGGCATGGGCAGGGGTACGGGACAGGTCGGTGAGCCAGGCCGGGGTCAACCCCCAGCGCGCCTTTGCCAGTTGCTGCTGGCCATCAAGCTGGCGCTGGATCAGCACCGATGCCCCTGGCGATATATTCCATTGGGCCGGCTGGCCGACGGGAAAACCCGGCAGACTGGCAAGGGCCTGGGGCCAGCGAAACAGGGCATAACGTCCACACATGGGGGAATTCAGAACCTAGCAGATCAAGGTACCGGGGACATGCTCCGGCTCGTCGCCAACCAGTGGCTGGGCATCATTGTACGCATCGATCAGCTGCCGTGCGCATTCGGCCTGCTCATCAGCCACGATAAGCCCCAACAGGCCCTGCAAGGGCAGCTCGCCGGCGGCACCGAGCAGGTCACGGCCGACCACGTGTACATCGATCCCCTCGCTGGCAAGCATGCCTGCCAGCATTTGCGCCTCGAGCAGGCTTTCCGGTTCGTAGATGCGCTGCATCAGGCGTCGTCCTCGCGGCGGACTTCAAGCATCCATTCGTCACCATGCACCTGCAGAATGCACACCACAGGCTGGCAGCACACCTGACAATCCTCGGTATAAACCTGGTCGCCCGCAGACAGATCGACGGTAGTTTCCACACGTTCGCCACAATAAGGGCAATCATAGAAGTCGGTTTCCAGCATCGCGGCCTCCGCAGTGACTTATGCGTATAATTGCCGGTCTGTTTACAGGGTCTGTGTGCGTCCGAGCCGTTTTTCGGAGCCCGTCCCTACCTTATTACCCTAGCCGTTTCCAACAAGAGAGCATGATGGGCGAATTCGATGCCATCCGACCGTACGACGACGCTGAGGTCCCTGCCGTTCTGGCACGCCTGCTCAGCGACCCGGCATTCCTCGATATCCTCACTCACTTCCGCTTTCCGCGTGCGGCCGGTGCTCTCGGCTGGTTGCTCAAGCCCTTGATCGCACGCCGCCTGCGCAAGGAATTCGCCGGCGTTACCTGTGTCTCGACCCTGCAGGACAAAGTCGAGTACTACGTCGACCAGACCATCGATCGCGCCACCGACGGCGTCACCTATTCGGGTGTGGAACAGCTCAAGGCAGGCACCGCCTACCTGTTCCTGGCCAACCACCGTGATATCGTCATGGACCCGGCCTTCGTCAACTATGCCGTGTACCACGCCGGCCTGCCCACGCCGCGCATCGCCATTGGCGACAACCTGCTGCAAAAGCCCTTTGTCAGCGACATGATGCGCCTGAACAAGAGCTTCATCGTGCACCGTTCGATCAGCGGGCGGCGCGAAAAACTGGCTGCCTACCAACTGCTATCGGCCTACATCAACCACTCGATCCGCAACGATGCCACCTCGATCTGGATTGCCCAGGCCGAAGGTCGGGCCAAGGACGGTGACGACCGTACCGACTCGGCGATCCTCAAGATGTTCCACATGAGCCGCAAGGACGAGCCGTTCGGTGCGGTTATCCAGAGCCTGAACCTGACCCCGGTGTCGATCAGCTACGAATACGACCCGTGCGATCAGGCCAAGGCCCGCGAGCTGTACATCCGTGCCACAACCGGCACCTACAAGAAGGCGCCGGGCGAAGATGACAACAGCATTGCTAAAGGCATTACCGGCTACAAGGGCCGAGTCCACATCAACTTCGCGCCGCCGGTAACCGAGTACCACGAAGACACAAAACAGCTGGCGGCAGAGATTGACCGGCAGATTCTGGGGGGCTACCGACTGTTCCCAGTGCATTACCTGGCGTATGCGATGTGGGAAGGCAAGGACGAAGCCCTGCAGGTGCCAAGCGCCGAGAAGGTGTTCCCGGCGGATGAGCTGGCCAAGGCCAAGGAAGAATGGCAACGGCGTCTGGATGCCTGCCCGCAAGAGCAGCGGCCGTACCTGGTGTTGCAGTATGCGACGCCGGTGCGCAACCAGTACCAGGTCCGGCAGCAGACGCCGGTCGCCTGATCGATCCCGGGGGCTGCGTTGCAGCCCAATCGCGACACAAGGCCGCTTGTGTCTTGATGGGGGATTAGAATCTGGAGTGAGAGCGGTGAATGGCAAGCTGAATGCCGTAGGTGCCTTGAGCACGTGTGGGAGCACAAGCTGCCATTCACCGTTCCACTTTGGCGAGAGCCCGAACAGTTGGATGCGGCTCTGATCTCGAATCACAAGCGTGGGCCAAGCCAAAGTCCTCTCACTGTGTTGAGTTTAGGAGGTTTTGGTGATGGCTTCCTTCTTGGGTATCGATGTTTCCAGTCTCTCCCTTGATGCTGCGGTGCGGCCACAGGGCATCAAAATGCATTTAAGCAATGATCCCACAGGCTTTGAGGCGCTACTGGAGAGCCTTCGCAAGCTCAGTATCAAGCGCGTCCTGTTAGAGGCGACGGGTGGCTACGAGCGAGATGTCATGCGTTTTCTACAGGACGCTGGCTACAAGGTCATACGCGTTAATCCCAGGCGAGCCAGGTCATTCGCTGACTCTCTAGGCATCAAGGCCAAGACTGACGCCATCGACGCCGAGGTTCTGGCGCACTATGCCGAAGTCATTCCAGATCAACCCTCCCTGCGAATCAGCCCCGAACGAGCGCTTCTGCGAGAGTTGCTTCAGCAACGTGATCGGTTGGTTCAACAGCGAGATGACGACCTGCGGCGCCTGAAGCAGGTGCAATCGACTGCAGTTGCTAACTACCTGAATGCCAACCTGAAACACTTCAAAGCGCAGATCAAACTGGTTGAGCGTGAGATCGAACAGCAAACCGCGATGCTGAACGACGAACGGGTTACCCAACTGATTAAAGTGAAAGGCATTGGGATGGTGACAGCGGGCAAGCTAGTAGCGCTGCTGCCGGAGCTGGGTCGGGTTGAATCCAGAGAAATTGCCTCCCTGGTCGGAGTGGCGCCCTTCAACCACGACAGTGGGAAATTCATGGGCAAGCGCTCTATCTCTGGCGGACGATTTGCGGTCAGGCGATCGCTGTACATGGCATGCCTTGTGGCGATGAGATACAACCCAGCACTCAAGGCTCGTTATCAGTCACTGCGGGAGCGCGGAAAACTTCCCAAAGTCGCTATCGTGGCCTGCATGAGAACGTTCATCGTGCGGTTAAATGCCATGCTCAGAACGGGTACATCATGGCTCGATCTAGTGCTACCGCAGCCTGAAAGTACAACGTAAATCCAGAACGCAGCGTGAGCCGCGTGGAAGCGGGCTTGCCCGCGAAGCCAACACCGTGGTGGATGGCACGGGCTTCGCCCGTGTTCGCGGGCAAGCCCGCTCCCACAGGGAAGGCGCCAGCTTTTAGAAATTGAGCAAGACAGTTGCTCCCACA
>NZ_JBQENN010000065.1:0-3574 GCF_052044625.1 Pseudomonas sp. 22515
GCCCTGCGCAACAGCCCCGTCGCCGACTGCACCCGCCGCTTCGAACTGCTGCCCCTGCGCTACGCCGCCGTCGGCGGCAACCCGGCACAACGTGCCCGCCTGCCCAAATTGCCGGGCTATCTCAGCCCGTTCCAGGAGGTCGGCGAGCTGACCCACTCCAGCTACGCCATCCGCCCTTTGCGTGAGGGCTTTCTCTACCTGCTGATCAAGCGCCATAGCGCACCGGCCTACGAATGGCACAGCCAGTACCGCGTGGCGCCCAATGGCTCGCTGCTGTACATCAGCAGCGACGCCCCCTGGGCGCCTGCCCCCAGCGCCGGCAATCTGGATGAGATCCTTCGCGGTTTCGGCTGGACCATCACCCTCTACGACCTGGATGACATCCAGGAGCTGCGCCCATTGTTCAGCCCTTCCCCGCTGACCCCGCGCATGCTCGACAACTACCGCCTGCTCGACGAGGAATACCGCAGCAGCCTGCCCACGATCGATATCGCCCGCTTCATCCAGCCTTCCGACGCCCCGCCACAGCCCCACGTCCTCAAGCATGACCAACTGAACTGGGTGGCCGACTTCAAGGCCCAAAACGATGCAGACCTGCAGGCACTGCTGGACCTGCAGCCGTTCAACAACGACCAGATCGTCTCGCCGCACGCATCACGCCAAGCGCTGGCACCGCTGGTGAACCACAGCAAACCCCGTGGCGCCGCCATCGTCATCGAAGACGCCATCGGGATCACCCAGGAGCTCAACGCCTGGCGCAACGCCGCTGTCGAGGATGTGAAGACCCAGTGGCTGGCGCGTACCGTGGAACCCGGGGTGGACAACGAACGCAAGCTGCTGGTCGCGCAGTCGTTCCTGGAAATCGAAAAACTCTACCCGCAGATGGTGGCCGAGCAGATCGTCAAGCGCGAAGTCATGGCCGAAAAAGTCCGCAACCAGCCCCACCTGCATCCCGAGATCTACTTGTTCTCCGAACGGGCCAGTCAACAGGCCGATGCCCATGATGAACGCATGAAGCCCCACCTGGCGCAGTTCGAGCGCGAGGTCCGCAGCAAAGTCCAGGCCCGCCAGGATGCCGGCGAGTTCCGCAAGCGGTTCGACCAGAAATACGGCCACCTGGTCGACCGCCAGGCCATGCACGATCAGCTCGACGGTTTCGAGCAGGCCATGCAACACGCCCAGCAAGCCGCCGAAGACCGCGCCAACGACCATACCCGCTGGGTGGTCAGCGAACGGTTGTTGCAGGCGCTGGACCGCTACGACAACGCCGACCTCATCAACGGCCTGGCCTTTGCCGAACAGACCGGCCAGTGCGTGATCGGCATGGAGTTGAGTGAAGGGGGTACAAAGGTGCTGGACCACTGGTGGCGCAGCGACGTGGCGGACCGGAGTAACCTGGCGATGCGCGGCATCAGCTACAACCAGGACGACATCCGGGAAGAGCTGGCGGCACTGATTGAGGCCGCCAAGGCCGAACCGCCCTCGGAATTCAACTACATGCTGGCCGAAGGCCTTGCCAAGCGAGCACATGCGGCAGCGAATGCCTTCGGGCGTATGAACGCGCTGTACGAGGAATTGCAGAAGCGGAACAACAGCGCCAGCATCGGCTTGTATGGATGGTTCGTCGCGCTTGGGCGACAGGTGCTGCGTAGCGGAGCCCCGAACAGTGCAGACCGAGCATTGCACCATGGACTGCGCCTGGCGTTGTTTGCTTCGGTCCATGAAACAGCTGTCGACGTACGCCTGAGTGAAGCTGCACGTAGCGGGCAACCGGTTAATTCACTACGCAGTGGTGGCCAGATTGCGCGCTATCTGGATCAGGCCTGGGCTGAAGGTTTAATGCAGGCGGACGGTCAGAAGAGTGACTTCTATAAAGTGCGTGCCGCCGGTCTGGTCTGCCTGCTGGAAGGCATGCTGATGGCGTTCAAGGCGCGGGAGTTGCCCGACAGTGATGCGCGAGTGAAGACCGAACTCCTGGCAGCCGCGATGACCACGGCAGCGGCGGGCTTTGAAGTTGGCGCCAGCTATGTGGATCAGGTGGCAACCCGATATGGCGCGAAAAGTGTGACCGGCAGAGGGGCTGCGGCAACCTTGGGTAGGTTGAAGCTGTGGGGAGCTGCGTTAGCTGGTACGGGAGGATTCGTCTTGGCGTGGTGGGACTTCGCTGACGGAGCGGAAAACTTCAAAGCAACAAGCGCTTCAACAAAATCATGGACATTGGCCGGAGCCTACCACACGCGCGCGATGGCAACATTGACGTTATCTATAGGCGAACTGGGAACTGCCATTGCCATAGCGAAGCCTTTTTTTGATTATCTATCCCATAACGCCAAGACTAAATTTGCAAGAATGTTGGCATCCTCTATGGGTGAGCTTGCAAAAAAATTAGGAACCCAAGCTGCGCGCCTTCTGCTCGCACGATTGGTAGTCGGAGCTTTCTGGATAGGGCTCGTCCTGACGATCGCAATTTACCTCCTTGAAGATGATGCATTGGAGAAGTGGTGTAGGCGCTGCTGTTTCCGAATCAGAAAAACAGCTAAGCCTTATGAAGAACATGAAGAATTAAAGGAGCTTCATTCCGCTTTCAGCGAGGTCTTATAGTGTATCTAATCGAATGGGGTTTCTGGCGGATGGCAATCGAGTCCGAAGCTGCGCGCAAGGCGTACGTAGCCGAAATGACGCCAGCAGAAAATCGCGCAATGCGTGACTTTTACGAAGGTGACCTAGAAGAGGAAGTCCATTTTCGGAAGGTAAGCGAAAACCCTCGTGCACGCGGCCCTGTTTATTCCTTCAATGAAAATTTCCTAGAGATGCGATGCGGTGGCTCGGAAGAGAAGCGCGGCATCATCACCTTAATGACCTTGGGCAGCTTGGGACCAATGACCTACTCATGGCTAAACATAACCCTTGGCTCAATCTATATAAATGCAACCCAGCCTGAGTTTCTTTCCGTATTTTCAGTTTTATTTAGCACTTACATGATCTTGCTAGGGGGTGCCGCCTATTATATATATGCAAAATATGGATTCAGACTTTCAAGGCTGGAAATGCTAACCAGCCGCCATCTGCTCATTCGATTCAATCGAACAACTCAACAGGTCCACCTCCACCGCCCCGGCTACTGCGGCGGCATCGTAACCTTCCCATGGAAAACAACAGGAAGTACAGCCATCGACCCAGAAGATGACTCACTCAGCATGGGCATGCGACTAGGCCTGGTCTGGCACCCCAGCCGCACCGGCCTGCCCCACATGGAGATGGCCCTGCTCGGCAAACAAGGCCAAGGCGGCAGCGAACTGCGTGATGAGTGGGAATTCATCCGCCGTTACATGGAAGAAGGCCCACACGCCGTCCCCCGCCCCCGCCTGAGCACCCAGCTACCCTCACCCATCCAGGCATTCAGCGCCCAGTTCGAAGGCCTTGGGCGTTTCTTCCGCAAAAGCAGCTGGCTGTTCAAAGTTGCGCTGCTGTTTGTCTGGCCCGCGTTCGTCATCATCGGCACCGGCCACTGGCTCAGCCTGCTGCTGTGCTGGCGACCGCGCTGGCCGAAGGTCATCCGCGAGGCCGGCCTGCC
>NZ_JBQENN010000066.1:0-3548 GCF_052044625.1 Pseudomonas sp. 22515
TGCGGCCCAGCGGGTCGGTCTCTTCGAGCAAGCGGGAGAATTCGTCGTACTTGAATTGCAGGCGGTTACCGTCCGGCAAGGTCAGGCCAACCATATTGCCGTGTTCGTCCAGCTCGATGGCGTAACGCTCCCCGCCATAATCGCGGCTGGCGACCACGCGGTGGTCGGCGTTGTACTGCACTTCCAGCTCGCGGCCAAGTACGTCGGTGGCCCAGCTGGTGCGGCTATCGAGGTCGTAGCGGAAGTGGTAGTGCTCGCCGTCGCTGGTCCAGTGCTCGACCACACGTGGCTTGTCGCCCAGGGTTTGCCAACGGTAGTGGCAGCCCAGCCCCAGCGCGTTGCTGTGGGTCACCATCAGGCCGTCGGCGTAGCTGAAGCTGCGCACGGTGTCGCCGTTGCGGTTGATCACCGCGCTTAGCTGGCCGTGTTCGTCGTAGCGGTACTGGGTAAGCGTTTCCACCGCTTCGTTGTTCACCACGCGCTTGATGTCGGTCAGGCGACCCAGCGGGTTGTCGTAGTGCAGGTGCACGCGGGTGCCGCCGGTGGCGCTGATGTCGGTCAGTGTTTCTTTATTTTTAAAAGAGCCAGAACCACAGCAATATACAAAAAACACTCAACTCTACCAATCTCCTCGCCATGCCTCAAGGTAAAAGCTTTCTCTTGATATCCCTACAAGCTCTCCAAGCCTATACAGAACGTCCAACAAGGAATCTCTTTCAGCTGTTTCAATTGGAAGTGCCAACGCATTAATACCAAGCATACACCTCCTAAACAGCGGGAGCATTGCCATACCATATTGAGAGCAAGGGGCTTCAACCAAATCGGCCGCCAACTGATTCAATATAGGCAGCAAAACAGTCAAGCAATCTGCATCACCTTCCAAAAACTGCAATTGCTCAAAAAAAATATCCGCCTTTGCACGCCCCATATTCGAGTTCCAATCTGCTCATATAGCGTATGCTAATTTGCGGGGAAATTTTTAGGGCGCTCTAAGCTTGGATATATAATTTTTTTTTGCTCATCCCAATTAATACCTGTATCATGAAAGAATTTAAGTCTTGCTTTCAGCTTGTCCGGCTCACCAAAGACACCACACAGTTCATGCGAATTAATAATGTCCAAATCAGCGCTAACAGAGAGATCCGACTTAATCACCCGCGCCCCAAAGCTTGAGTATCGATCAGTCAACTCGATAAGATTGGCAGTATAGGTATCCTCGGCAACCCATTCAAAAGAAAGCATTTGCCTGTTAATGGGGCGATGATTCACAACAACCTCGTCTTTTGCAAGAACTCTCACAAATAAAGACTTTAGTCGCTTCTCTGCAACAAAAATACAAAATAGCAAGTTAGCATTATTCAGATCGCAACCTCGCCAATCATCATTAACGCTGAACACATCAAAGAACTCCATCAAGCCATTAACTCTCATTTGGGCTAGAGTAAAGAGAGCATCATCTAACTTTACGACCAAAACCGAATCTTCAACCCACTTCACACTTTTCAACATCCAGAAGCTCCTGTTTTCATCACTTTAGCCGCGTTGGTTTTTGCTCTATATTCATCTGCGGCTGCGAGGTACGTGGCCGCGTTGGGATTTTTGGCTCCGACTGGATTCTGTAAGTTCGAAGTTTTCGCAAGCCCACCGCGATCTTCGAAAACCCGCTGCTCCAGCCCCCTAGCAATATTTTTGCCAGATTGGCCGTCACCAACAAATATCGGTTTAGGGGCTTGATCGAAGCCTGATGTATTTGGGTATCTATACCGTAACACATCTTCCGCCGAATGCCCCAGTCCTGGCTTGCTGGCATAACCAATATATGGCTTACCATTTTTGATACCTTCATAAGTTATATGAGTTGCATTAGCAGGATTACCTGCCCAACCAAGCGGATCCAGCCAGCCAGTTGGGTTTACACCATATTGATAGAGATTCAATCTACCCAAGAGACCTATCGGATCATGAGTAATATATCTCCCTACGCAGGACTCATAATATCTGAAAGTATTATAGTAAAGTCCCGTTTCAAAATCATAGTATTGGCCTTGGAACCGAAGGTTCTGCTCGACCTCACCGATAACCAGTTGCTCTAACGCCCCCCACGAACGATATGTCGCCTGCCAAACGATTTTGCCGTCACTGTCCGTCAGCTCCAACGGCGTACCAATCTGATCCGTATGGAAGTAATAGACCTTCTGCCCTTCCCCTTCAACCTGATCAACCCGCGCTAACGGTGCATAGCTACCCGGCTCGTACAGGTACAGGATGCTCTGCCCAGGCGTCTCCTCACGCAGCATTCGCAAGCCTTGCCAGAGAAAGCGCTTCTGCTCGACCTCGCCATTGATTTCAGCCTGCTTGGCCACCCGCCGTCCCAGGCTGTCATACCGGTACTGCCCGGTGCTCTCCAGTCTGTCACCGACATACGTTTCAGCTTTAACCAGCCGGTTCTCACAGTCATAGGCGAAGTGCTGCAGCTTGCTGTGCCCCGAGCGTTTCTCGACCAGATTGCCCCACGGGTCGTAGCGATACTCCTGATCCCGCCACTGTTTGATCCGGTTGTCCTTGACCTTGTCGAACTGCCGCGCATTGAAGTCCAGGCGGTTGGCTGCCGGGTCGTAGCGGAACTCCTCGCTGCCCACCAGCGAGCCCGTATCACGGCTGCGCAACTGGCCGTTGGCTTCGTACTCGTACTTAATCTCGCCGCGTAGCTTGTCGAGGGTACGCACCAGTTCACCGGCCGGGTCGTACTGATAACGGCGGTGGATCGGGTTGTAGGCGTGCTCCACCAGCAACGAGGTATTCACACCGGTGTTGTGCACTTGCGAGAGCTTGTAGGCCGGCAAGGTCGAGGCAAACTGCCAGGCCTTGCGCCCCATGGCGTCGTAACCGAAGCAACTGGTGAGCTTGCCCTGGGTCCGGTACACCTCGCGGTGCAGGTCATCGCGCTCCATGTCGCTGATCACCTGACCATCCAGGTTCAGCTGGTGCAGGTGGCCACTGCCGTAATACAGGTGATTGACCTTGCGCCCATCCGGCAGGGTCAGCGTGGTCAGGTTGCTGAGTGGGTCGTACTCGTAGCCAAGCGTTCCGGCGGAGGTGATTTCTTTCGTCAGCCGACCGAGCAGATCGTAGGCGTACTCAAGCTTTTCTTCCGTGATCCCAAGCTGCTTGCCGATCCCGCTCGGTTGCCGCTCGATGCTCAGCAACCGGTCACCGTCGTCGTATGCGAATGTCTGGCTCGCATCACGGTTGATCTTGGCGACCAAACGGCCAATGGCATCACGCTCGAACAGCGTATGGCGCTCGGGCCGCTCGGCATTTTCGCCATAGCCAATCTCATCCAGTCGTGTGAGATGGCCACCGACGTCGTAGCTGAAACGCCGGGTCAGGTTATCCACCCGCACTTCTTCGCTCAGCCGGTCCGAAGCGTCGTAGGCAAAGCTGTACGTGGCGTTGTTCTCGTTGACCAGCGCGGTCAGGCGAATGGCCTTGTCGTACTCGTAGCGAACCCGCTGGCCCTTGGCATCCTGGCGGCTGCTCGGCAGGCC
>NZ_JBQENN010000067.1:0-2778 GCF_052044625.1 Pseudomonas sp. 22515
GGCCTGCCGAGCAGCCGCCAGGATGCCAAGGGCCAGCGGGTTCGCTACGAGTACGACAAGGCCATTCGCCTGACCGCGCTGGTCAACGAGAACAACGCCACGTACAGCTTTGCCTACGACGCTTCGGACCGGCTGAGCGAAGAAGTGCGGGTGGATAACCTGACCCGGCGTTTCAGCTACGACGTCGGTGGCCATCTCACACGACTGGATGAGATTGGCTATGGCGAAAATGCCGAGCGGCCCGAGCGCCATACGCTGTTCGAGCGTGATGCCATTGGCCGTTTGGTCGCCAAGATCAACCGTGATGCGAGCCAGACATTCGCATACGACGACGGTGACCGGTTGCTGAGCATCGAGCGGCAACCGAGCGGGATCGGCAAGCAGCTTGGGATCACGGAAGAAAAGCTTGAGTACGCCTACGATCTGCTCGGTCGGCTGACGAAAGAAATCACCTCCGCCGGAACGCTTGGCTACGAGTACGACCCACTCAGCAACCTGACCACGCTGACCCTGCCGGATGGGCGCAAGGTCAATCACCTGTATTACGGCAGTGGCCACCTGCACCAGCTGAACCTGGATGGTCAGGTGATCAGCGACATGGAGCGCGATGACCTGCACCGCGAGGTGTACCGGACCCAGGGCAAGCTCACCAGTTGCTTCGGTTACGACGCCATGGGGCGCAAGGCCTGGCAGTTTGCCTCGACCTTGCCGGCCTACAAGCTCTCGCAAGTGCACAACACCGGTGTGAATACCTCGTTGCTGGTGGAGCACGCCTACAACCCGATCCACCGCCGTTATCAGTACGACCCGGCCGGTGAACTGGTGCGTACCCTCGACAAGCTACGCGGCGAGATTAAGTACGAGTACGAAGCCAACGGCCAGTTGCGCAGCCGTGATACGGGCTCGCTGGTGGGCAGCGAGGAGTTCCGCTACGACCCGGCAGCCAACCGCCTGGACTTCAATGCGCGGCAGTTCGACAAGGTCAAGGACAACCGCATCAAACAGTGGCGGGATCAGGAGTATCGCTACGACCCGTGGGGCAACCTGATCGAGAAGCGCTCGGGGCACAGCAAGCTGCAGTACTTCAGCTATGACTGCGAGAACCGGCTGGTGCGGGCGGAGACGTTGGTCAATGGCAAGCTGGAAAGCCAAGGCGAGTATCGTTACGACAGCTTGGGGAGGCGAATAGCCAAGCAGGCTGAAATCAATGGCGAGGTCGAGCAGAAGCGCTTCCTCTGGCAGGGGCTGAGGATGCTGCGGGAGGAAACGCCAGGGCAGAGCATCTTGTACCTGTACGAGCCGGGTAGCTATGCGCCGTTGGCGCGGGTTGATCGGGTTGAAGGGGAAGGGCAGAAGGTCTATTACTTCCATACTGACCAGATTGGAACCCCGCTGGAGCTGACCGATAGCGAGGGTGAGATTGTCTGGCAGGCGACATATCGCTCGTGGGGTGAGATAGAGCAGCTAGCGGTCAATGAGGTGGAGCAGAACCTACGCTTCCAAGGTCAGTACTTTGATGCCGAAACGGGGCTGCACTACAACACGTTCCGATTCTATGTCCCTGAAATCGGGAGATTTCTGACACAAGACCCCATCGGTCTAGCAGGTGGAGATAATTTATATCAATATGCACCTAGCCCTATAGGGTGGATCGATGAACTAGGTCTGTCGTGCAACTCAGATGCCAAGCTTCTTCGAAAAGAACTCGGGATAAGTCCACAGGGGGGAGGTCAGTATGATGCGCATCATATTGTGATGTCCAACTCGAAAGATGCGAGGATGATTGCACTCCGGAAAAAGATGGATGAATTGGACATTGATATAAATGATAAGCGTAATGGGATTTGGCTGCCCAATACCGAGTCTGCAAGGGTTCCAGGTACAACTGCCACCCCTCACAAAGGTGCGGGTGTGCACGGCAAAGCCTATAAGCAATATGTGTTTGATAAGCTTTCCGTAGCCAATGGTCGAGAGGAATTTCTCAGCGCACTTTCCGAGGTTAAGCAGTCGCTGTTTGATGGTGTTTCATTTAAAACGATAAGGTAGAACTATGCTGGTAGAAGATTTGAAGCGCTTTAAAGATGAGGTTGTCAAGAAAGCTGAGGATTCTTCCTTTGTTTTGGATTTTGATCCTGATTGTGCCGAAGCCTCGAATATTAAGTGGTCGAAAGGGGTCGGAATTTCTTTTATTCCTTATGAATTAGAGATGTCAGGTGTAAAGCCAAGCAGGCTGACTGCAAAGGAACCTACAAGTAAAAAAAATATAAACAAATATTATTACGTGGATGGGCGGTTGCAGAAGGTAGATATCTACAATGCAAAGGGTGAAATTCATGGGTTTGAATATTTTTTCTATGATGACAGGCGAGATTATTCAATTAAGATGAATCGTCACGGCGAACGTTTGTGGCTCAAGGTAATTGATAAAGAGCAAGGAGAAGTACGTAAAGCTTGCAGGGTTGATTTTGACTCGGAATTTTGGACGTTAGGTTACGACTGGAATCAAGGGCGTCTTCAGGAAATTCTAACGTTTTCGTCTAATAGCTTGCCAGGTATTAAGATATATCCCGTTTTCGAGAGAGGGGATCTTGTGGGCTTATTCACTTTGCGTGGTGAAGAGAAAATATATATTTATGATGAGCGGTAGGTTGGCCTGACCTTGCCGGACGGTAACCGCCTGCAATTCAAGTACGACGAGTTCTCCCGCTTGCTCGAAGAGACCGACCCGCTGGGCCGCAAGACCACCTACGAATATCACCACCTGACCACGCTGGTGAC
>NZ_JBQENN010000068.1:0-1935 GCF_052044625.1 Pseudomonas sp. 22515
CAGTTCGCTGCCGCCTTGGCCTTGTTTGCCGAGCAGGGCCATCTCCATGTGGGGCAGGCCGGTGCGGCTGGGGTGCCAGATTAGGCCGAGTCGTATTCCAACGCTTAGCGAATCATCTTCTGGGCGAATGCCCGTGCTACCGGTTGTTTTCCAGGGGAAGGTGACGATGCCACCACAGTAGCTGGGTCGATGGAGGTGGACCTGTTGAGTTATTCGATTGAAGCGAATAAGCAGATGCCGACTGGTCAGCATTTCCAGTCGCGAGATTTTTACGCCGTACTTCAGGTAAAAATACAATGCTGCTCCTGAAGCTGAAGCCAAGAGAGCTGTAAGTAGGAGTGCTATAAAGGAGATTGAATAAGGTTGGGTGATATCAAGCCAGATGGAACCGACAGCTATGCCGGTTCCGAAAATTATCCCAGGCAGCACTCCGCCGATCGTGACTAGCGTAATGAGGCCGCGCTTCTCTTCTGAACCGCCACAGCGCATTTCTATGTAGGTTTCATTGAATGCATAAACAGGGCCGCGTATGAGGGGGGCTTCACTTACCTGGCAAAAATGAATCTCTTCATTCAGGTCGCCTTCATAAAAATCTCTATGTGCGCGCTTCTCTGCTGGTGTCATCCCTGCTTCGTACGTTCTACGTGCAGCTTCTGGCTGAGTTGCCATCTGCCAGAATCCCCATTCGATAAGATACATTATAAAACCTCGCCGATAGCAGAATGTAGGGCGCTCCGTTCTTCCTGCTCTTCATAGGGCTTGATATTTTTATGAGTTCGGAAGCAGCTACGTTTGCACCACTTCTCTAACGCGTCATCTTCCAGAATATAGATTATGAGTGTCAGGATGAGTCCGATCCAAAATGCACCCAAGACTAAACGTGCAAGCAGTAGGCGAGCAGCTTGTGTTCCCAGTTTATTGGCGAGCGCGCCCATGGATGTTGTCATCATTCTCACAAGTTTTGTTTTGGCATTCTGAGATAGATGGTCAAAAAGAGGTTTTGCGATTGCAATGGCTGTTCCTGCTTCCGCCAGCGAGATTGTAATAGTTGCCAGTGCCCGCGATGCGTATGCGAGTGCCAGCGTTCTAGGTTTTTTTGTACTTTGTTCGGTAAGGTTTTGCTGGCGGTATACTAACTGCTGAGCCGCATCGGCGAAGTCCCACCAGGCGAGTACGAAACCACCTGTCACAGCTAAACTGGCGCCCCATAGTTTCAAACGCCCTAAAGCGGCCGCTGCTCCTCGTCCGGTCACACTGTTCGCGCCGTACCGCGCGACCACCTGGTCCACATAGCTGGCTCCAACTTCAAAGCCCGCCGCTGCCGTGGTCATCGCGGCCGCCAGGAGTTCGGTCTTCACCCGCGCATCACTGTCAGGCAGTTCGCGCGCTTTGAAGGCCATCAGCATCCCTTCCAGCAGGCACACCAGCCCGGAGACACGCACTTTGTAGAAGTCACTGTTACGGGCCTGCATCAACCCTTCAGCCCAGGCCTGGTCGAGGTACCTTGATACCTGGCCTGCACTGCGTTTTGGGTTAATGGGCTGCCCGCTACGTGCAGCTTCACTCAGGCGAATATCGACAGCCGTTTCATGCACCGAAGCGAACAAGGTCAGCCGCAAACCCTGGTGCAGTGCGCGGTCCATGCTGTTGGGGGTCGCGGTGCGCAGCACTTGCCGCCCCAGCGCGACGTACCAGGCATACAGGCCGATGCTGGCCGTGCTGCTCTGTGCCTGCATCTGTTCGTACAGGGTGTTGATGCGCCCAAAGGCATTGGCAGCGGCATGGGCTTGCCTGGCAAGTGCTTCCGGCAGGGCGAAGGATGACGCTGACTGTGGTTCGCTTTTAGCCGCTTCCAGCAGCGCCGCCAGTGCTTCCCGCAGGTCCTCCTGGTTGTAGGTGATGCCGCGTATTGCAAGGTTGCCCCGGTCTGCCACG
>NZ_JBQENN010000069.1:0-1885 GCF_052044625.1 Pseudomonas sp. 22515
TCCATGTGGGGCAGGCCGGTGCGGCTGGGGTGCCAGACCAGGCCTAGTCGCATGCCCATGCTGAGTGAGTCATCTTCTGGATATAAGCCAGTGCTCCCGGTTGCATTCCACGGGAAAGTGACGATGCCGCCGCAGTATTTCGGTCGATGTAGGTGAACTTGTTGGGTTACTCGGTTGAAGCGAATGAGCAAGTGACGGCTAGTCAGCATTTCTAGTCGGGTTAAGTGGATTCCATACTTTGAATAAATATACACTAAGGTGGAGCTGACTGAGAGCATTATAAGTGTTGAAAGAATAGTGATTACGGAACGCCCATCCGGATCGGTGATGTCCATCCATAAAAATCCAGTGGTGATCATTAGTCCCCAGCAATGGCCGGGGCGACAGCGCCGAGCGTTGCGAGCGTAATAAGCCCACGCTTTTCTTCTGACCCTCCGCAGCGCATTTCTAAAATAGTGTCGCTGAACGCGAAGACAGGTCCTCTTGCATAGGGTTGTTTACTAACGGATTGGAAGTGCATTTCTTCAGCCAGGTCACCCTCATATAAATCTTGACGCTTTTCGTTCGGTGTCAGTTCTGCTTCATATGCTTTTCGCGCGGCTTCGGATTCAGTAGCCATTTGCCAAAAACCCCATTCGATCAGATACATCACAATACCTCGCTGAATGCGGAGTGCAGGGTCTTCAGCTCTTCTTGTTCTTCAAACGGTTTTGAGTTTTTTGCAAGGCGGAAGCTGCTGCGTTTGCACCACTTTTCCAAAGCATCGTCTTCAAATATGTAAATAATCAATGTGAAGACCAGGCCAATCCAGAACGCCCCAAGAACGAGGCGCGCAAGTAATAATCGAGCAGCCTGCGTGCCGAGCTTTTTTGCAAGTGCTCCCAAGGAGGTGGATAGCGTCCTGACGAGCTTGGTCTTGGCATTTTGAGAAAGGTAGTCGAAAAAAGGTTTTGCAGTCGCAACGGCCGTTCCTAACTCAGCAAGTGAGAGAGTCACTGTAGCGACCCCTCTTACAAAATAAGTAGCCGCCAAGAGTCTGGAGTTTTTTTCAACCTGCTTGGTAGCGCCACTCTGGCTGCTTTTGAAATGCTCAACCGAATCAGTGAAATCCCACCACGCCAGCAGTGAACCCCCGGTGCCAGCTAAACTGGCGCCCCATAGTTTCAAACGCCCTAAAGCGGCCGCTGCTCCTCGTCCGGTCACACTGTTCGCGCCGTACCGCGCGACCACCTGGTCCACATAGCTGGCTCCAACTTCAAAGCCCGCCGCTGCCGTGGTCATCGCGGCCGCCAGGAGTTCGGTCTTCACCCGCGCATCACTGTCAGGCAGTTCGCGCGCTTTGAAGGCCATCAGCATCCCTTCCAGCAGGCACACCAGCCCGGAGACACGCACTTTGTAGAAGTCACTGTTACGGGCCTGCATCAACCCTTCAGCCCAGGCCTGGTCGAGGTACCTTGATACCTGGCCTGCACTGCGTTTTGGGTTAATGGGCTGCCCGCTACGTGCAGCTTCACTCAGGCGAATATCGACAGCCGTTTCATGCACCGAAGCGAACAAGGTCAGCCGCAAACCCTGGTGCAGTGCGCGGTCCATGCTGTTGGGGGTCGCGGTGCGCAGCACTTGCCGCCCCAGCGCGACGTACCAGGCATACAGGCCGATGCTGGCCGTGCTGCTCTGTGCCTGCATCTGTTCGTACAGGGTGTTGATGCGCCCAAAGGCATTGGCAGCGGCATGGGCTTGCCTGGCAAGTGCTTCCGGCAGGGCGAAGGATGACGCTGACTGTGGTTCGCTTTTAGCCGCTTCCAGCAGCGCCGCCAGTGCTTCCCGCAGGTCCTCCTGGTTGTAGGTGATGCCGCGTATTGCAAGGTTGCCCCGGTCTGCCACG
>NZ_JBQENN010000070.1:0-967 GCF_052044625.1 Pseudomonas sp. 22515
GGAGGCCTCTACCTACACGCCAAGGCACATGAACGCCTTCACAGCCCAATAGAACTGTGGGCAGCACGTAGCATATTCGGTAATCGCATCAATGATGGAGAGTCGCACGCCGACATCAACTTGGACTTTGACAAGAAACTGCCTGCTTTCACTTCACTGCAAACAGAAATTAAGGCTTGGCACAATGAACATTACGGACCCAAGCTACTATCCGCCGAGCAGGCCCTATCCCTCGGCATAACTAAAGCCGACACCCGATGGCATCAGAATAACCACTGGTCGCCGCCAAATTGGACAGCTATCACACATAACGAAGTAGCCACATCCCAACCAACCGTAGAATTCACAGTGCTGCTGCCTGCATTCAGGCTAGGCGTAAGTGAATGGTCAGGAAGTTTGAGTTCCCTCCGTGACGACCAAGGAATTGACGTTTTTCCAATCAGCCCGACCGGCCACATCGTAGATGCTGGCTTAGTTCTACATTTCGAAAACACCCTAGCCAACCAAACTCATGTCTCACTTCATCTAACCTACAACGCCAATCAAGGCCTGGACGAAGACAATGAGACCCTGTCAATTTTTCGTCTGGAGCGCTGATCATGGCAACCATCTGGATATTCAACTCAAGCTCAAGCTCAGGGCATAAACCCGCTATTGGCGGGCAACTATCAAGCTTGTCAAAAACCACCTTATGCCTGAGAAACCCCTGGGTAACAGACTCAGTTTTTATGGGAAAGCTGTACTGTGCAATGACCATTGCGCTCGCCATCTTTACCTACCCTTACTTACTAACCAGTGAAGCCTGGAACCCATACACCTTTAGTTATACCTTTATCCTCCTTACACTAATTGCACCTTTAATCTTCCTCCCATTCTTAGCCTATCGAATATATTTCATAAAACGCTTATCAATTTTCTGCTTCAATCGATCAACCCAAAAAATCTACTACCAACGTTTGAGCAAGGT
>NZ_JBQENN010000071.1:0-967 GCF_052044625.1 Pseudomonas sp. 22515
GGAGGCCTCTACCTACACGCCAAGGCACATGAACGCCTTCACAGCCCAATAGAACTGTGGGCAGCACGTAGCATATTCGGCAATCGCATCAATGATGGAGAGTCGCACGCCGACATCAACTTGGACTTTGACAAGAAACTTCCTGCTTTCACCTCACTGCAAACAGAAATTAAGGCTTGGCACAATGAACATTACGGGCCCAAGCTACTATCCGCCGAGCAGGCCCTATCCCTGGGCATAACTAACGCCGACACCCGATGGCATCAGAATAACCACTGGTCGCCGCCAAATTGGACAGCTATCACACATAACGAAGTAGCCACCCCCCAACCAACCGTAGAGTTCACAGTGCTGCTGCCTGCATTCAGGCTAGGCGTAAGTGAATGGTCAGGAAGTTTGAGCTCCGTCCGTGACAACCACGGAATTGACGTTTTTCCAATCAGCCCGACCGGCCACCTCGTAGATGCTGGCTTAGTTCTACATTTCGAAAACACCCTCGCCAACCAAAATCATGTCTCACTTCATCTAACCTACAACGCCAATCAAGGCTTGGACGAAGACAATGAGACCCTGTCAACTTTTCGTCTGGAGCGCTGACCATGGCAACCATCTGGATATTCAACTCAATGTCAGACTCTGGACACAAGCCCTCTATCACAGGGCAACTATTAAGCTTATCCGACACCATTTTATGCTTAAGGAATCCATGGATCACAGACTCTGTCTTCATGGGGAAGCTGTATTGCGCGATAACTGTTCTGTCAATTGCCGGCTTTTACCCATATTTACTATCCAGGGATATATGGCGCATGTACGAAACCGCTCCATTATTAGCGACTGGATTCTTGCTTATGCCTTTCACTTTCCTACCTTTCCTCATTTATCGGATATATTTCATAAAACGCTTATCAATTTTCTGCTTCAATCGATCAACCCAAAAAATCTACTACCAACGTTTGAGCAAGGT
>NZ_JBQENN010000072.1:0-822 GCF_052044625.1 Pseudomonas sp. 22515
AGCATAGAGTGCCGGGGCTGCTTAGCAGCCCTTTCGCGACACAAGGCCGCTCCCACAAAAAAGCAGACCTTGCAGGCTTTGGGCGAGGTGATTTGACGCCACCGCCCCCGCTGGGTATAAACCGCCTCTTATTGAATTGTCAGGCCTTTCCCATGAGCTTCAGCCCTCTCATCCGCCAACTGATCGACGGCCTGCGCATCTTGCCAGGCGTTGGCCAGAAAACCGCCCAGCGCATGGCCCTGCAACTGCTCGAGCGCGACCGCAGTGGCGGGCTGCGCCTGGCTCAGGCCTTGACCCAGGCCATGGAAGGGGTAGGGCATTGCCGCCAGTGTCGCACCCTCACCGAGCAGGAACTGTGCCCGCAGTGCGCCGACCCGCGCCGTGACGACACCCAGCTGTGCGTGGTCGAGGGGCCGACCGATGTGTATGCGGTGGAGCAGACGGGCTACCGTGGCCGTTACTTCGTGCTCAAGGGGCACCTGTCGCCGTTGGATGGCCTGGGGCCTGAGGCGATCGGTATTCCGCAGCTGATGGCACGGATCGAAGAGCAGGGCACCTTTACCGAGGTGATCCTGGCGACCAACCCGACGGTGGAGGGGGAGGCGACGGCGCATTACATTGCCCAGTTGCTGAGCGAGAAAGGCTTGGTGGCGTCTCGGATTGCCCATGGTGTGCCGCTGGGCGGTGAGCTGGAGATGGTGGACGGTGGTACCTTGGCCCATGCCTTTGCAGGGCGCCGGCCCATTTCGCTCTGATTCATTGGGGCCGCTTGGCGGCCCATTCGCGGGTAAACCCGCGCCTACAAAAAATGCGCGGCCTTTG
>NZ_JBQENN010000073.1:0-776 GCF_052044625.1 Pseudomonas sp. 22515
AGCGCCGCGCGGGCGGCGCTCGATCTCATGGGCGCCCAAAAACTATCGCCAGGCACCTGGAGGCCATCCTGCAATGTCCTGACGATCACCTCGCCGCCATGACGCGAACACACAAAAGCCATCACAAATCGCCTAATTATCAGCTGGGTCCTACTTCCCCGCGAACCATTTCCTACGTTCACGCCAATCCCAAGGAATTATCCTACACACCGTGTCGACGCCCGTCTGATTGTCCAGGGAAGGCCTGCTCTCTAGGCTAACCGGGTCGCTGTCGGTTCAGCGATCGGGTGTGGAAACCCGGATGTGATGAAGGGCTGCCGTTATGGCAGTTGTGCGCGTGAGGCCGTTTGGCCTACCGGCTTGCCTTCTCCCCGGTTTTCCACCCCGCGCACAACTGCCGCCTTCTGCGTGGAAACGGGTGGTTGCAGTTCAATCCTGGAGAAGGAATTGCCATGAAAAGAATCGTCCCCGATCCACCCCTCCCCAACACCACACAACGCTCTTTCAGCCGCTGCGATGCCGGCCATCCCCCATTGTTCACCGTAAACCCCGGCGTTTCCGCCCACGATGCCCTGGTGCATGTCGCCCAATACCTGCGCGGTGCCTACGACTGTGGCTACAAAGCCTTGGAGCATCTGGATGACACAGGCAAGAGCCTGTTCTGGAGCAACCTGAACGCACTCGAAATGGCAGAAGGGTTGGTTGAGGCATTGCTGGATGGGATTGAGTCACAGCCCATGAACTGAGTCGCCTGCTCCGGCCCTTTCGCGGGCACG
>NZ_JBQENN010000074.1:0-663 GCF_052044625.1 Pseudomonas sp. 22515
ATCCGGGGCTGTGAACTCCAGCGGTATCGAACTGTTGCCGGCGGCATCCACCAGACGCACGTCGAGTGCTTCACCATTGGTCTGGGCCGGCGACAGGGTGAGGCTGAACAGGCCGTCGGCACCGACGACACCAGTACCGATGACAGCACCGCCGGCATCGCGTACCTGAACAGTGGCACCGGGCTCGCCGCGACCAGTGAAGGTGACGCCATCGGCCAAGGCCAGGTCAGTTGGTTGTGCGGGCGGCACCAAGTCAGCCGAGGTGACCGAGCCCGGTTGGGATACGTTGCCGGCGGCGTCGGTGAGGGTGACTTGCAAGGTGCTGCCGTCGTTGACGGCAGGGTCCAGGGCGATGACGAAGGTGCCATCTGCAGCGACGGTGCCAGTCGCGAGGATGTTGCCTGCCGCATCACGTACCTGCACGGTAGAGCCGGCTTCGCCTCGACCGCTAAGCTGGCTACCGGCAAGACCGATCACCAAGTCAGTCGGGGCTGCGGGTGGCGTGGTATCGATACCGTCGATATCCGGTGCGGTAACTGCGCTGCTTGGCGATGTGTTGCCAGCGGCATCGGTCGCCGTGGCTTGCAGCACTTCGCCGTCAACTTGTGGCGGGTTGAGGTTGAGGCTGAACACGCCGGTCGGGCCGACCACGGCAGTGCCCAG
>NZ_JBQENN010000075.1:0-661 GCF_052044625.1 Pseudomonas sp. 22515
GCCAACGGCACGCTGATTGGCACTGTGGTGGCGGGCCCCGACGGCAGCTTCACCGTCACCCTCGACCCGGCCCAGGCCAATGGCGAACTGCTGGACGTGGTCGCCATCGATGACGGCGGCGTTTCCTCGCTGCCCGCACAGATCACCGCGCCCGACATCACCGCCCCTGCTGCCCCAACCGAACTGGCGGTCAGCGCGGACGGCAGCGTTATCACCGGCCGTGCCGAACCGGGCAGCACCGTGCGCATCGTGGCTGCCGACGGCACCGAATTGGGCACTGCGGTGGTCGGCCCGACCGGCGTGTTCAGCCTCAACCTCAACCCGCCACAAGTTGACGGCGAAGTGCTGCAGGCCTCCGCGACCGATGCCGCTGGCAACACTTCCGTTACCAGCTCGGTCACCGCGCCGGACATCGATGGCGGCGATACCACCCCGCCTGAAGCACCGACCAATCTGGTGATCGGCGTTGCCGGTAGCCAGCTCAGCGGTCGAGGCGAAGCCGGCTCCACCGTGCAGGTACGTGACGCGGCCGGCAACATCCTCGCGACCGGCACCGTCGCCGCGGATGGCACCTTCACCGTCACCCTGAATCCTGCCGTGAACGACGGCAGCACCTTGCAAGTCACCCTCACCGATGCCGCCGGCAACGTATCCCAACCGG
>NZ_JBQENN010000076.1:0-593 GCF_052044625.1 Pseudomonas sp. 22515
GTGCTGTTCGCTGCCACGACGACAGTGGTGCCGTCGGTCAGCTTGAAGTACAGCTCCGAGTGGTTGTTGATCGGCAGACCATCTTTGTTGGTCAGCGTGATCGTGTAAGTGATCTCGCCGCCTTCGGTGACCGACGGGGTGGCGGTCAGTTTGGCCACCACTTCACTGATAGTGTCCGAGATCTCAACCGTAGCCGGGCCACCCAAGGCCAGCTTCTCGAAGGTGGCACCCGGAACTGTAGCGTCGGTAACACTGAGCGTGATGGAGCCTGCATCAAGATAGACGTCATCGCCCTGAACCGAGGTCTTGTACTCGACTTCGGTCTTACCGGCTTCGATCGTCACGGTGTCGCCGTTCGACAGGGTTACGGTCAACGGACGGTCCAGCGGCTGGCTAACTTTCACAGTAAAGGAAGGTTGCTGGTCTTCGGTCACATTGCCATTGCTGACAATGCTTACGGTGACGGTATCGATGCTGTCATTGATGACAGTCGAGGCTGGGGTCGGATTCGGAGTCAGCTGTTCGAAGTTGCCGCCCGTGGCGTTCTCGATGGTGACGCTGACGGTCGAACCGTTGTTGTAGACGTCATTGGC
>NZ_JBQENN010000077.1:0-576 GCF_052044625.1 Pseudomonas sp. 22515
AGTGCCATTGGCATCACGCACTTCCACAGTGGCACCTGGTTCGCCGCGACCGCTCAGGGCCAGGCCGTCAGCACCAACTGAAATATTGGTTACTGCCTCAGGCGGTGTGATGTCCGGCGCATCGAATTGCAGTGGCGCCGAGGCGTTGCCGGCGGCATCCACCACGCGAATGTCCAGGGCTTCACCATTGGCCTGGGCGGGTAGCAGCGTGACGCTGAAGGTGCCGTCTTCGTTGACCAAGCCAGTGCCAATCAGGTTGCCGGCAGCATCGCGCACCTGCACGGTAGCACCAGGCTCACCGCGACCGGTGAAGGTGACGCCATCGGCCAAGGCTAGGTCAGTCGGTTGCGCGGGCGGCAGCAAGTCGGCCGAGGTGACCGAGCCCGGTTGGGATACGTTGCCGGCAGCGTCGGTGAGGGTGACTTGCAAGGTGCTGCCGTCGTTCACGGTAGGGTCCAGGGCGATGACGAAGGTGCCATCTGCAGCGACGGTGCCAGTCGCGAGGATGTTGCCTGCCGCGTCACGTACCTGCACGGTAGAGCCGGCTTCGCCTCGACCGCTGAGCTGGCTACCGGC
>NZ_JBQENN010000078.1:0-572 GCF_052044625.1 Pseudomonas sp. 22515
GTGATGTCCGGCGCATCGAATTGCAGTGGCGCCGAGGCGTTGCCGGCGGCATCCACCAGACGCACATCGAGCGCTTCACCATTGGCCTGGGCAGGCGACAAGGTGAGGCTGAACAGGCCGTCGGCACCGACGACACCGGTGCCAATCAGGTTGCCGGCAGCATCGCGCACTTGCACGGTAGCGCCGGGCTCGCCGCGACCGGTGAAGGTGACGCCATCGGGCAGGGCCAGGTCAGTCGGTTGTGCTGGCGGCAGCAAGTCGGCCGAGGTGACCGAGCCCGGTTGGGATACGTTGCCAGCGGCGTCGGTGAGGGTGACTTGCAGCGTACTGCCATCGGTGATGGCCGGGTTCAAGGTGATCGCGAAGGTACCATCCGGATTGACCGTGCCCGTGGCAATTACGGTGCCTGCGTCATCGCGCACCTGAACGCTGGTACCGGCTTCACCACGACCGCTGAGTTGGCTGCCGGCAACGCCGATCACCAGATTGGTCGGTGCTTCAGGCGGGGTGGTATCGCCGCCGTCGATGTCCGGCGCGGTAAGGTTACTGGCGGTGGAGGCGTTGCCTGCCGC
>NZ_JBQENN010000079.1:0-467 GCF_052044625.1 Pseudomonas sp. 22515
GTCACCATCACGGCCGACCAGACCTCGGTGGCCGAGAACGTCAAACCGACCTTCACCGTGCACATCAACACCGCCCTGGCCCACGACCTGGTCGTGACCCTGAGCAACAATGCCCAGGTCACCATCAAGGCCGGCGAAACCAGTGCGCCATACACTCACGACGCGCAAGGCGATGACGTCTACCAGGACGCTGGCCAGATCAGCCTGGGTATCACCTCGGCGGTGGACGCCACTGGTGCGACCTTCGAGAACCTCGAGTTGGGCGGTGCGGCTTCGGTCCAAGTGACCGACACCACCGACGAAGTCGTGGCCAAGCTGACTGCTACCCCGTCGGTCACCGAAGGCGGCGAGATTACCTACACCATTACGCTGACCAACAAAGACGGTCTGCCGATCGACAAGCATGCGGCGCTGACCTTTACCCTGGACGATGGCAAAACCACCATCACCATCCCGGCTAACGGTAC
>NZ_JBQENN010000080.1:0-438 GCF_052044625.1 Pseudomonas sp. 22515
CCACTGGCTCAGCCTGCTGCTGTGCTGGCGACCGCGCTGGCCGAAGGTCATCCGCGAGGCCGGCCTGCCCGGCAAGCCAGCCCCACCCGTGACAACCCTGAGCGACTACCCACCCGCAATCCAGGCACGCCTGCTCGCCAACGCCGACCGCTGGCAGCTCAAGCCCGGCAAGCGGCCGGAGAAAAAGCCACGCAAACCGCGCACGCCCAGAAGGCCCAAGGAGATCAATTGATGCCATACATCATCCTTGCAGATGGAGCGTACCCATGGACTCTTTGAACCATCACTTCCGGCTACCGCCGAAGACCGCGCCAACGACCATGCCCGCTGGGTGGTCAGCGAACGCTTGTTGCAGGCACTGGACCGCTACGACAACGCCGACCTCATCAACGGCCTGGCCTTTGCCGAACAGACCGGCCAGTGCGTGATCGGCATGGA
>NZ_JBQENN010000081.1:0-432 GCF_052044625.1 Pseudomonas sp. 22515
CCCGCGAAGAGGCCGGTACAGCAAACAAAAAAGGCCGGCTCCCTATAGAGAGAGCCGGCCTTTGTGCGCGTTGCTGATAGTTGATTACTTACCCGCAGTCAGCGCGTTATAGCTGGTCATCAGGTTGCGATAATCCGGAATGTGGTTGGAGCAAAGTGCAGCCAGCCCTTCGACATCGTTGCGCCAGTCGCGGTGCAGCTCGCAGGCCACGCCGAACCAGGTCATCAGTTGGGCACCCGCCTGGCTCATGCGGTCATGCGCGGCATCACGGGTCATCTCATTGAAGGTGCCGGAAGCATCGGTCACCACGAACACCTCAAATTCTTCCTCCAAGGCCGACAGCGCCGGGAACGCCACGCAAACCTCGGTCACAACACCTGCAATGATCAGCTGCTTCTTGCCGGTCGCCTTCACCGCCTTGACGAAATCCTC
>NZ_JBQENN010000082.1:0-420 GCF_052044625.1 Pseudomonas sp. 22515
CTTTTTGACTATCAGTCCGTACTCACAAGCACCCACACGAATTGCTTGATTCGATTTGTTAAAGAGCGTTTGGTTAAGAGTTTTTCGTCTCAACCGAGGCGCGCATTCTACGCTTTCCTCAGAACCTGTCAAGCGTTTATTTTGAAGTTTTTTTGCGAGAAACTCGTTTAGCTTCAAACACTTGGCTCGCTGCGATCTCTCGTAGCGGGAGGCGAATCATACAGCACCTGGAAGCGCTGTCAACCACCATTTTCAACCGCTTTCGATCATTCGATCGTAGCCCTTCCAACACCTACTGAATCGACTAACTCATTGAATTTCAAGGAGTTTGTCGTTCCGTTGTCGCTGGAAGTGGGGCGCATTATAAGGGGATTCGAGAGGGCGTCAACCTTTAATTTCAAGAAAGTGAAATATAAGGGG
>NZ_JBQENN010000083.1:0-407 GCF_052044625.1 Pseudomonas sp. 22515
CACGTCAACCAGCCGCTGGCTCACGACCTGGTCGTGACCCTGAGCAACAACGCCCAGGTCACCATCAAGGCTGGCGAAACCAGCGCGCCGTACACCCACGCTGCGCAAGGCGATGACGTTTACAACGACGCTGGCCAGATCAGCCTGGGCATCACGTCTGTTGTGGATGTAGACGGTCGCACCTTCGAAAACCTGGAGCTGGGCGGTGCCGCGAAGGTGGATGTCACCGACACCACCGACGAAGTCGTGGCCAAGCTGACCGCGACTCCTTCGGTCACCGAAGGCGGTGAGATCACCTACACCATCACACTGACCAACAAAGACGGCCTGCCGATCGACAAGCATGCGGCGCTGACCTTTACCCTGGACGATGGCAAAACCACCATCACCATCCCGGCTAACGGTAC
>NZ_JBQENN010000084.1:0-376 GCF_052044625.1 Pseudomonas sp. 22515
TCCTCACCGGGAATGCCGAATACATACTCGACACCTTCGTTTTCCAGGCATTGCACAACGACATCGGCGGCCTTGGCCATCTTGCTTGCTACCTCAAGTGATGGGACGGGGAAGTCCAGAAATGCGCAGCACGGTACGCTGGCATCGCCAGGTCCAGAGCAGAAGTGCCCCGAACCAAAGTCTTGACGTAGGGGGGGGGCAGGAAAGTCACGTTAATGATGCGTGGAAGCCATTCTAGCCTGGCGTCGCACCATCCTCTGTAGGAGCGGGTTTACCCGCGAAGAGGCCGGCCCTGCTGGCCAATCCCCACTTGCCGTTCACCGTTGCCGCCGCCACCGCATTCGCGGGTAAACCCGCTCCTACACAGATTGGTGGT
>NZ_JBQENN010000085.1:0-374 GCF_052044625.1 Pseudomonas sp. 22515
CCTGCCGCCCCAACCGAACTGACGGTCAGCGCGGACGGCAGCGTTATCACCGGCCGTGCCGAACCGGGCAGCACCGTGCGTGTCCTGGCTGCGGACGGCACCGAATTGGGCTCTACCGTGGTCGGCCCGACCGGCGTGTTCAGCCTCAACCTCAATCCGCCACAAGTTGACGGCGAAGTGCTGCAGACCACCGCGACCGATGCCGCTGGCAACACTTCCGTTACCAGCTCGGTCACCGCACCGGACATCGATGGCGGCGATACCACCCCGCCTGAAGCACCGACCAATCTGGTGATCGGTCTTGCCGGTAGCCAGCTCAGCGGTCGAGGCGAAGCCGGCTCTACCGTGCAGGTACGTGACGCGGCAGGCAACAT
>NZ_JBQENN010000086.1:0-371 GCF_052044625.1 Pseudomonas sp. 22515
TGGTTGTTGATCGGCAGACCGTCTTTGTTGGTCAGCGTGATGGTGTAGGTGATCTCGCCGCCTTCGGTGACCGACGGGGTCGCGGTCAGTTTGGCCACTACTTCGTCGAGGGTGTCGGTGACTTGAACCGAAGCCGCACCGCCCAACTCGAGGTTCTCGAACGCAGCGCCGGTGGCGTCCACCGCCGAGTTGATGCCCAGGCTGATCTGGCCAGCGTCGTTGTAGACGTCATCGCCTTGCGCAGCGTGGGTGTACGGCGCGCTGGTTTCGCCAGCCTTGATGGTGACCTGAGCATTGTTGCTCAGGGTCACGACCAGGTCGTGGGCCAGCGGCTGGTTGACGTGCACGGTGAAGGTTGGCTTGACGTTCTC
>NZ_JBQENN010000087.1:0-357 GCF_052044625.1 Pseudomonas sp. 22515
AGCACCCACACGAATTGCTTGATTCGATTTGTTAAAGAGCGTTTGGTTAAGAGCTTTTCGTCTCAACCGAGGCGCGCATTGTACGCTTTCCTCAGGGTCTGTCAAGTGTTTATTTTGAAATTTTTCGAGAAACTCGTTTAACTTCAGACACTTGGCTCGCTTCGATGTCTCGTTGCGGGAGGTGAATAATACAGCATCCAAAAACGCTGTCAACCACCTTTTTACCACCACCAGCTGGCTGTTCAGCCTGCCAGGAGAAGCGATAGCTTCTACTTATAAGACAAAACCCCTACCTGCATGTGCAGATAGGGGTTTTGCGAAATGAATCTTGACGATGACCTACTCTCACATGGGGAA
>NZ_JBQENN010000088.1:0-339 GCF_052044625.1 Pseudomonas sp. 22515
GGCAACGAAGGCGACCTGGTCAAGGTCACCATCACGGCCGACCAGACTTCGGTGGCCGAGAACGTCAAACCGACCTTCACCGTACACATCAACACCGCCCTGGCCCACGATCTGGTCGTGACCCTGAGCAACAATGCCCAGGTCACCATCAAGGCCGGTGAAACCAGCGCGCCATACACCCACGCTGCGCAAGGCGATGACGTCTACAACGATGCTGGCCAGATCAGCCTGGGTATCAATTCGGCGGTAGACGTCACTGGTGCTAAGTTCGAGAACCTGCAACTGGGCGGTGCGGCTACCGTTCAGGTTACCGACACCACCGACGAAGTGGTGGCCAAG
>NZ_JBQENN010000089.1:0-335 GCF_052044625.1 Pseudomonas sp. 22515
TTCACTGTGCACGTCAACCAGCCGCTGGCTCACGACCTGGTCGTGACCCTGAGCAACAATGCCCAGGTCACCATCAAGGCTGGCGAAACCAGCGCGCCGTACACCCACGCTGCGCAGGGTGATGACGTCTACAACGACGCCGGCCAGATCAGCCTGGGTATCACCTCGGCGGTGGACACCACTGGTGCGACCTTCGAGAACCTCGAGTTGGGCGGTGCGGCTTCGGTTCAAGTGACCGATACCACCGACGAAGTTGTGGCCAAGCTGACTGCCACCCCTTCGGTCACCGAAGGCGGCGAGATCACTTACACCATCACGCTGACCAACAAAGACGG
>NZ_JBQENN010000090.1:0-328 GCF_052044625.1 Pseudomonas sp. 22515
CCGGTTGGGATACGTTGCCGGCGGCATCGGTGAGGGTGACTTGCAAGGTGCTGCCGTCGTTCACGGCAGGATTCAGGGTGGCGGTGAAGGTGCCATCCGCGGCGACGGTACCGGTCGCGAGGATGTTGCCGGCCGCGTCACGCACCTGCACGGTAGTGCCGGCTTCGCCTCGACCACTGAGCTGGCTGCCGGCAAGGCCGATCACCAGATTGGTCGGTGCTTCAGGCGGGGTGGTATCGCCGCCGTCAATGTCCGGCGCGGTAAGGTTACTGGCGGTGGAGGCGTTGCCTGCCGCGTCGGTGGCCGTCACCTGCAGCACTTCACCGTC
>NZ_JBQENN010000091.1:0-325 GCF_052044625.1 Pseudomonas sp. 22515
AGTGCCATTGCCAACGCCGATGGCAGCTTCAGCATCGAACTGAATCCCGCACAAGCCAACGGCGAACTGCTGGACGTGGTTGCCATCGATGACGGCGGCGTTTCCTCGCTGCCCGCACAGATCACCGCGCCCGACATCACCGCCCCTGCCGCACCGACCGAACTGGCGGTGAGCGCGGACGGCAGCGTTATCACCGGCCGTGCCGAACCGGGCAGCACCGTGCGCATCGTGGCTGCCGACGGAACCGAACTGGGCACTGCCGTGGTCGGCCCGACCGGCGTGTTCAGCCTCAACCTCAACCCGCCACAAGTTGACGGCGAAGTGC
>NZ_JBQENN010000092.1:0-321 GCF_052044625.1 Pseudomonas sp. 22515
ACCTTGCAAGTCACCCTCACCGATGCCGCCGGCAACGTATCCCAACCGGGCTCGGTCACCTCGGCCGACTTGCTGCCGCCTGCACAACCGACTGACCTGGCCTTGGTCGATGGCGTCACCTTCACCGGTCGCGGCGAGCCCGGCGCTACCGTGCAAGTGCGCGATGCTGCCGGCAACCTAATTGGCACCGGCGTCGTCGGTGCCGACGGCCTGTTCAGCCTCACCCTGTCGCCTGCCCAGGCCAATGGTGAAGCACTCGACGTGCGTCTGGTGGATGCCGCCGGCAACAGTTCGATACCGCTGGAGTTCACAGCCCCGGAT
>NZ_JBQENN010000093.1:0-320 GCF_052044625.1 Pseudomonas sp. 22515
GCCGGTGAAACCAGCGCGCCATACACCCATGCTGCGCAGGGTGATGACGTCTACAACGATGCTGGCCAGATCAGCCTGGGTATCAATTCGGCGGTAGACGTCACTGGCGCTAAGTTCGAGAACCTGCAACTGGGCGGTGCGGCTTCGGTTCAAGTGACCGATACCACCGATGAAGTAGTGGCCAAGCTGACCGCGACGCCTTCGGTGACCGAAGGCGGCGAGATCACCTACACCATCACCCTGACCAACAAAGACGGTCTGCCGATCAACAACCACAGTGCATTGACCTTCACGCTGAGCGACGGCAAAACCGTCATCAC
>NZ_JBQENN010000094.1:0-317 GCF_052044625.1 Pseudomonas sp. 22515
GATGGCAAAACCACCATCACCATCCCGGCTAACGGTACAACCGGCACTGCCACCGTCACTGCCCCGGACAACGTCTACGTTGGCACCAACGATCCTGTGATCAAATCGATCGCAACCGTTGAAGGCGCGGATGTCGGCAAGTTCGAGCAACTGACGCTGGACAAAACCCCGGTCAGCACGTCGGTTATCGACGAGCCAGGTACGCCGGGCAACGAAGGCGACCTGGTCAAGGTCACTATCACGGCCGACCAGACTTCGGTGGCCGAGAACGTCAAGCCGACCTTCACTGTGCACGTCAACCAGCCGCTGGCTCACGA
>NZ_JBQENN010000095.1:0-317 GCF_052044625.1 Pseudomonas sp. 22515
ATGACGGTTTTGCCGTCGCTCAGCGTGAAGGTCAATGCACTGTGGTTGTTGATCGGCAGGCCGTCTTTGTTGGTCAGGGTGATGGTGTAGGTGATCTCGCCGCCTTCGGTGACCGAAGGCGTCGCGGTCAGCTTGGCCACTACTTCGTCGGTGGTGTCAGTGACATCTACCTTCGCGGCACCGCCCAGCTCCAGGTTTTCGAAGGTGCGACCGTCTACATCCACAGCAGACGTGATACCCAGGCTGATCTGGCCAGCGTCGTTGTAGACGTCATCGCCTTGCGCGTCGTGGGTGTACGGCGCGCTGGTTTCACCGGC